>CAZKYG010000225.1:0-3846 GCA_964556915.1 uncultured Gemmatimonas sp.
GCCTGCCGGGTGCCGACCGTCGGCGCCCTCAACGGCAGCGTCTACGGCGGCGGCACGGACCTGGCGCTGGCCTGCGACTTCCGCGTCGGCATCCGCGGCATGCGTGCCTTCCTGCCGGCCGGCCGTCTGGGGCTGCATTACTATCCCAGCGGCCTGCGCCGCTTCGCCGAGCGGCTCGGTCCCGGCGTCGCCAAGCGATTCCTGCTGCTTGCCGAGGAATTCGACGACGCGGAGCTGTTGCGCATCGGCTATGTCGACTGGCTGGTCGAGCGATCCGGTTTTGCGGCCAAGGTCGACGGGCTGGCGGCCGGGATCGCCGCTCTGGCGCCGCTATCCCTGGCGGGCATGAAGGCGTCGATCAACGACATCGCACGCAGCACGTTCGACGAGGTTGCCATCCGCCGGCGTATCCGCGTCTGCGCGCTGTCCGAGGACCTGGTCGAGGGGCTGGCCGCGATTACGGACAAGCGCAAGCCCGTGTTCCGGGGACGCTGACCCGTGCATCTGCTGCGCCGCAACCTGCTTCTGGCCGCTGCCGGGCTGCCGGTCGCGCTGCGCGCTGGGCCGGCGGCGGCCAACCAGCTGTCGTTCGAGCGCCACCGCGCGGGCGCCTACAGCCAGTACCGCATCCGCTGGCTCGATCATGAGCAGCGGGAGCGCGATATCTCCTTCTCCCTTCAGACGGCCGAGATCGACGCGGCCACGCGACTGTTCCGCGAATTCTCGCTGGACGCCATGCGCGACTATCTCGAAGCGTCCATACGCCAGTCCGCCGCCTCGTTCGCGCAGGTGAAGCTGGAAATCGAACGACGCCCGTCGGCTGCCGACACCATCAGCGTCTCCTATCGGCTGAGCGGGCCGCCGAACCTGCTCAACGAGGCCGGCCAGCAGATCAGGCAGACGCTGGAGCAGGCTCGGACGCGCTATACGGCCGCCTATCTGCGCCGCATCGACGGCAATACGATCTGGGTCGACTATGTCGCGGCCATGCGCCGCTACGTGCGCGCGATGTGGCCTCTGGCCCAGGCGCTGCTTGCGGCCGCCGGCGGCGCCGACGATCGCGCCCGCGTGGCGCTCGCCCTGTCTTTTTTCCAGGCCATTCCCTACGACGCGCTCACCGATCGGGTACGCAACGGCGGCTATGATTTCGCGCCGCCGCCCAACCTGGTCGACCAAAACCGCGGCGACTGCGACAGCAAGGCGGTGGCCTTGGCGTGTGTGCTGCGGGCGGTGACCCCCGGCCGCCTCAGCGCCATGGCGACGATGCCCGGGCATGCCATCCTGGCGGTCGACGTGCCGTGGCAGGAGGGCGACGCCTGGGTCCGGCGTAACGGCCGGGTGTTCATTGCCCTGGAAGCGGCCGGGCCGGCGATGGCACCGGTCGGCCGGGTATCGCCACAAACGGCCCAGTTTCTCGATGGCCAGCGTTTCTCGGTCTGGCCGCTGACGGCCTGATCGCGGCCGCGCTCCAAGCTCCCGGCGAACGTCCATGATCGGCCCGAGGCGCAGGGCGTCCGTCGTGCGACGCCTCGACTTGCCATCGGCTCTGTCTCCTGCGGTCGCCCGGCCGATCGTGTGCGCACATTGCGCCGCCAGGCTCGGCCATAGGCGTCGTTCCGTATATCCTTTGGGCGTGGGCCGGAAGATTCGCCTGTAACGGAAATCTGACGTCCCGACCTTGTGAGAAGTCGCTCATTTTGCGATGATCCCGTGGTGCGTCAGCTGTCTGTCCGACGGCGGAGGAGCCGCACTTGGAAGACACCCGCACCGGCCCCCCTCTGCGATCAGGCGAGATCCCTGACGGCGACGATCTCGTGTCGCTGCCGACCGGGTTTGCGCTGGCGCGCTACCAGCTGATCGAGACGCTGGGGCAGGGCACGTTCGGCATCACCTACCGGGCGCACGACCAGCAGCTCGACCGCGCTGTCGCGGTTAAGGAATATCTGCCGGCGGCGCTGGCTGTCCGCCATGGCGGCACGCAGGTCATGCCACGCTCGACGCGGCTGGCCGAAGATTTCCGCTGGGGACGAGACCGCTTCCTGGCCGAGGCCCAGACCCTGGCGCGGTTCGAGAACGCGCCGGCCGTAGTGCGCGTCTACGATTTCCTCGAAGCCAACGGCACCGCCTACATGGTGATGGAGCTGTTGCGCGGCGAGACGCTGGAGGCGCGGCTGCGGCGCGACGGGCGGCTGTCGCCAGCGGCGTTGGAGAGCCTGTTGCCGCCCCTGCTCGACGGCCTCGAGCGTGTCCACGCTACCGGCATCCTGCATCGCGACATCAAGCCGTCGAACATCACGCTCGATGCCGAAGGGCGGCCGACGCTGCTCGACTTCGGCGCGGCGCGCGCTGCCATCGCCGGACGTACGCAGGCCATGACGGCGGTCTATACGCCCGGCTACGCCGCCGTCGAGCAGTTCACGTCGACTTCCCAGGGCCCCTACACGGACATCTACGGGTTGTCCGCGACCCTCTACCAATGCGTCACCGGCGCCATGCCGCCGACGGCGCTGGAGCGGCTCCTGGATGACCGGCTGGTGCCGGCGTCACAGGCTGCTGTCGGACGCTATCCCGCCCAGTTGCTGGCCGGCATCGATGCCGGACTGGCGATCAAGGCACAGGACCGCCCGCCCACGGTCGCGGCCTGGCGGGGTATATTCGAAGGTAGGGGACCGGCTGCATCGACGCCGACGCGGCCACCGAACCTGATCGCGGAAGGCTCGGCGACGCGGATCTCCCGGCACCGGCCTGCGCCCGCGCAACCGCGCCCGGTTCGCGCCCGGCGCTGGATCATCGCCGCCGCGATCGGCCTAGTCGTGGTCGGTGCCGCGGCCGCCGGCGGCTATCTCTATATCCGCGATGCCGAGCTGCGGGCGGCTGCCGAGCGCGCCGAAGCCGAACGGCGGGCTGCCGAGGCGGCCGAGCGGGAAGCACAGAGGCGCGCCGAGGAGGAACGGGCGCGGGTCGAGCAGGCGCGGCATCAGGCTGAAGAGGAAGCGAAGCGTCGCGCCGAGGAAGAGGCCAAGCGACAGGCGCAGCTGGAGAGCGAAGCCGAGGCGCAGCGACAGGAAGAGGCCCGCCGCCAGGCCGAGGCCGAGGCGCGGCGGCGACAGGAGGATGCCCAGCGTCAGGCGGCCGAAGACGCCCGCCGGAAGGCGGAAGCCGAGGCGCGGCGACAGCAGGAAGACGACGCCCGGCGCAAGGCGGAGGCTGACGCACGGCAACGCCAGGAAGAGGCGCGCCGCAAGGCGGAGGCGGATGCCCGCCAGCGCCAGGAAGAAGATGCACGCCACCGTGCGGCCGCCGACGAGGCGCGGCGCAAGGCCGAGACGGACACCCGCCAGCGCCAGGAGGAGGAGCGTCGCCGTGCGGCCGATGAGGCGCGGCGCAAGGCCGAAGCCGACGCTCGGCGGCAGCAGCAGGAAGCGGCGGCGCGCCGGCCGCCCGGGGTCGATGGGACGTGGAACGGCACCGTGGAATGCTATCCCGGTGGACCCAAGGGTGCCGTGAGCGTTCAGATCGCATCGGGCCAGGGCCAGACAACGGTCCAGGGCATGAAAATCGCACTGCGCATCAGTGACAGCTCCGTGGTATCCGATCTTGCCTGGATCGGCGGAGAAGGGCGCGAATGGGCAGCATCGTTGCGTGGCCGTCCCACGGGCGACTCCCTGTCCGTGACAGGCACCGCTCGAACGCTGGGTGGCCGTCAGGAAACCTTTCGCCCGCAATGCACGCTGAATCTTCGCCGCCAGTAGACAATTGGACACAGTGCGCGTCCCCCTGCCTTGCCCGACGGCTGCATCAGGCGATGCGTGGCATGCTGATGGCCGGGCGTATCGCCATGGCTTG
>CAZKYG010000226.1:0-17423 GCA_964556915.1 uncultured Gemmatimonas sp.
GCGGCGCGGGCATCGCGGGCCGCGCAGTCGCCGGTGCCGCGGGCCCTGCCGGTCCCGCTGGAGCGACAGGCCCCGATGGACCGATCGGCGCGCGGTGCGCTGGCGGTATCGCGAACGGTGCGGTCGGACGCGGCGGCGTACTCGGTCCCGCGGCTGGAAAGGCCCGCGGCGGCGGCGGCGCTCCGGCGGCCGGCAGCGGGGGGGGCGGCGGGGGAACCGGGTGCCGCGGCGGCCTGTCCGGGAGCGAGCCGGACGGCCGGGGCCGAACGGAGGGCGCAGGCGATTCGACCGGCGACGCCGGTGGCGCCACCGGCGGGACGACCGGCTCGCTGACTGACGGCGTCGCGGGCACGCTGGCCCGCTCGACCGCGGGCGCGGCGAGGGTCGGTGCCGCTGGCGTCAGTCCGGGCGAGGCCGATGGCGTTTCGCGGGCCTCCACCGTCGGCGGAGGGCCTTTGGGCAGGGGCGCGGCCTCAACGCCAAGTTCGGGCGCCGGAACCGGAATTACGCCGCCACAAACCGAGCAGCGTGCACGGACCCCGCCGAGCGGGACCTTCGCCGGGTCAACCCGGAATACAGATCGACATTCGGGACACGAAACGTTCACCGTTCCTCCGCCACGCCCGTTCCGCCAGCCGCGAGAGGCGCCTCGGCGCCGTCGGCGGGGAGGTCACCGCGCCGATCGATCGTGTAAACCGATCCCGGCAGGGTCTTCGCATAGCTCTTCATTTCCGTCGCCAGTTCGCTCACCTGTGCCGCGTGCGTGAATTTGCGCCGCTCGTTCGTGACGACGCCGATCGACACCGACATGAGCGGAACCTTGTGCAGTTGCCCCCGGCGATCCTTCCCAAAATAGTAGCCTGCGCGCCGATCCTGCTCCGAGTACTGGAACGGGATCAGGGTATCAAACGCGTGCACAATCTCGTCGCACGTCTCCGCCACACGCGGAACCGGCATGATGAAGATGAAGTCGTCCCCGCCGATATGGCCGACGAACGCATCCTCGGCGCAGGTGCCCTTCACCACATCATGGAGGATCTTCGAAAGGATGCGAATCACGCGATCGCCGTCGTAATAGCTGTAGCGGTCGTTGTATTCCTTGAAATGATCAAGGTCGGCGTAGCAGACGGCAAACGTCTCCGACAGCTCCAGGCGTCGCGCGATCTCGGCTTCGATTTCGACCGCTCCCGGCAGGCGGGTCGACGGGTGCACGAACGTGTCCCGATCCGAACGACGCAGCAACGCGTCGAGCCGAAGCGGAACCTCTATCGGGTTGACGCCGTCGCGCAGGACCTCGTCGGCTTTCGCGTCGAACGCGGCCGCGAATGCGATGTCCTCGTCACGGGTACAGACGCAGATCGGCACGATGCCGGTGTATGAATCGAGCTTGAGCCGCCTGCACCCCTGCAAGGCCGCGACCGGGTGGACGCGGGCATCCGCGACTACCAGTCTTGGCCGGCTTCGGAGCGCTGCCGCCAGGAGCGCATCCGCGTCCGTCAGCACGGCCACCGGTATCCGGCGCTCCATGAGCCAGCGGCTCACGGCGTCGGGCAAGGGCGCACCGTCAGGTGAGAGGATGAAGGCGGTCGAAGGCTGCACGGTCTGCGATGGTATGCGGCGAAGATACGGCGCTGGTGCTCAGGTGTCAAAGCTCTGCACAGCAACCACTTGCGCGCTGGTTGCTTCCCTGACGTCCGCTCCAGACGACTGCGTGCCAGTGGCGCCGGTCACCACGGCAGCGGCAACGATGTCGTGAGGCGGTACTGGCGGTTGGCACCGACGCCGCCACGCAGGCGAAGTGTGACGAACGCGTCCACCGCCGACAGGAGGTGATTCACGGCAATAACGGAAAGGAACTGTTCCGCCTCCCGCCCGACGTCGTTCTTGCGGCGAATCGTTTCGCGGTACAGGTCCCACTCGAGTTGCGCATTCCGCCAGGACCATCGGTACTCGGGACCAACGGCGTGCGCGATATAGTACGAAACGGCAGCCTGGTACAACGCGGAGGAATGCGACGGCTCCGCATCCGGATCCGGCCATCCCGAGAGGCGCCGGGCCCGCAGCCAGATGCTGCCGTTGTATGTGGTCGTATCCACCTCGGGCGACAACACGCCGGTGCCCGGCGTGCGATCGAACACGCCGCTCTCGATGTGCTTCTCCATCGCCTCGTAGTAGTCCCAGTTGCCCACCTTGTCATTGCCCGGCACGAACGCCCGCGCGATGTCGTGCGCGAGCGTGATGAAGCGGTTCCGCTCGCGATCAAGGGCGGCTTCGTCATTCAGGTAGCCGACGATCGCGTACGCCTCCACGGCGAGATACGCCACGAACCGGGTCTGACCAAGCCGCACCTGTCCCCAACCCGGAACGACGGCCGAGGAGAGCGGCACCCACCACGACGAGTCGCGCCCGACGAGTCCACTCCACCGAAATGGGCGGGGCGCGGCCGGTGAAGGCAACGAATCCGGCGCGAGCGGCCGGGGGGCGAGTCGGCGGATACCCACGGGTATCGCATTCGGCTGCGCCCCCAGCGGCGTGCAGACGGCGAGCGCGGCCAGCGGCAACAGGACAGCGGCAATCGCAGCCAGCGTGCGGATGCCGCGCCCGCCTCGCGCGCGTCCGGCACAATCCCAAACGCGGGTCATCTGAAGCCAAACCGGATCGTGATATACGTCGGCGGATTGCCCGAGTCGGCCGAGATGCCGCCAAACGC
This sequence comes from uncultured Gemmatimonas sp., assembly GCA_964556915.1. Lineage (GTDB taxonomy): Bacteria > Gemmatimonadota > Gemmatimonadetes > Gemmatimonadales > Gemmatimonadaceae > Fen-1231. The sequence continues at coordinate 2,711 of CAZKYG010000226.1, forward strand.
GCGCGCCAGGTCCAGCGAGAGCAGCCCTTGCCGATATCCAAACCCCACGGCAGCCGAGGTCCCATCACCGCTGCTCGTCAGCGCGCCGCCGCGCAGGAATACGCGGTCGGCGAGTGACACCTCGGCGCCGCCACGCAGCGCCGGGCTCGTGAAGTCCCCGTGCACCACAATCTCACCGGAAATGCGAAGCGTCGCCCCGGGCAGCGCGCGTTCCATCGCCGCCACGCGATACTCGGCCCCGGCGTTAAGGCGCGTTGGCAGCGGGTCAGCCTGCTCCTTGTCGATAGTCTGCAGGCCGAATCCGGCGTTCCGCAGGCCGGCGCCGAGCCGCAGGCGTCCCGAGTCTCCCACCACGGCCTGCAGGCCCACGTCGAACGCGCTCGTGGACACAGAGAACGTTGTCTGATTCTGGCATGCGCCGCTGCAGCTTTGGGACTGCTGGACGTACTTGTATGTGACGCCGGCGGACACCCGGTCTCCGAACGTGGCCGCGTACGTCGTACTCAGCACAAGCGCCCGCAGGTAGATGGTGCCGATCGTGTTTCCAACGTCGTCCGTTGCGCCTTGGTCACCAAGGTTGAACAGCAGCGCCGACGCACCAAAGACGCCCGCCCGCCCCATGGGGACCTGAGCGTCCAGCGCGTCACCTGTGATGAATGCGGTGGCGGCATGATCGACCGACAATTCGCGGTGTTCGGCCCATGCAATGGACGCGGGGTTCCACCATGTCCCTTCAGCGCCATTCGTGGTCGCGACGGCGGCCTGTCCCTGGCCGATCGCGCGGGCGCCCACTGGTACGAGCAGGAAGAGCGCGCCTTCCGTGGCAATGCCCGACTGCGCATCCGCCGTCGTCGGGCGAAACGCGAAGGCTGCGATGCCGACCGCGATCGCGGCCAGTCGCGCACCACGCGCCAAGCTACGGAAGCGGCGTGGCCTCATCGATGAGCATCACCGGAATTCCGTCACGCACGTGGTACCGCACCCGGCAAGTTGGGCAGTCCAGCGCTTCGTCGGACTCGCGGTACGCAAGCCCTCCCCGGCACTTCGGGCACACGAGGATCTCCAGCAGCTTGCGGTCAACGGTCATGCGCGTGGTTCCCCGGTAGCGGAATAGCCCAGGCGGCGAAGCGCTGCCGGATCGCGCCGCCAGTTCGGAAGGACCTTGACCCAGACGTCGAGGTACACCTGTGCCCCGACCAGTCGTTCGACCTTGGCCCTCGCGCGGCGGCCGATTTCCCGCACCCGCTCGCCGCCCGCGCCGATGACGATGCGCTTCTGACTCTCGCGCTCGACGTACAGCACGACTCGAATGTACACCGGCGTCCGAGATTCCCGGAACTCCTCGACGACACACGCCAGGGCGTGCGGTACCTCGTCGTCGAGCTGCTCGAGCGCGGCTTCGCGCACCAGTTCGGCCACGAAGAACCGCATGTTCTGCGTGCTGATGTCGTCGGCCGGATAGAGGAACGGCCCCTCTGGAATGAGCGCGCGCAGGCGGGAGAGCAGCGTGGGGACGCCCATGCCCGTCCGCGCCGACACGGGCACGGCGTCCGGAAGGCTGGCTCGGAACCCGTCGAGTTCCGCGGGGGTGAGGAGGTCGGCCTTCGTGAGCGCCACGACGACCGGTGTTGGAGGATGCGCGCCCCCCCATGTGGCCTCATCCCAGAACGTCGGTGGTACGCCCCGGCTCGCGTCCGCGACGTGCACGATAGCATCCGCGTCGCGAATAGCGCGCACGGTTGCGGCCCGCATTGACGCGTGCAGCGCATCCTGGGGATCGAGAAGGCCGGGCGTATCGAGGATGACGAGCTGCGTCGTCTCGTCCGAGACGAGGCCGACGACGCGCTCTCGCGTCGACTGTGGCTTGGGTGACGTGATGGCGAGCGACTCGCCGACCAGACGATTCAGCAGGGTCGATTTCCCGGCGTTCGGCCGGCCTGCGAACGCGACAATGCCCGCGTGTGTCATCTGATAACGACGAGTGGTGGCGGCGGCGCGGCACGTGATGGGTGGAGAATGCCTGAAGCCCCCAGGCCGCGAAACGCAGCCTGGGGGCTTCAAGGAGGTGCCGGCGACGGCCTACTCTCCCGCGATCTCTCGATCGGAGTACCATCGGCGCTGTAGGGCTTAACGATCGTGTTCGGGATGGGAACGAGTGTGGCCCCTACGCTCTGGTCGCCAGCGAATTGGGTGACAATGGAAGGGAGTGAACGTGGTATTCCGAATCATCGGCAGACGGGCGAACCCATCAGCCGAGATCGTGCGTTGCTCTGCGAAGTTGGTGCTCCCCTGGTAAGAGGGGGAGTAGTCAAGCCTCACGGGCGATTAGTACCGCTGCGCTCGAAGGCGATTGCGCGCCTTCCACGTGCGGCCTATCGACGTCATAGTCTCTGACGGCCCTTCAGGGTGCTCAAGGCACCAGGGAGAATTCATCTTGGGGACAGCTTCCCACTTAGATGCTTTCAGCGGTTATCTGTGCCAGTCATCGCTACCCGGCGTTGCACTTGGCAGTACAGCCGGGACACGAGCGGACTGTCCGACTCGGTCCTCTCGTACTAGAGTCCGCGCCCCTCAATTCTCCAACGCCCACAGCGGATAAAGACCAAACTGTCTCACGACGTTTTGAACCCAGCTCATGTGCCACTTTAACCGGCGAACAGCCGGACCCTTGGGACCTTCTCCAGCCCCAGGATGTGACAAGCCGACATCGAGGTGCCAAACCGCATCGTCGATGTGAACTCTCGGATGCGATAAGCCTGTTATCCCCAGCGTACCTTTTATCCGTTGCGCGATAGCCGATCCACACCGGGCTACCGGATCACTACGGCCCACTTTCGTGGCGGCTCGACCCGTCGGTCTCACCGTCAGGCTCCCTTGTGCCGTTACACTCTAAAGCGCGAGTACCGACCGCGCTGAGGGAACCTTGCGCGCGCCTCCGTTACTCTTTCGGAGGCGACCGCCCCAGTCAAACTGCCCGTCTGCCACGGTCCCAGCCGAGGTGTACTCGAGCGTGGTGAGGACGTTACACGAGCCAGGGTGGTATTTCACTGTTGCCTACTCCCGAGCTAGCGCCCGGGCATCAACGGCTCCCACCTATGCTACACAGTCACGTGCGACGGCCAATGGCAAACTACAGTAAAGGTGCATGGGGTCTTTTTGTCCTGCTGCGGGAAATCGGAATCCTCACCGATACTGCAGTTTCGCCGAGCACCGGGTCGAGACAGTACTCAAGTCGTTACGCCATTCGTGCAGGTCGGAACTTACCCGACAAGGAATTTCGCTACCTTAGGACCGTTATAGTTACGGCCGCCGTTTACCGGGGCTTCGGCTCAGGGCTTCGCCTTGCGGCTAACCCCTCCCCTTAACCTTCCGGCACCGGGCAGGCGTCAGTGTGTATACGGCGCCTTGTGCGGCTTGGCACACACCTGTGTTTTTGCTAAACAGTCGCTTGAGTCGATTCTCTGCGACCGGAAAGAGCTTCGGTGTACCCTACACCCCTTCCGGCATCCCTTCTTCCGAAGTTACGGGATCATTATGCCGAGTTCCTTGGCCCGGTTTCACTCGTTCACCTTAGGCTACTCGCCTTGCCCACCTGTGTCGGTTTGCGGTACGGACACCTGCAGCATTCCCTCGCGCAGCTTTTCTTGCCAGTAGACTCCACGCGACTTGAGCTTGGGTTGCCCCGCGCTCTCGTATTCGGGTCTCGGTTTCCCTACACCCTTGAACGGCCATCCACAAAGCCGCTCGCATTTCGTTCCTGGGTCCCTGCGGAGTTGTTAACACACTGCAGGCGGGGCCGGAATTTTGACCGGCTGTCCATCGACTACGCCTCTGGGGCCTCGTCTTAGGGTCCGCCTCACCCTGCGCTGATTGCCATGGCGCAGGAATCCTTGGGCTTACGGTGTGCGGGGTTTTCACCCGCATTTGCGCGTACTCGTTCCGGCATCCTCACTTCCGTACGCTCCACGACTCGTTTCCACGGTCGCTTCGATGCAGTACGGAACGCTCCCCTACCCCTCTGGTAAACCAGAAGGCCAAGCTTCGGCGGGCCGCTTAATCCCGACCATTCTCGGCGCGTTCACGCTGGACTGGTGAGCTATTACGCACTCTTTAAAGGAATGGCTGCTTCTAAGCCAACCTCCCAGTTGTCACGGCACGAACACATCCTTCGCTATACTCAGCGGCCACTTCGGGGCCTTAGCTGTGGCTCTGGGTTCTTTCCCTCTCGCCGCTGGACATTATCGCTCAGCGACTGCCTCCCGAGGTCCATTAGACAGGTATTCGGAGTTTGGTTGGGGTTGGTACCGGCTACGCCAGCCCGCGCCCATCCAGTCGCTCTACCTCCTGCTAACACGCCTCGAGGCTCTACCTCAATAGATTTCGGGGAGAACCAGCTATCTCCAGGCTTGATTGGCCTTTCACCCCTACCCACAAGTCATCCGAGCGGTTTTCAACCCACATCGGTTCGGTCCTCCACTGCGTGTTACCGCAGCTTCAACCTGCTCATGGGTAGATCGCCCTGGCTTCGGGTCGTACCGCCGGCAACTTGTCGCCCTCGTTACAGGACTCGCTTTCGCTGCGGCTCCGCTGCTAAGCAGCTTAGCCTCGCTGCCGACGAGTAACTCGCCGGATCATAATGCAAAAGGCACGCAGTCAGCCGTAGTGCAGGCAAGCCCGCACCCAGCCTCCTACCGCTTGTAAGCATGTGGTTTCAGGATCTCTTTCACTCCCCGCACAGGGGTGCTTTTCACCTGTCCCTCACGGTACTCGTTCACTATCGGTCACACGAGAGTCTTTAGCCTTGGAGGGTGGTCCCCCCAGATTCACGCCCGATTACTCGGGTCGGGCGTTACTCAGGAACTCCACTACGCAGGGTTCATGGCATTGGCCTACCGGGCTGTCACCGTCTGTGGCGCCTCGTTCCAGAGGACTTCGACTTGCGTCTCCCTACGCGTGCGTGGGTCCTACAACCCCGCAGCCACAAGGACCACGGTTTGGGCTCTACCCGTTTCGCTCGCCGCTACTCGGGGCATCTCGGTTGATTTCTCTTTCCTCTGGGTACTTAGATGTTTCAGTTCCCCAGGTTCGCTCGCCTTTCGGCGTGACCGCCATCGCTGGCAGCCGGGTTTCCCCATTCGGCCATCTCGGGATCAATGCGTGTGTGCCGCTCCCCCGAGCTTATCGCAGCTTACCACGGCCTTCATCGCCTTCGTGTGCCCAGGCATCCCCCACATGCTTTCGCTCGCTTGACCACAACATCCGTCAAGCAGAGCACGCGCGATCTACAACGAGTGATTCCTCTTTCGTACGGTTGAGACGACGCTATGCGCCACCTCCCCCGGCGAAAACTCAATCACTGGTGTTGATTCGTTTTCCCACGTTCACTTCCCCATTCCATTGTCAAACAGCGTGGTCTTGCGCGTCTGCTCCGTTGCCGGAGCCGTCGCCAGGACAGCTAAGAGTATCGATGGTGAGATCGCGGGTGCACGAGACGTGCGACGATCAGAAGCGCTTTCGTATCGGGCGGCGCAATCGCCTGCCCCGACCTACTCGCTGCTCCGTTAAGGAGGTGATCCAGCCGCAGGTTCCCCTACGGCTACCTTGTTACGACTTCGCCCCAGTCACTGCGCTCGCCTTAGGCGGCTTGGTCCCTTGCGGGTTCCGACACCGACTTCGGGCGCTCACAGCTTCCATGGCGTGACGGGCGGTGTGTACAAGGCCCGGGAACGTATTCACCGTGGCGTAGCTGATCCACGATTACTAGCGATTCCAGCTTCATGAAGTCGAGTTGCAGACTTCAATCCGAACTGAGGCCGAGTTTAGGGATTGGCTCCCCCTCGCGGGTTCGCAGCCCTCTGTCTCGGCCATTGTAGCACGTGTGTAGCCCTGGACGTAAGAGCCATGATGACTTGACGTCGTCCCCACCTTCCTCCGGTTTGGCACCGGCAGTCCCCCTAGAGTCCCCGACTTTACGCTGGTAACTAAGGGTGAGGGTTGCGCTCGTTGCGGGACTTAACCCAACATCTCACGACACGAGCTGACGACAGCCATGCAGCATCTGTGCTGGAACTCCGAAGAGGGGCTCACGTTTCTGCGAGCTTTCTCCAGCATGTCAAGCCCAGGTAAGGTTCTTCGCGTTGCGTCGAATTAAACCACATGCTCCACCGCTTGTGCGGGCCCCCGTCAATTCCTTTGAGTTTCAGCCTTGCGGCCGTACTCCCCAGGCGGGGTACTTCATGCGTTAGCGCCGGCACCCAGGGGGTCGCTCCCCCAGACACCTAGTACCCATCGTTTACGGCGTGGACTACCAGGGTATCTAATCCTGTTTGCTCCCCACGCTGTCGCGCCTCAGTGTCAGCAGTAGCCCAGCAGGCCGCCTTCGCCACCGGTGTTCTTCCGGATCTCTACGCATTCCACCGCTACACCCGGAATTCCACCTGCCTCTACTACGCTCGAGCGAAACAGTACGCACGGCCGATCCGGAGTTGAGCCCCGGACTTTCACCACACGCTTATTCCGCCACCTACGCGCCCTTTACGCCCAGTGATTCCGGACAACGCTCGCACCCTCTGTATTACCGCGGCTGCTGGCACAGAGTTAGCCGGTGCTTCCTCACCCGGTACCGTCAGTCCTGACGAATCAGGAGGTTCTTCCCGGGCAACAGTGGTTTACACCCCGAAGAGCTTCATCCCACACGCGGCGTCGCTGCGTCAGACTTTCGTCCATTGCGCAATATTCCCCACTGCTGCCTCCCGTAGGAGTCTGGGCCGTGTCGCAGTCCCAATGTGGCTGGCCATCCTCTCAGACCAGCTACCCGTCGTAGCCTTGGTGGGCCGTTACCTCACCAACTAGCTGATAGGTCGCGAGCTCCTCGATCTCCCCCGGAGGTTTCCTCACCGAGGGATGTCCCTCAGTGAACGTATGCGGTATTACCCGGCCGTTGGGCCGGCTATCCCCCAGAGATCGGCAGATTGCTCACGTGTTACGCACCCGTTCGCCGGTTGCCCTTGCGGGCCCCCGTGACTTGCATGTGTTAAGCACGCCGCCAGCGTTCGTCCTGAGCCAGGATCAAACTCTCCAATAGAAGATTGAAGATTCGATCTGCTCTTCCTCGAACACTGTCACGCTGTCGCTTGTGCTAAGCATGACAGCGTTATCGGAATCACAAAATGTTTTCAGGTTTGACCTCTCGCCGAGCCCCTGAATGAGCCCGGGTCAACGAGGTCGCCTCGCACACCTTGCGATCTCACCATCGATTGTCAAAAAGCAGTTTGTTGGCCGCGTTTTGCGGCAGCCCACAATAATAGCTGGCGTGTGTCGGATATGTCAATGGGGGTGGCCAACTTCGCCACCGTCCCTTGCTCGCTCCAACATCAACGCCGAATCCACACCGAAAACACGCCCTATCTGCTTCCAAGGCATCATTTTCGGGGATCAGGAAGCTAGCGGAACATCGCGGAGCACGCAAGGGTCGCCCTCCTAACAAAACGGCGGGGCCGCCATTTCGGCGACCCCGCCTCGACTGCTCCCGATGCGCCCTGTAGGAATCGAACCTACAACCTAGTGATTAAGAGTCACTTGCTCTGCCAATTGAGCTAAGGGCGCGAAACCGACGACGCCTCACTGCTGCACCTGCTTTGCTCCCTTGCTTCGCGCACCGCACTACGTCCTGAGAGGCGCGCCAGGAGGGAATCGAACCCCCGACCTGGAGCTTAGAAGGCTCCCGCTCTATCCAACTGAGCTACTGGCGCCAATCGCCCATCGCGCGCCCGATCTTCTCATGGCCGTTGCCCCTCTCTGTCGCTCGCGTCCGATCGGGGCGGCCGGATTCGAACCGGCGACCTCCTGCTCCCAAAGCAGGCGCGATACCGGGCTACGCTACGCCCCGCGAATCGAACGCGAATGTTAGTCCGCTCACGGTGAGCGGTCAACGGCCTTGTGCGGACTTTCCTCCAAGCACAGCCAGCGCTCCGCGCACGGCACGTCCGCGATGGCTGATCCGCTCCTTTGCCGCGAGGCTCGCCTCGCCAAACGTCACGGCCAGCTCATCGGAGAGGAAATGTGGATCGTACCCGAAACCATGCGCTCCGCGCGGCACGTCGACGATCACCCCGCGGCACTCCCCGCGGACGACAATCTCGGCATCCGCATTGACCAGCACCGCCACGCACACGTAGCGCGCCGCGCGGTCCGGCACGCCCGCGAGCTCGCGCACGAGACGCGCGTTGTTCGCCGCGTCGAGCACCAACCCGCCGAGTCCGGGTGCAGCCGCCCAGCGCTTGCTGCGCACGCCCGGCGCGCCGCCGAGCGCATCCACGCTCAGTCCGGAGTCGTCGGCGAGGACGGTGCGCCCTCCTGCCCGCGGCAGGAAATAGCGCGCCTTGGCGAGCGCATTCTGCTCGAACGTGTCGAACGCCTCGATTCCCTCCTCCTCAGCGGTTTCGACGATGCCGAGTTCGTCCAGGGTCTTCGGCACGAAGCCGGCGGCGCGAATCATCTCGACGAGTTCCCGGATTTTGCCGGCGCTACGCGTTGCGAGCACGATTTCCCGCGCCGTCACGGATGGCATCGCCAAGGGGAACCTCAGGGGCCAGGCACGACGGCGGGCGAGGCAAGCGCGGCGCGTTGCGCGGCGTCCAGGACGCCGATCGCGTGCTCCGCGAGCATGAGAAGCCGATCGAGATCCGGGCGCCCGAACGTGCCGCGTTCTCCCGTGCCCTGCACTTCCACGAACCGGCCCTCGCTGCTCATCACGACGTTCATGTCGACCTCGGCGCGCACGTCCTCGACATACGCCAGGTCGACGCGCGGGTCGCCATCCACGACACCGACGCTGACTGCCGCGACGCGCCGCCGGACTGGTGACGTGGCGAGACGTCCGGTGCGTACCATCCAACCGAACGCATCGACCACCGCGACGCATGCGCCGGTGATGGCCGCCGTCCGCGTACCGCCGTCGGCCTGCATCACATCGCAGTCAACCTTCAACGTGTACTCGCCAAACATGAAATCATCGAGCATGGCGCGTACACTCCGGCCGATCAGCCGCTGGATCTCCTGCGTGCGCCCCTGCACCTTGTCGCGCTCGCGCGGCGATCGGGTGTGGGTCGCGCGCGGCAGCATCGCGTACTCGGCCGTCAGCCAGCCCGCGCCGCGGCCCTTCTTCCAGCCGGGCACACCATCCTCGACCGACACCGCGCACAGGACGCGGGTCTCGCCGAACACGGCCAGGCAGGACCCTTCGGCATATCGCGCCGCGCCTCGTTCGAGTGAGACGGGCCGAAGGGCGTCGTTCGCCCGCCCGTCCGGGCGCGCGCCACCTGTCAGTGTCACGTGGTGCCTCCGGCACGCGGCAGCGCGTCGCCCTCGCGCACCCGCGCGATGGTTGACGTGGTCGAATGCCCCGGTGTGAGCGGGACGATCACGACGCGCCCCCCGCGGGCCCGGACGATGTCAGCCCCCACCACCGTATCCGGCGAATAGTCGCCGCCTTTGACGATGACGTCGGGCTGCAGGGCACGCACCAGCTCGAGCGGCGTGTCCTCGGGGAACACGACTACGGCGTCAACGCACGCGAGCGCGGCAAGCATCCGGGCGCGTGCGTCCTCGCGCTGCACCGGGCGCCCGGGCCCCTTCAGCCGCCGGACGGAGGCGTCGCTGTTCACGCCGACGACCAGGACGTCGCCCTGAGCGCGGGCGGCCGTCAGCACGTCGAGGTGCCCCGGGTGGAGCAGGTCGAACACACCATTGGTGAATGCCACGGCCCCCGGCTGGCGCGACCTCCACGCCGCGGCGTCGGCACGCCCCATGACCTTGCGCTGCGTGTCCGGGAGTGCGCTCAGAACGGCCCCGTCGCCTGCGGGTTGAAGCGGAACTCACGGACGAAACCCGGGAACTCGATGATGCGATAGTACTCGGCCCAGATCAGAATCACCTTGTTGCTGCGCTTGATGTGGATGTTGTGCGCCGCCTCGGGAAGCCCGAGCGAGTCAGCGAACTCAGCGAGGCGCCGCTTGATGACGGCATCGGAACGCATGCTCGAGAAGCGCACCTCCTGCTTCATGGCGTCCTCGAACTCGTAGTAGTTCCAGAGAACCGTGCCGACATTGACGGCGAAGTAGCAGATGGCGACGACCAGCAGCACCGACGCCAGGCAACCGAGTTGTGAGCGGCCCCGTCGTGCTCTCACCATTGCGATTGTGCCCCCTCAATCACGTCGTTGATGATGTGTTCCACGGCCAGCTTTCGGCCCGCCGCCTCGTCGCTTTCGCCATAGTCGCCATCCGCTGACAACCCCTTCCGCGTCCACAGGACCTTCCCGGTTGTCTGGTCCAGGATTTCGACGTCGACGACGACCTGCAAACGGCGGCGCGCGGATGTGGCCTGCTGCGGATTCGCGCTGAAGCCCACGGGAACGTCTATGTCATATTTGACGATTGTGCCACGAATGATGGCACTGGCCCGGTCTTCGGGGGCCTCCCGCAGGCCCAGGCGCGAGGAAAACGCCTTGCGGAGGCCTTCGGCAATCTCGCGTTGCAGGTCCGGTGAAGGTGTCTGGTTGTCGAACGGCAGAACGGCCACGGTCCTGATATGGTCCGGGAGGCCACCACCGTGCAGGCCGTAGCGCCAGACGCACCCCGGCATCGCGAGCATCACGAGCCCCAGGAGCCCCAGAAGTCCCGCTGGTGCGCGGCGAGGACGGAATCCGGGGCTTCGCGCACGCACGAGACCGGCGGAACGGTGGGCGGCGGAGGGCATCAGCCTGAGACGGAGGCGAGCCGCACGCGCAGTTCCTCGGGCATGGCGGTCGGTCGGCGGTCACGATTCAGCGCGACGAGTGTTGTGCGCGCGGAGGCGAGGCGCTCCCCGGTTGCGGCGCGCGAGATGACGTAGTCGAACACGAGGGCTCGCGAGCGGACGTCGGAGAGCGTGGTCTCGATGCGCACGACTTCGTCGTACCGCGCCCCTGCGTGAAAGCGCACGCTCGCCTCCGACACCGCAAGCGCGACGCCATCGCGTTCGACGTCGGCGTAGCTCTTGAAGTGCGTCCGGATGAAGTCGGTGCGGCCCATCTCGCACCAGACCAGGTAATTCGCATGGTACGCGACACCCATCTGGTCGGTTTCGGCGTATCGCACCCGGGTTTCGGTGACCGTCGGGGGCACGGGCGAGAGTTAGACAGGTCGGCGACCTTTGTAAAGCGGGACTCGCGGGCTAGGTTCTTCGCCTGATGCCGCTCGCGCTGCCCTCGCCCACCTTCGTCATTTCCGACGCCCATCTGGGCGCCGCAGCACCGGCCGTGGAGCGGTCGCTCGTCGCGTTCGCCGAGATCGCGCAGCGGGATGCGAAGGGAGTGGTGATCAACGGTGACCTGTTCGACTTCTGGTTTGAGTGGACGCACGTCATGCCCCGCACCGGCTATCGCGTACTTGCCGCGCTCGCCCGACTGCAGGACGCGGGCGTTCCGGTCCTGTGGATCGCGGGCAACCACGACTGCTGGGGCGGCGATGTGCTGGCGCGCGAAGGGATCGCCTATCACATCGGTCCGTGGCGGGGTACGATCGGCGGGTGGCAGACCTTGATCGAGCATGGGGATGGCCTCCGCGCCGTTGAGGACGCGCCCTACCGGCGGTTGCGAGCGGTGCTGCGCAATCGCGCGGCCATCTGGGCCTTTCGTCGCCTGCTGCATCCCGACTGGGCGACGGCGATCGCCCGCCGCACGTCGCACACGAGCCGGAACATGCGTCCGCGGGACAACGGGGAAGGCCTGCGACGCGTGGCGCTCGATCGCCTCGCCTCCGATCCCGCACTCGAGCTGTACGTCGTCGGCCATTCCCACGCGCCGGCGCTCGAACGGGCCCCCGGTGGCGGCGTATTCGCCAATCCCGGCGCATGGATGGATGGACCGACAGGGCTCGTGGTGCGTGACGGCAGCGTGGCACTCGCCCGATTCGACGGTGAGGTCCACGTCGAGCAGGAACTGCGACGCTGACCGGACGCGACTGACGCGGCGCAGCGCGTCAGCGAAGGTAGATGGTCACGGCAGAGTCGTCGAACCGTCGGCGAACGGCGCCCGCGGGCAGGACGTGATCGGCCGCATGCTCGACCGCCAGGATGCGCGCGAACCCGACCAGGCGCCAGCTTGCGATCACGCGATCGAGTTGCCGTGAACCGTAAGGAGGGTCGGCAAACGCGACGCCGTACTGCTCGGGCGTTGCCAGCGCGGCCGCAAACTGCACCGCATCCTTCTTGAACACGCGCGAGCGGGAGCGCAACCGAAGGCTCGCGATGTTCGCCTTGAGCGCATGCAGGCTCGACGGACGCGTTTCGACGAAATCGGCGCTGCTGGCTCCTCGGGACACGGCCTCGAGGCCGAGCGCACCGGTTCCCGCGAACAGGTCGAGGACGCGGACGCCCGCGAGATCGTCCGCCAGCAGGTCCAGCATTTCACCGCGCACGTGTTCTGCCGTCGGGCGCACGCGAAAATCTCGGGGGCCGACGAGGTCGCGCCCGGCATACGTCCCGGCGATGATCCTCACGGCGCTGGCCGGGCGCCCGCATGCGCAGTCACGCGGTACGCCGCCGGCATGCTACCGCGTGGACACGGTCACGCCGAGGCCGTATCCACGGCGCAGCGGCGTTGACCGCAGCTGGACGTGTTGCGGCAGGTCCCAGAGTTGCGCCGCGACGAACGCTTCGGCGCCCGAGATGAGGTGGTTGAAGATGAGCACCGCCGTCCAGTCCTCGAGCTGCAGCTTGCGGGCACGCAGCAGCCGGTCCGAGTATCGCGGCGGATCCCACTCGGCTACGACCGGATTGCCATTGGCGTCCAGCGTGGGCACGCCCGTGTCGGGATCCACGACGTACCGCAGGGGGACCGAATCGCGGCTGAACCCGCGGGCGAGCCGCACGTCGTCCGCCGTACGGTGCACGAGGGCGATCGCGAAGGCCTCAACGACGAAGAACCCCGCGCCGACGAGGGGGCGGTCCAGCTTCGACTGACCCCATCCGGGAATGGCGAACGAGTACAGGAACGCCTTCCCCGGTGACACGGGCGGTCGACTTGAATCGGCCTGCACGCCCGAGCGCGCCGTCGCTGCGCGCTGGGCAGGCAGTGAAACCGGAAGCGCCGCGACGAGGGCCGCGACGAACGCGGCGACGAACGCCGCGGTGCGCCCGGGTCGAGCCGACGAGCGCACGGGCCGTGGCGGGAGCGCATGGGAATCGAACCCACCCAACCCGACGTTGTCAGGTCGCATCAGTTTTGAAGACTGAGGGAACCACCAGGCTCCATGCGCTCCCACGCTCACAGCGCGCGCTCAGACCAACTCGATCGGGGTCGGCCCGCGTTGCACGACCTCGCCCACGACCACCGCGGACGCGACGGCGGCCGTGAACCCGGCAACCCGGTCCGGCTTGAGGGCCACCAGCAGTCCGCCCGACGTCTGCGGGTCCAGCAGGATCGCGCGCATCTCGTCGGTGGTACTGCCCCAGGCGACGAGCGGTTCCAGGTACGCCGCGTTGCGCGCGGCGCCGCCGGTCAACGCACCCCGTTCGAGCATGGCCCGCGTGGCCGGCAGGAGCGGAACCGCGCCCGCACGGATGCGCACGGTCACGCCGCTCGCCTGGGCCACGTGTGATGCATGGCCGAGCAGGCCGAATCCCGTGACATCGGTTGCGCAGCGGGCCCCGGCGGCCAGCGCGGCATGGCTGGCATCCCGGTTCAGCGTCGTCATGGAGCGCGTCAGTTCCCGACGCTCGGCCTCGCCGAGGAGCCCGCGCTTGGCGGCGGTCGACAGGATTCCGGTGCCGATGGCCTTCGTCAGGACCAGCACGTCCCCGACGTCCGCGGCGGCATTGGAGAGCACGCGTGCGGGGTGAATCGTGCCGGTCACCGAGAGGCCGTACTTGAGCTCATCGTCCTGGATGCTGTGCCCCCCAACGACGTGTGCCCCGGCCGCGTGGACGGCGTCCTGACCACCGCGGAGGACTTCGGACAACACCTCAATGGCGAGGTGTCCCACCGGGAATCCGACGAGGTTCATCGCGGTGACCGCCTCGCCCCCCATCGCGAAGACATCCGACAGGGCGTTCGTGGCCGCGACCCGGCCGAAGTCGTAGGGGTCGTCGACGATGGGGGCAAAGAAGTCGACCGTCTGGACGAGCGCGAGGTCGGGCGCGACCTGGAAGATGCCGGCATCGTCGAACGTTTCGTGCCCGACAAGCAGCCGGGGGTCGTCGCGCCGCTGAAGCGGAGCCAGCGCCGCCTTGAGGTCGAGCGGGCCCATTTTGGCGGCACAGCCCGCGCAACGCGCCCACTCGGTCAACCGGACTGGTGCGGCGGTCGCGACCGTGTCGGGATGCTCGAGGGTCGCGGACTCCGCACGCCGGGTGCTGGTCATGGGATATCCTCCTGCGTTGCTACGGGAGTTTGGCGACGCACTCGCTCTCGATCTTGACCCCTTTGGGGAGGCCCGCGGCCGCCACCGTGCTCCGCGCAGGCTTCGCGTCGCCAAGATGCTTCGAGTACACCTCGTTGATCGTCGCGAAATCGCCCATGTCGGCGAGGAAGATCGTCGTCTTGACGACGTCCTTCCACGCGCAGCCGGCGTTCGCGAGCACGGCTGCGAGGTTCAACAGCACCCGATCGGCCTGCGCGGCCACGTCGCCTTCGACGACCTGCATCGACGCGGGGTCGAGCGCGATTTGCCCC
>CAZKYG010000227.1:0-33026 GCA_964556915.1 uncultured Gemmatimonas sp.
ACGGTGCTGGACGACGAGACCGTGACGCTGGAGGCGGGGAAGAACTACACGGTGATCATCTGGGGCCAGGCGCGCCTGGGGACGATGAAGGTGACGATGTTCGAGGACGTGCCGGCCGATCCGGGGCCGGGGAACGTGGCCTTGCGCGTGCTGAACGCGACGAACGCCGCCATCGATGGCCGCTACTACCTGCAGGGCGGTGCCGCGCCTGCGACGGCGAGCTGGGCTGGTGTCGCCGCGTATTCGGCGTCGTCATTCCTGTCCGTACCGAAGGGCGACTACATGTACAACATCCGCGCGGCGGGATCGGCGACGAACTACATCGCCACCGACCTGCTCGCGCTCAAGGGGACGGCGGCCACGGTGGACATCGGCGCCATCCCGGGGACGGAAATCGCAGGTTCGGCGGTGACGCTCGTGGTGTATCCGCCGTCCACGGCCGGTTCGCGCGCGGCGCAGTTCTCGACGGCCGGCGGCGCGTTCATGTGGGACCGTCGTCCGAGCCCGTGATTCGCGGGTCGCTTCGTACTCGCACCATCGCCTGACCACCAAGGGCCGCCGGACATCCTCCGGCGGCCCTTGGTGCGTCAGGAACGCCCGGGTCGCACCGCCGCGCGCGTGCCGCCAATATTCGTCGCATGACCACGGCGAGCGTATCCGGCCGCGGCGTTCCAGCGCCATCGGGGAGGCGCCCATCCGCCATCCTCAACCCGACCGTCGACCTGTTGCTGGCCGGCGGGCTCTCACTGCTCGCGTTCGTCCCGCTCCTGCTGAGCGGGCGCCGCGACCTGCTCCTGGCGAGCGTCGGCGTGCAGGCGGCGATCACGGCCGTGATCAACATGCCGCACTTCATGGCGTCGTACCGGATCGTCTACCGGAGCAAGGAGATGATCCTGCGCCACAAGTGGGCGTCGATCTACGTGCCCTCCATTCTTGCCGCGTACATCGTGGCGGCGGTGTGGGAGGCGCAGACGTCGACGTTCATGGTCACGATCCTCGTCACGGTGTCGGGGGCGTACCTGGCCTGGCACTACACGGGGCAGGCGTGGGGCATGATGGCGTCGTACGCGGTCCTCTCCGGGACGTCGTTCGACCGGACGGAACGCCTGCTGATTCGCGGCAGCCTGCGCGTGCTCCTGGCGTGGCACGTGACGTGGTTCTTCTTCACGCACATCCGCAATCCCGACGCGATCCGGCCGGCCTACCAGCTGGTGAGCATCCTGAGCGTCGCGGCGTTCGGGGTCGGAGCTGTGGGCCTCGTCCGGATGGCGCGCCGCACGGGGAAGGCACCGCCGGCGCGATCCGTCGTGGCGTGGCTGGCGATCTTCGTCTGGTACGCCGCCATCGCCCGCGACCCCAATGCGATCTTCTGGGTGCAGATCTCGCACGCGCTCCAGTACCTGGCCTTCCCGATCCGGGTGGAGATCAACCGGGCGCAGGATGAGCCGGATCGCTCGCCCGGCCGGCTGGCCGTCCACATGGCCGGTTACGGCGTGGCCCTCCTGGTGATCAGCTACCTCGCGAGCGAGGTGCTTCCCGCGCGCGCCATGGACGCCGTGGCCTTGTACTTCGGTGATGAGCCAGGCCGGGTGACCCCGCTACTGGTGCTGATGTTCATCAACATCCATCACTACTTCACCGACGGCGTGATCTGGAAGATCAGCAACCCGGAAGTCCGGAAGGAGTTGTTCGCGCACGTTCCTACCGTTGCCGCCGGCGCCGCCGGCGCCGGTCGAGGCGGTGGCCGGCCCCTTTCCAACGCGGCCCGGCATCCCTAGCGTAATTCGCACGGCATCGCTGAGCGCATTTCCCGCCGCCTTCACCCCCCAAACGACCGCAGGGTACCTCCATGCAATTCCGCCGCTACGCTCCGGCTCTCCTCGCGCTCCTGATTCCGGCCGCGTCCTTCGCACAACGTGGCGGTGGCGGCGGTGGTGGCAAGACTCGCGGAGAGCGACGCGAGGACTGGGGGGACGTCATGGGCTCCAGCTCGGCCGGCCTGAAGCTCTCGAATGGCGACGTCGAGGACATGAATCCCGTGAAGCTCCTGGTCGACAAGCGCAAGGATCTCAAGCTGACGGACGACCAGCAGAAGCAGATCCGCGCGATGAACGACCGGCTGAAGGAGACGAACAAGCCGCAGTTCAAGCTGCTCGACTCGCTTCGCAACGAGATCCGGCCCAAGGCCGGCGCCGACGCGCAGGTGGAGGCCATTCGGACGTCCATGGCGCGTGGCATGGTGCCGGACGTGGTGAAGGTCATTCGCGACAACTACGACGCATCGCTCAAGACGGCCATTGCCCTGCTCGACGACACCCAGAAGGCGAAGGCCGACGAGTTGCTGAAGACGCAGGCCGAGGAGGCGGAGAAGACCCTGCAGGAGAAGCTGGGAGGCCCCGCGGGCGGGCGGCGCGGCGGCCCCAGGCCCTGACGCCGCGTCGCTAGGGGAACGTGCGCCGGGTCCACACGGCCACCGAGCCGCAGGTGGATCGCAGCACCTGGTACTCCGGCGGCACGGTGGACGAGCGCTTGTAGATCTCCACGGCCTTGATGTCGCCGGGGTTGAGCGACCACAGCTGTTCCTGGTCCATCTGGCGGACGCCGTCAATGAAGACGTTGGCGGCGCAGTCGTTCAAGGCGCCTTCCTTGAGGACGAGGAAGTAGTTGCGGCCGTAGGGCGTCACCTTCAGCCCGGCCACGCTTTCGAAGGCCGTGCGCGTGGTGCCCTGCCCGACGAAGTCGGTGGAGTCGAGGAAGACGCCGAACGATGACTTCCGGCGCTCCGCGAGTCCTTCGGCCATATGGCGGATGAAGGCTGTGCCGGTGACGCGCGCGGCGGCGAGCGTTGTCACACGCTCCATGTTGACGACGATGTCGGTGCGCGAGTTGACGACCACGTCCACCGTGCGCGTGACGGCATCCATGCCGACGCCGAGGACCTGGACCTGACGCGTGCCGCCGGGGACGTTGTACAGCGTGAACCGGCCCTGGTCGTCGGTACGAACCTCGGGCACTTCGTCCATCACGACGCGCGCGTTCGCGAACGGTGTGCTGCCGCGCATCACCACGCCGGCGATCGTGCCGACCTGCGTCGAATCCAGCGACACGAGCGGTCCGACCGTGAGCGCGCGCCAGCGGACCCGGTCGGGGTTGGGCGGCAGGTCGACCACGCCGCTGGCCGTGCGGTCGGTCGAGGCGCGGACGCGCAAGCCGGCACCCTTGGGCACGCCGCAGAATCCGTACGAACCGTTCGCATCGGTCGTGACCGAGAGCGTCTGCACCTGCTGCGTGACCTGGCGCCGGCCTTTCACGCCGAGGTCGATCCAGGCAAGCTCGACCTTGGCGCCCGCGACGGGGGCGAGGTCGCCGGCGCGCCGTACCGCGCCGTACACGAGGATGCTGTCGCGCGGGGCCGGTCGCGCGCACCCGGCGGACCAGAACGCGCCAAACGAGGGGATGGCGAGCCGGATTTCGGCCCGGCCGTCCGTCACCATCAGGCGGGAGGAGACCGCCGGCAGGCCGAGCGAGTCCACGGCATCGTGGTTCATCACGAACGTGTAGGTGCCCGGCGGTACGCTGTCGATCTGGAACCGGCCGCGGCGGTCGGCGACGGTGGTCCGGCCGATGCCGGTGATGGAGACGATCGCGCCGTCGAGGGGACCGCCGCGGAGGCTGTCGTACGCGATGCCGTGCACGGCGACGCCGGCTTGCTGTGCGGCGCCCGCCGCCGGCACGGCGGCGAGGCAGGCGACGAGCTCAACGCCACCGGCGATGGCGGCCACGCGGCAGCGCCCGGGCGTCACTTCAGCTGCGCCCGGATGACCTCGAGGATGCGTGCCTCGAGCTTGCCGCGCGAATCGCAACGGGAATACGCCTGCGAGAACGTGATCGGCCGCGACGACGCCTCGAGGCTGGTGACGAGGCGACTGCCCGTACCCGACGGCTGCACCTGGATGAGCAGCGTGATGAACATGTCGTACGAGTCCGCGTTCGGCCCGATCTGGGTCGTGCCGCAATCGAAATAGAGGCTCATGCGAGCCTTGCCGAGTCGCTGGCGCGTCTTGAATCCGTCATTGCCGATGGACTTCGATGCCGCATCGAGGTGGGTGACCGGGACCCCGATCGAGTCGAACACGGCCGGAAGGACCTTCCAGACCCGGTCCGCCGCGTACTCGAGCGTATTCGTATTTGGTCCGGCGGACGATCCGACCGTGAGGCGGTCGGTGCCACCGACGCCGCCGGTCGAGATGTCCTGCGTCATCGGGCGCGTCGATCCGACCGACCCGCCGGAGGACGCGCACCCGCACACGGCAACGGCCGCCAGCACGCCAAGGAAACGCATCATCGCTCCTGGATTACGGAATGGGAGTCATGGAATTCCTGCGACCGTCGCGTCCACAGGGCGAGCACGCCGCACGGGGAGTTGAGCGAACTGTACTGGGCCGGCGTCTGCGCTGGTCCGGAGTACCATTCGATGCCCTCCAGCTGCTCGGTCGAATACACATTGATGTCGAACGGCTCCGTGGGACGCTCGTGGTTCATCAGGTGGCCGTCAACCCAGACCTGCGCATAGCACGCACAGGTGACGCCCTCGAGCTGCTCGGCCGACGTCGCCGGGCAATAGATGCCCTGGTCCTTCAGGTTGTCGGGCGTCATCGCGCACAGCGGCGCGCCGCCCGGCTTGGCGGACTGTGCAGGCGAGGACGATCCGCACTCGCCGTTCATCGCGTTGCGCGGCGCGAGGTGGGCCGGTGCGCGCTTGCCGACCACCCACCCGTGCGACGAGCTGCCCTGATAGCCGATCGAGCCGAAACCGGGCACGGTCTGCATGATATCCGACAGCTTCCGGCCCGCGTTCTTCTCGAGGTCGTCGCGGGTGAGGAACTTGCCGATGCCGAGCTTGCGGTTGGCGTCAAACTCGCGATTGACGCTCGGCGCCTCGGTCACCTCGACCGTGGCGAGGGCGACGGTGGCGTGGCCGAGCACGATGCGATGGTCGATCGTCTGGTTTTGCGCGAAGCCGACCTGCGCCGTGAGCGGCGCGTATCCGGGCCGGCGCACCGTGACCCGGTGCGTGCCCGGCGGAATGCTGTCGATGCGGAAGGCGCCATCCCGGTTCGTGGTCGCGGTGACGCCGATATCCGCCAGCGCGACCTCCGCGCCGGGAATCGGCTCATCTGTGGAGTCGGACACCACGGTTCCCGCGAAGGCCGCGCCGAGGTTGAGGCCCGGCTCCATGGTGACGTCGAGGCGTGCGAAGCGGCGCACGGGATCCACGGTCACGTCGAGCGGCCGGGCGGCGGCGTCCACGCCGCTGTCCACCTGCGTACGCACGATGAGCGCGGTGTTCACCGGAACGCCACACAGTCGGTACGTGCCGTTCGCATCGGCGCGTGTCCGCAGCCAGCGGGTACGCCCGACGGGCGCGCTGCCCGGCGCGGCCGGGGCCGCGTGGTCGGTCCACTCCGCGACGAGGCGGACGCCGTCGGGGGGCGGCATCTCCCCGGTGAGCTGGACGTTGCCGATGACCACGCCCGCGCCGCCGTTCGTGTCCGGCCCGCACATGGCGCTGAGCAGCTGGTTCATCGTCGGCAGGTAGATGCGCGCCGGCGTCCTGCCGTCGTGGTCAACGGTCGTCCGGCCCACGGCGCCGAGGGCATCGAGCGTCGGGGTGCGGACCTCGACCGTATACTCCCCGCGCGGCACGTCGGCGATGATGAACCGGCCGGCGGAGTCGCTGATCGCCGTGAGGCGCGTTCCCATGACTTCGAGGTACGCCCCCGCCACGGTCGCGTGGTCCGCCGAGTCGAGCACGGTGCCGGTGAGCGCCGCGGCGCCGCCGCCGCGCACGACGATGGCAGAGGGGAGCACCACGGGGAGGACGGTGATCTTGTCGGTGATCTTCTTCGTGACGACCATCGGCGCCTCACCCTGCCGCCATGCCTGGAGCTGGACGGTCTGGCCGATCGCCAGGTTTCGGCAGTGCGTGAAGAGGCCGCTGGTGCCCGTGGCGCCGCCATCCGCCACGGCCACCCAGCCCCCGTCGCCGCTGCGTGCGAGTCGCCACCTGGCCGCCGGCACTGCGCGGCCGTCGCCCGCGCCGATGCGACCAACGAGCCACGCGGCGTCGGTGGCCACGCGTCCCGCGCCGCCACAGAGCGACGCCACGAATTCCGCGGCCGTCGGCACGTGCGCGACGGCGGTGATCGTCGAGTCGCGCCGGGCGGTGAACGCCAGGTCGGCCGGGATCGTCAGGCCCAGGTCCGCGAGCTGGCGATCGACGACCATCACGGTGTACGGGCCAGGCGCGAGCTGCGTGAACGCGGCGGCGCCGGCGGCATCGACCTCCGCCCGGTAATCGGTGTTGGCGAGCCCGAGCACGGTGCCGGCCGGCGCCGGCCGGCCGTTGCTGGCGGCCGTGTTCACGCGGATGGCGCCCAGTGGCGCGGCCCACGCGCGGCCGTCGGGCCACGTCGCGTTCACCAGTTCGCCACCGACTTCGTGGATCTCGTACTGCCGTCCGGTCGCGGCCTGCGCCGCGCCGTCGCCGGCCGTGCCCCCGACAAGCCGGAGCTGCCAGCGGTCGATGAGCACGATCCCGGGTGAGACCTCGCGATACGAGACGGTGCCACCGGCGCCGAAGCCGGTGGACACCTCGTCGAGGCCGAGGTACGTGAAGGTCGTGGACTGGAGGCGCTTCGCGACGGTGTCGATCCACAGCGTGCCGTCGATATCGACGCGCCCGTCGCGCCGCCGCGCCGGCGCGAAGCCGAGGCCGATCCACGTCGGGTGCGCGCGGTCGGGCTCGGCGATGCGGAAGCAGTAGGCCGAGGCGAATTGCTCGTCGAGCAGCACATCGGCGTCGGGCCCGAGGTAGCTGCGGGCCGCGCCCGTGTCCGTGACGAAGCCGCGGCTGACGAAATCGACCGCGGTTTGCGTGGCGTTGAACGACACGGTCGCGCGGTCGGCCGTCTCCGTGCGGACGGCCTGCGACACCGCTTGCACGCCGTTGGCGTCGAGCGTGCGATCGTACGCGAGCCGCGTGACGGTTGCGGGACTTGCCTCGCGCGCCACAACGGTGGCGAGCAGTCCGGCGCGCGCCTGGTTGTACAGGTTGGCGGCGGCGATGGCATCGGCGCGTCGCGGACACTGGCTGCGGGCGTCGGCAACGACGTGGACCTTGTCGAGGAAGGTCGGGATCGCGGTGAGGGTGAGCGACACCTCGCGAACCTCGCCGGCGCTTAGCGTCGCGACGACCATCGTCTTCGGCTGGAAGCCGATGCGCAGCACCTGCACGCTTGTGACGCCGCGGGCCGGCAGGGTGTAGCGCCCGTCAGCCCCTCCCACGATCCGGCTGACCACGCCGCCAGCCGCGTCGCGCCCGATCACCACCGCGCCGATGACTGGGGCGCCTGTCGCGCTGTCGCGAACCGTGCCGCGCAACTGCTGCGCCATGGCGGGAACCGCGGCGGCCAGGAGGGCGGCGGCAAGCAGCACGGCCTTTCGCATGCTCATCTGGTCTCCGGAGGGGGGGAGCGCCGGACTCCCCGGGCGCCGGATGAACGTACGACCGCCCGGGGGGAACGGCCACCATAATTCGGGGCCGGCACCGTCATCGCCGCTACCCCAGGCGGACGGCCAGGTTCCGCCGCCAGTGAGCGGCGCGCACCGGCTAGATTCGTCCGGCGATGCGCATCCACACCTGCCGCCGGGATGGCCGTTCGTCGGCGCTGGCCGCCCTGCTGGCGGCCGGCCTGGTTGTGGTGGTGGCGTGCGGTCCGCGGCCGACGCCGCCGTGGCACCAGGAGGCGGGCTATCGCTGGCGCGAGCTGGACGTGCCGCACGGGGACGCGGGATTCACCACGCTCAGCGGCGGCCGCACCGGCATCACGTTCCAGAATGCGGTGGGCGATTCGCTGCTGCTCGGCAATCGCGTGCTGGGGCAGGGGGGCGGCGTCGCGCTTGGCGACGTGGATGGCGATGGCCTGACCGACGTGTTCCTCGCCAGGACCGACGGGTGCAGCGCGCTGTACCGCAACCTGGGCGGATGGAAGTTCGCGGACATCACGAAGTCGGCGGGCGTCGGCGCGTGCGATCGCCACTCGAGCGGCGCCGCGTTCGCGGACGTCGACGGGGACGGCGATCTCGACCTCATCCTGCTGGCGACGACCGGTCCCAACGCCATCTTCCTCAACGACGGGAAGGGGCACTTCACGGAGCGGCGCGACCTCGGCCTCGACACGACCGGGCTCGGCGGCACCACGGTCACGATGGCGGACATCGACGGCAGCGGACGGCTGGCGCTGTACGTGGCCAACTACAAGCCGTTCGCCGTGGAGGATTCGCTGCCGCCGCAGGAGCGAACCTACCAGCAACTGGTGCACGAGGTGGCGCCGGGCCGGTACGAGGTGGCGAAGGCGCACGCACGCGACTTCAAGCTTGTCATGCGCCCGGACATGGGCGGGCTGCGGATGACGCAGCGTGGATCGCCGAACGAGCTGTACCTGAACGACGGCGCCGGCCACTTCCGGCTCGCCACGCCGAAGGACGCGCGCTTGCGTGACGCGTCGGGCAAGCCGGTCACGGAAGAGGCCGAGTCGTTCTCGCTGGGGGCGCGATTCGTGGACCTGGACGGCGACGGCGCACCCGACCTGTACGTCGCAAACGACTTCGAGGACACGGACCAGCTCTGGTTCAACGACGGCACGGGCAACTTCCGCCTGGCCGACTGGACGTCCCAGCGGCAGATGAGCAATTCCACCATGGGCATCGATGTGGCCGACGTGAACGGCGACGGCCGCCCCGACCTGTTCGCCGTGGACATGCTCGCGAACGACACGCATCGGCTGCGCACGCAGATGCCGACCAGCACGGACCTGCCCAAGACGCCCGGCGCAACGGCGCTGCAATTGCAGCAGCAGCGCAACACGCTCTTCGTGAACCGCGGCGACCGGACCTTCGCGGAGCTCGGCCAGTACGCGGGCGTGGACGCGAGCGGCTGGTCGTGGTCCACGATGTTTCTCGACGTGGACCTCGACGGCTGGCCGGACATCCTCGTGGCGAACGGCCATCTCTGGGACGTTATGGACGGCGACGTGCAGGAGGCGCAGGAGGCCCGGCCGAACGCCGTGGCATGGCAGCGCTCGCGCTGGCAGTTCCCGAAGCTCGCCCTCAAGAACGTCGCATTCCGCAATCGTGGCGACCTCACGTTCGAGGACGTGTCGGCGAAGTGGGGCTTCGGGACCGAGGCGGACGTCTCGAACGGCATGGCGATGGCCGACCTCGACGGCGACGGCGACCTCGACGTGATCGTGAACCGGCTGGGCTCCCCCGCGCTCGTGCTGCGCAACAACAGCGGCGCGCCGCGCGTCGCGGTGCGCCTGCACGGGTCGGGGGCGAACACGCAGGCGGTGGGTGCGCGGATCCACCTCGAGGGTGGGGCGGTGCCGGAGCAGGTGCGGGAGGTGGCCGTCGGCGGGCTGTACCTGTCGCACAGCGACTACCTCGCCACCTTCGCGATGGGCGCGTCGCCGGACGCGCGCCTCGTGGTGGACTGGCGCGACGGGCGGCGCACGACGATCGCAGGCGTGAAGCCCAACCGTCTGTACGAGATCACCGACTCGTCGGCGGTTCTGGTGGCGCGCGAAACCGCAAAACCGGATGCGCCGATCTTCGCGGACGCGACCGCCGAGTTGCGCGGGCACACGCACGCGGAGAGCCCGTTCGATGACTGGGGTCGCCAGTACCTGCTCCCGAGCGCGCTCTCGCCCCTGGGGCCTGGCGTGGCGTGGTTCGACGTGGATCGCGACGGGGCCGAGGACCTCGTGGTCGGCGCGGGCAAGGGTGGCCGCCTGGCGGTGTTCCGGAACGTGGACGGGCACCTCACGCCGCTGCCGGGCGCGTTCCCGGCCGCGCCGATGAGCCTCACGGCGGTAATCGGGCTGGCGGATGAAAGCGGCACGCGCATCCTCGCCGGCGTCTCCACGTGGCAGGCGCTCGCCGAGTCGGTGATGGTGAAGACGCCCTCGGTGCTGTCGTATCCGGTGCGTGGCACCGGTGGTGCCGCGTCGGCACCCGCGCGCGCGGACGCGGCGATCCCGTCGCATGCATCGTCCACGGGGCCGATCGCCGTCGCCGACTACGATGGCGACGGCCGGCTGGACCTGTTCGTCGGCTCACGCGCGATCCCGATGCAGTACCCGCTGCCGCCGTCGTCGGGGCTCTTCCGGAACGTGGGCGGGCGATTCGTCTTCGACTCCGCGAATGCCGCGGTGCTTAACAACGTGGGCATGGTGTCGGCTGCGATGTTCGCCGACATCAACGGCGACGGATCTCCGGATCTCGTGCTGGCCCGCGACTGGGGATCGATCCTCCTGCTCCTGAACGACGGCCATGGACGGTTCACCCCGGCGCCGTGGCACCTGGACGAGTGGACGAGCCGGTGGAACGGCATCGCGGCCGGCGACGTGGACGGCGACGGCCGGCTCGACCTCATTGCCACGAGCTGGGGGCGCAACACGAAGCTCCGCACCGACGCGGCCAATCCGCTGACGCTCCTGTACGGTCCGGTGGGCGCGGCGCAGGAGCAGGAGATGCTGCTCGCGCGCAACGACCCACGGGTGGGTGGGCTCGCCGCGCTCAACGGCTACGCGCGGGTGCGCGTGGCGATCCCCGCGGTGGCGAACTCGGTGCGCACGTTTGGCGAATGGGCCGACGCGACGGTGGACCGCGCGCTCGGCGCCGACATGGGCGCGATGTCGCGCCTGACGGCGACGACGCTCGACAACATGGTGTTCCTGAATCGCGGCGACCATTTCGAGGCGGTTCCGCTCCCCGCCGAGGCGCAATACGCGCCGGCCTTCTACGCGGGCGTGGCCGACTTCGACGGCGACGGGAGCGACGATCTGTTCCTGGCGCAGAACTTTTCCGAGACGATGGTCGGCTGGCCGCGCGACGATGCCGGCCGCGGTCTCCTGCTGCTCAACGATGGCAAGGGCAACCTGACGCCGGCGCCGGCATCGCGCTCGGGCATCGTCATCTACGGCGACCAGCGCGGCGCGGCGTACGCCGACTTCGACGGCGACGGCC
The DNA here is from genome assembly GCA_964556915.1 of uncultured Gemmatimonas sp. Taxonomy (GTDB): domain Bacteria; phylum Gemmatimonadota; class Gemmatimonadetes; order Gemmatimonadales; family Gemmatimonadaceae; genus Fen-1231. The sequence goes on from CAZKYG010000227.1 coordinate 11,089, forward strand.
GCGTCGACCTGGCCGTGTCGCAGAACGCCGGGCCCACGCGCCTCTTCCGGAATCGCGGGGCTCGGCCCGGGCTGCGCGTGCGCGTGCGCGGTCCCGCCACCAACCCCGACGCCATCGGTGCGCAGGTGCGCGTGGTGTTTGGCGCGCGCATGAGTCCGGTGCGCGAAATCCAGGCGGGCGGCGGCTACTGGTCCGAAAACGGGGCGGTGCAGGTGTTCGGCCTGCCGGACGTTCCCACCGAGGTGTGGGTGCGGTGGCCCGGCGGCCGCGAAACGCGCACGCCCGTGCCGAAGGGCGCGCGCGAGGTCGTCGTCACGCCGTCACGGTGAGTGGTCGCCGCCCTGGGTGGCGAGCGCCTCGACCTGCGTGAGGTAGTCGCGCGCCTCCCGGGCAGCCGGGTTCACGGCGAGCGCCAGGCGGAACTGCGCTGCCGCATCGCGATAGCGTGCGAGGCGCGCGAGCGCCACGCCCCAGTTGAACCGGGCGTCGGCGTTGTCGGGATTCATGGCGATGGCGGCCTCGTAGTGCGCGATCGCCTCGGCGGGGCGGTTCAGGCGCACGAGCGCGTTGCCCCAGTTGACCTGCGCGTCGGGGTACGCGGCGTCGAGGGTGGTCGCGCGGCGGAAGTCGGCGAGGGCCGCGGTCGTGTCGCCGAGCTGCATGAGCGCGTTGCCGCGGTTGCTGAACGCCTCGGCGTATCCGGACTTGAGTTCGGCGGCGCGCGTGAACTCCGGTACGGCGTCGGCGGGCCGCCCGAGTTTCGTGAGGGCCACACCCAGGTTGTTGTGTGCCTCGGGATACGGCGGCCCCACGGCGATCGCATGTTCGTAGTGCTGCACGGCCTCCGCGAACCGCCCCTGCCGGGCGAGCTCGCCGGCGATGCCGACTTCGCCAATGGACGAGTTCGGCTCGATCGCCACCACGCGGCTCCACAGCGCTTCCGAGTCCTTCCACACGGCGCACTGGGCCCACGTGGCCGCCATGCATGCACCGATCGCCAGCATCGCGAGCGTGCGCGCGCCCGCGTACCACCGTCGCGGCGCGACGAGGAGTCCCGCGCCCGCCAGCAACGCCAGCGCCGGCGCCGCATGGTAGGTGTATCGGTCCGCCGCGATCTGCGGGCCGTTCTGCACGATGCCGAGCGTCGGCAGCAGCATGACCAGGTATGCCGCGAGCGCGACGCTCGCGCCGCGGGAGCGACGCCACAAGAGCCGGACCGCAGCGCCCACGGCCGCGACCACGGCGTATGCCGCGAGGTATCGCGCGGCCAGCGGATCCACCGTCTTCGGCATCTCGAGCAGCGGGGTGAGCCGTGTCGGGAGCAACGTCTTCTGCAGGTAGTACCAGACGCTCCACGCCGAGACGGCAAGCTTGCCGGCCAGTCCGAGCTGGGCCGGCGGATGCAGGGCGACGATCGAGAGCGCCGCGTCGCCCGCGGCCAGCAGGGCGAACGGCGCCACCTCGCGATACACCGGCAGCGCCGCGCGCGACGCCGCCTCGCGCAACGAGGCCATCCGCCGCAACGGGAAGACGTTGATGGCGAGGAGCACGGCCGGGACGGTCATCGCGCTCGCCTTGGCGAGGAGCGCGGCCGTGAACGCGATGAGCGCCCCGGCATACCACCGGCCGCGGCGCGATTCGGCGAACCGCAGGTAGCACCAGATCGTGACGGCGTACCCGAGGCCCGAGAGCACGTCGCGCCGTTCCGTGACCCATGCGACCGATTCCACGCGGAGCGGATGCACGGCGAAGAGCAGCGCCGCGCCCGCGGCCGCGACCGTGAGGCGCGCGCGGTCGGCGGCCGCCTCGGGCGCAGCCAGCGCGAGGAGGCGGCGCGCCACCACGCACACCACGGCGGCGCACGCGGCGTGGATCACGACATTGGTCAGGTGATAGCCGCGCGCATCCATGCCCCACAGCACGTAGTCGAAGCCGAGCGTCATCCACGACACCGGCATGTAGTGGCCCATGTGGAACGTGGACCACATCCAGCGCAGCTGCGACGGACCGAGTCCGCGGTAGGCGAGGTTGCCCGTGAAGTTCCGGTCGTCGTCCCACGTGACGAAGCCGGCGCGGAGCGCCGGGAGGAACGCGATCACGGTCAGGAGCGCGACGACCAGCGGCGCGGACCAGGTCCGTCCGGACGCGACGCCGCGCGGTTCGCGCGCTACGGCCACGCTACCGCGACCATGCTACCGCGCCCACGCTACCACGGCGTCACCGTCACCGACCACGTTCCGCCGCGGATGGAGAAGAGCTTCGTGCCGATGGCCATCGCCATCGACCGCGGATCGCCCTCGGTGACGGCCAGGTCGATCACGTTCTGGTTGCTCACCGGCGTGTCCGACGCGAAGACGAGCAGGTATCGCCGGCTCCGCGGCGCCGTGGCCACGGGCCGTCCGCCGTTCACGGCCGGCAGGGGACAGGCGCGGTCCTCGTCGATCTCGGGAGGGGGATCCTCCACGTAGATCGGGTTGCCCTTGCTGTCGGTGCCGACCTGGCGGCGCGACTGCTTCGCGCGCGCGGCATTCAGGGCGCGCACGCGCGCCGCGCATGCGCTCTGCTCCATGCGCGCGGCCGCGGATCCCTCGTCGCCGCCGGCAGAGCGCCCGGCAGCGCCCGGCGAGTCCACGCCGAGCGCGATCGTCATGGCGCCGGCCTCGACGATGTTCGAGTCGTGCTCCGCCGTCGGCACGAGCGCGTCGATGCGCTCCGGCGTCACACCGACGATGGTGAGGTATGCCGCCGTGCTGAACAGCAGCGACACGCGGCTCGGCGCGTACCCGACGCCGAGGATGCGAACCCCGTAGCGGGTCGTGTCGCCGAGCGAGACGGGGCCGGCGAGCACGGGTGCGGGGGCAACGGTCCGCCGGGCGGTTGCCGGCGGGGACGCCCCGCAGCCGGTCACCATGACAATGGCGGCGACGGCACCCACGCCGCCCCACGTCGCGCCGCGCCGGTGCCGCGCCCGGCGCGCCGTCACGGGGAACGCCGGTCAGGGCTTTCGCGTGTCGGGCGGCCGCGTCCAGACGACGATCGTCCCGCAGGGAATCGAGCCGCCCTGATGGCTGAACTGCATCGGCACCGTGGCGAACGTGTCATACAGTTCGAGACCCTCGACGGTATTGGCGGGGAGGTCGTCAATCTCCATGCCCTTGGCGAGCTGTCCATCCACCCACATGTCGGGCACGCAGTTCCTGCCCCGCGTACCCTGGTACGTCGCGAAACGCACGCCCTTCTTGATGTTGCTGCCGCCAATCGGAACGAGCGCCACGCCGCGCCGTGCCTGCAATACATCGCTCAGTGTCAACGTGTTCCGCGCGACGATTTCCTCGCGGGCCACGAAGATCCCCGAAACCGCCTGCTCCTTGCGTTCGTAGAATCCCTTGAGGCCGGTGCGCAGCACGCGTTCCTCGGTCACGCGCGCACTCGGCAACGTGGTCACGACTTGCTCCATCTCCACCATCACCGTATCCCACTGGCGTCCGTTCGCGGAAATCAGGGCCTCGATCGGCGAGAAGCCGGGGCGCCGGATGGCGAGCGTGACCGTGTCGATCTCACGCGTGAAGAGGCGAAACAAGCCCGTCTCGCTCGTGCGCGTGCCCGTGCCCGGGATTTCGACGATCGCACCTTCGACCGGCGTACCCCGGGGATCCTTGACGAAACCCACGAGTTCGCGACGACCTGCCGGCACCTGCGCCCCGCTCGCCTGCGCGAGCAGCGAGAGTGCCCCAAGGAGCAGCGTGCCCGTGCGGTACGAGTGCCACATGGCGCACCTCGAACGGACAAGGAACACGGCCCGGGCGAGCCAGGAACGGCGCCCGGGGCCGATGGATTCACCGGCTGTATGATGTGTCCGCAGGAGGCGTTTCGCCAGAGTTCTTGCACCGCGTTGCCGGCTATACGTTTAGACGTGGCTTGCCTCCGCACGGTTGCTCCCGTGACGCCGCGGTTCACCACCCGTGCCGCGCGGCGCGTCACCGGTTGGCTGGTCGCCGGGGCGGCGATGGCCGTGCTCGCGGGGCCGGCCACTGCGCAGCGCGGCATCACCATTCCGCCGCCGCGCGGCATGCTGAGCGACTTCGCCGGCGTCATTCCGCAGGACCAGGCCGCGCAAATCGAAGCCGTGGCGCAGTACGTGCGCGACCGCAGCGGGGGCGAGATTGCCGTGGTGACGCTGCCGGACATCGGCGGCCGTGACGTGGGCGACGTGGCCCTGCAGATCGGGCGCGAGTGGAAGGTCGGCGCCAAGGCGGCGATCGGTGACGCCCGGCGCAACGCCGGCGTGGTCGTGCTGCTCGTGCCGAAGGAAACGAGCGGCGACGGCAGCGGGCACATCAGCATCCAGGTGGGGCAGGGCGCGGAGGGCTTCATTCCGGATGCGGTCGCGGGCGACATCCGGCGGGAAGCCACGGACCTGCTGCGGCGTCGCGACTACGGCGGCGGCCTGCTGCTCATCACCGCGCGCCTCGCGGAGCGATATGCCGGCGAGTTCGGTTTCTCGCTCGACTCGATGCCCGTGCAACTGGCCGAGCGGCCCCAGCCGCAGTCGCAGGGATTCCCGCCCGGCGCGGCGCTCATCGGGTTCATCGTGCTGCTGCTGGTCCTCACCGGCGGCGCGCGCGGCGGATGCCTGCCGTTCCTGATCGGCAATGCGATCGGCCGCTCCTACCGGCGCGGCGGCTGGCGTGGCGGCGGGTTTGGCGGCGGGTTCGGTGGCGGGTTCGGGGGCGGCGGGGGCGGCGGCTTCGGTGGGTTCGGCGGCGGGGGCGGCTTCTCGGGCGGCGGATCGAGCGGAAACTTCTGACCATGGCAACGGGAGCACGTATGACCCTGGACGAACTCGTGCAGCAGTTGCGCGCGGCTCACGGTGACGCACTGCGCGGCGTCGTGCTGTACGGGTCCACCGTCGCCGCCGATGCGTCCGCCCGCGGGCACAGCGTGCTGGTCGTCGTCGGCGGGCTCGACGTCCGCGCGATGCAGGCCGGTGGCGCGATCGCGCAGGCGTGGGAGGACGCCGGCAATCCCGCGCCGCTCACCCTGACGGAGCCGGAGTGGCGGTCGAGCGTGGACGTGTTCGCGATCGAGCACGCGGACATCGCCGAGCGGCACCGCGTGCTGTACGCCGCCGCCGGATTCGCGCCCGTGGACCGCGCGGCCGTGCAGGATGCGGACGTGCGGCGCCAGCTCGAGTACGAACTGCTCGCGCTCCTGCTGTCCGTGCGATCGGCGATCGCGCTGGCGGGCCGCGACGCGAAGGCCCAGCGCGGGATCCTCTCGGCGAATGCCAGCCGCGTGGCGGCTCTCCTGCGAGCCATTCTCCGGCTCGAACGGCGCCCCGTGCCGCCGGATGCGGCCGACCTCTGCCGCGAGGTGGCGACGATCGTGGGTTTCGATGCGCAGCCGTTCGTGGCGGCGTTGCGGCAGCGCCGGGGCGCGGATGTGCCGAAGGCCGGGCTCGAGGGGACGCTCGGCGGTTTCCATGCGGGACTCGCGACGCTCGTGGCATGGGTGGACGCGCGGCCCGCTTCCCATTAACAGTCATGCCACAGGATCAATCCGTGACCACACGCCACTCCACCCCGCACCACCCGGGCCGCATGGCGGCTCTCCTCTTCGCCGCGGTGCTGGCGACGTCCGGTTGCGGCTACAACCGCATCCAGACGCTCGACGAAGCCACCAGCCAGGCCAAGCAGCAGATCTCCGTGCAGCTCCAGCGGCGCTCGGACCTCGTCCCGAACCTCGTTGCCACGGTGCAGGGCTTTGCCTCGCACGAGACCGAGGTGTTCACCGCCGTGGCCGACGCGCGGGCGAAGCTCGCGGGCGCCACGACCAGCGGCGACCTCTCGCAGATGGCGGCCGCGTCGCAGCAGCTCAACGGCGCCCTCGGACGCCTGCTGGCCATCAGCGAGAACTACCCGCAACTCAAGTCGAACGAGAACTTCCTGCGGCTGCAGGATGAGCTCTCCGGCACCGAGAATCGGGTCGCCGTGGCGCGCACGGACTACAACAACGCCGTGAACGAGTACAACACGTATATCCGGCGCTTTCCGCAGGTCCTGACCGCCAAGGTCATGGGCATGAAGCCGCACGACTACTTCGAGCTGCAGGACGCGTCGGCCGCGGTCGCACCCAAGGTGGCGTTCCCGCCGGCCGGCACGAAGAAGCCGTGATGCGGCGACGGGGCGCGGCGCGTTGAGGGACCGTACGCGCCGCGCCGCGTCCCGGCTCCTGATCTCCGCGGCGGCCTGCCTGGCCGGTTGCGGTGCGCCGGTGGACACGGCGTGGCACCAGGAGGGCGGTGTGCGCTGGCGGCAGCTCGACGTGCCGCGCCGGGGCGAAGCAGGGTTCCGCCTCATGGATGCCGGGCGCACCGGCATCACGCATCGCAACGACGTCTCCGACGAGCACGCCCTCGCCAACCGGAACCTGCTGATCGGCGCGGGCGTCGCCGCCGGCGACATCGACGGTGACGGCCTGCCCGACCTCTTCTTCGGGTCGCTCGAGTCGCCGCCGGCGCTCTACCACAACCTCGGCGACTTCCGGTTCGCCGACGAGACAAAGGCACGCGGGATCGATGTCACCGGTCTCGCCATCACCGGCGCCGCGTTCGCCGACGTGGACGGCGACGGCGATCTCGACCTCCTGGCCGGCACGCTGGGCGGCCCGCTCAAGCTCTGGCTCAACGACGGCACGGGGCACTTCACGGACGCGACGGCCTCGAGCGGGCTCGACTCGGGATACGCGGCGACGACGCTCACCCTGGCCGACGTGAATGGCGACGGCGCGCTCGACCTCTACGTGGCCACGTACAAGCAGCGGAACGCGCTCGACTCCCTCGCGCCGCCGCAGCGCGGGTTCGACCAGGTCGTGCGCAGGGTCGGGAACACCTACGCCGTCGTGCCCGCGATGGCCAGCGTGTACCGCGTCGAGGACCGTCCGGACCTGGGCGGCGTCGTGCGCACGCAGCGCGCCGAGCGCGACCTGTTCTACATGAACGACGGGCACGGTCATTTCACGCGGGTGCCCCTCATGGGCCCCCGCTTCCGGGACGAGAACGGCAAGCCCATCGTGCGCGAGACCGACTTCTTCACGCTCGCCGCCCGCTTCTACGACTTCAACGGCGATGGCGCGCCCGACCTGTACGTCTGCAATGATTTCGAGGATCCCGACGAGATCTGGCTCAACGACGGCCACGGCAATTTCAATCGCCTTCCGCCGCTCGACATCCGCGAGACCAGCAACACGTGCATGTCGGTCGACTTCGGCGACGTTGACCGCGACGGCCATCCGGACATCTTCACCGCCGACATGCTCGCGCCGACGCTGGCGGAGCGGCAGCGCCAGGTGGCGACGCACACGCCGCTGCCCAAGCAGGTCGGGCTCACCCCCGATCGCGGGCAGTGGATGCGCAACATGCTCCAGCACGCCCGCGGCGATGGCACGTTCGCGCAGGTGGGCGACCTGGCCGGGGTCTCGGCCAGCGACTGGACGTGGGGATCGGCCTTCGTGGACGTGGACCTCGACGGGTACGAGGACCTCCTCGTCGTCAACGGCCACCGCTGGGACATCCGCGATGCCGACACCTACGAACGCATCCGCAACAGCATCCCGCGGATTCCCTGGAATCGCGAGCAGGGCGAGTTCCCGCGGCTGGCCACGCACAGCGTGGCGTTCCACAATCGCGGCGACCTGACCTTCGACGACGCGAGCGCGCGGTGGAACTTCGGTCGCGACGCCGCGATCTCGCACGGCATGGCGCTCGCCGACATCGACGGCGACGGGGACCTGGACGTCGTCGTCACCCGCCTCGACGCCCCCGCGGTCGTGTACCGCAACGAAACCAACGCGCCGCGTCTTGCCGTGCGGCTGCGCGAACCAGGTTCCAATTCGCGCGGCATCGGTGCGCTCGTCACCGTGCGCGCGGCCGGGCTCCCCGTGCAGTCGCGCGAAATGACCGCCGGCGGCTACTACCTCTCCGGGAGCGAGCCGATGCTCACGTTCGCGACCGGTCGCGACACTGCGCCGTCCATCACCGTTCGGTGGCGGGACGGGCATGTGGACTCGGTGAATGCGCGTCCCAATCGCCTGTACGAGATCGCGGAAACGGCGCATGATGCGAACGGCCGCGGAAACGCTGCGAATGGCGGCGCGTCGGCCGACCGCGATCGGCCGGCCGGCGGGGCGCCGCGCCGCGACCCCGGCCGCCCGCTCTTCGCCGACGCCACGGCGCTCCTTGGCGGCCATCGCCACGTGGACCAGCCATTCGACGACTACGACCGCCAGCCGCTGCTGCTGAACAAGTTCAGCCAGCTCGGACCGGGCGTCGCGTGGGTGGACCTCGACGGGAACGGCGCGGAAGACCTGATCGTCGGCACCGGCCGTGGCGGGCGCCTGGGCGTGTTCATGAACCGCGGAAAGACATTCCAGGCCGCGCTCACGGCTGGCCCCGTCGCCCCGTGGGACCTGACGACGATCGTCCCGGTGCCGGACAAGGGCGGCAGGACCAGGCTGCTCGTCGGCCAGTCGAGTTACGAGGCGGCCACACCGGCGCAGGCCCTCGCGGTCCCGTCCGTGGTCGGGATCGAGATTGACGCCCATGGCTCGGGGTCGCCGGCCGTCGCGGTGATTCCGGGTGACACCGCGAGCGTCGGGCCGCTGGCCGTTGGCGACCTGAACGGCGACGGCCTCCTCGACCTGTTCGTCGGCGCGCGCGTGGAGCCGGGGGCGTGGCCCGTGGCTAAGCCGTCGCGCCTCTACCTGCGCAGTCCGTCAGGCGGATGGGTTGCCGACACGCAGAACGCCGACGTGATGCGCGGCCTTGGCCTGGTGTCCGCCGCGGTGTGGGCCGACATCAACGGCGACGGATGGCCCGATCTCGTCACGACGAGCGAGTGGGGGCCGATTCGTGTGCTCCTCAACGACCACGGGCGCCTCCACGACGCGACCGCGACGTACGGACTCGACAAGGCGTTCAGCCGCTGGAACGGCGTCGCGGTGGGGGACTTTGACGGCGACGGGCGGCTCGACATCGTCGCGACGAGCTGGGGACGCAACACGCCGTGGCACGCGTCGCCGGAGCGCCCGCACGAGCTCTACGTGGGCCGGTTCGGCGCGAAGTCCGCCGGCCTGCTGTTCGCGCGTCGTGACTCGGTCACCGGGGCCTCGATGCCGCTCGAGTCGTTCGCCCGGATCGGCGCGGCCATCCCCGCCATTCGCGAGCGCATCGCCACGTACGCGGACTTCGCCGGCACGAGTGTGGACCAGATGCTGAAGGCGATCGGAGCGTCCGCGACGCGTCTTGGCGCCACGACGTACGATCACACGCTGTTCCTCAACCGCGGCGGGACCTTCGAGGCGCATGCGCTGCCGCTCGCGGCGCAGGTGGCGCCGGCCTTCGGCGTGGTGGTGGCCGACTTCGACGGCGACGGTCACGAAGACCTGTTTCTCGCCGAGAATTTTTCGCCGACGGACATCGAGACGCCGCGCCTCGATGCGGGCTCGGGGCAGGTGCTGCTTGGCGACGGGCACGGCGGATTCCGGGTGCTCGCGGTCCCCGAAGCCGGCATCCGCGTGCTCGGCGACGGGCGCGGCGCGGCCGCCGCGGATTACGATGGCGACGGGCGCGTGGATCTCGTCGTGCCCCAGAACGGCGACGTGACGACACTCTGGCGCAATGTCGGGGCGGTGCCCGGACTCCGGGTGCGGCTCGATGGCGGCGCCGACAACCCGGCAGGCGTAGGGGCCGCGCTCCGCCTCGTGCACGCCGGCGCGCGCGGGCCGGCGGTGGAGATTCACGCCGGCAGTGGATACTGGTCAGTGGACGCGCCCACCGTGGTGCTCGGCGGCGGCGTACCCGGCGACAGCGTATGGGTGCGCTGGCCTGGTGGTCGCGAGCAGGTGACGGCGGTGAACGCCGTCGCCGGCACGCTGGTGATCAGGGCCGTCGACGCTGCTGCGGCGGCCCGGACTTCGTCCAGATGACGATGACGCCGCACCCCGCGTTGCGGCCCGCGTATTCACCCGGGACGTCGCTCGGGCCCGTATAGACCTCGAGGCCCTGGATGTCGCGCACCGGCGTCAGCGGCCCGAACATGTCGTCCACGCGGTCGTCCACGATGTACTCCGGAACGCATTGCATCGGCGCGCGGGCCATCTTGATGTAGCACCCGCCGCCGCCGCCGCACGACACTTCCACGCCGCGGAGCGTACGCATGGCTTCCTGGAGCGTGCTGTAGTGGCCCTGCTCGAGCTGCTCCGCGGTGAGGTACTGGCCCCGGCCCGTCTTCACGCGCCGCTCGAAATCGGCGTAGCGCGGGCCGAGCGACGCCTTGGCCGTGATCGGCACGGACGGCAGCTGCTGCGCCTCCGACTTGCCCTGCGCGGTGGAGTCGAGCTGGATGGACTGGATCAGCGTATCACCCGCCGGCAGCTCCACGTCGAACGCAACGACCGGGAAGCCCACGGCTTTGACCACCAGGCGGCCGCGGCCGGCGGCGAGACCCTTGAGGGCGAAACGGCCGGCCGAGTCGGTCATTGCGGCGTGGCTGTCGGTGCCGCTCACGACCTCGGCGCCAGCCACTGGCAGCTTCGTGGACCTGTCCGAAATCTGGCCCACCACCGTGGCTGTTCCCTGGGCGGCGGCCGATGCCGAACAGACGGCGAACACGGCGGCGGCCGCTCCGACGTACGGGACCGCGCGTCGGAAGACGGAGTGACGGAGGGGGGAGTGGTTCGCGTCCATAGTGGACCTGGCCCTGCTGCAAGGCTGTAACCGGAAGTGATGGGGGAATCCCATAACTCCGCGATTAACAAGAACATCGAATGGCCGGATCTGTTACACCGGTGTTGCGCGAAGGGTATTGCAGTTACACATTAGCGGTTGCCGGCCGTCCGCGCAGCGGGCTATGAGTGGGGCCGGAGAAGTCGTTCTGCGGAACAGTGTGTCATCCCACCCACACTTCTCAGACGAGGTAGGTTACAAATGAGAGTAGCTGTCTGGCGGCGAGCGATCGCCGTGGGCTTCGCTGCTGTGGCCGTGTTCACCGGCGCAGCCCGTGCCCAGAACGCCGTCTTCTCCGGATCGGTTGCGACCGCCGGAACACCCCTTGGCGGCGCCAGCGTCGGGATCCCGGAGCTTGGGGTCGGCGCGGTGACGTCGGTCGACGGCAAGTACAACTTCACCGTGAACGTGGCCGGCCGGGCAGGCCGCACCGTGACGGTGATGGTCAAGGCGATCGGCTACAAGCCGAAGACCATGCAGGTCACGCTGACCGCGGGTCAGGTGGCCAAGGACTTCGACCTTGAGCGCGACGTGCTGAACCTCGAGTCCGTCGTCGTGACGGGCGTGAGCGACGCGACGTCGACCCGCAAGCTCGGGTTCTCGGTCGGCATCGTGGACGCCGAGTCCATGAAGGAAGCGCCCGCGACCACGCCGCTCGCTTCGCTTGCCGGCAAGGTGGCCGGCGCCGAGGTGTCCGTCGGGTCCTCCGCACAGCCGGGTTCGGAGCCGGCGATCCGGCTGCGCGCCGCGACGTCGCTGACGGGCCGGCAGGATCCACTGATCATCGTGGACGGCACGATCACGCGGCTCGGCATGGCCGACATCAACTCGGAAGACATCGAGCGCGTCGAGGTGATCAAGGGTGCCGCGGCGAGCTCGCTGTACGGCTCCGACGCCGCGAACGGCGTGGTGCAGATCTTCACGCGCCGCGGCGCGAACCTCGCCGAAGGCCAGCGCCTGGTGAACCTCCGCAACGAGGTTGGCTCGAGCTGGATCCCGAAGTTCCTCGCGCGGAACAACGCGCACGAGTATGAAATCGACGCCAGCGGCCAGTTCGTGCTCGACGCGAACGGCAACCGCGTGCCCAAGGCGGATCGCATCGCGGACAACCCGTACCCGGTCTACTACGACCAGATGGGCGCGGTCTTCCGCCACAGCCTCTTCATGACGAACTACCTCTCGATCGGCGAGCGTCGCGGCCCGACGAACTTCGCGGCGTCGTTCGAGAACCAGAAGGAAACGGGCGTCATGAACCTGCTGAACGGCTACGGACGCCAGAACTTCCGGCTGAACGTGGACCACAAGCTCAGCGACCGCATGGACATTTCGGCGGGCGCGTTCTACGGCAAGTCGGACGCCGACCAGACGCCCGAAGACGGCAGCGTGCTGTTCGGCATGCGGTTCCTGGAGCCGAACATCGACATCACGGCACCGAACAAGGACGGCACGCCCTACAACGCGGTGATCAAGCAGCCGCCGGCGTCGGGCAACGTGGTGAACCCGCTGTACGGCCTGTCGCAGGACAACCACTCCAACCTGCGTGACCGCTTCACGGGCACGTTCAAGGGCCGCTACCGCCCGTTGGACTGGCTGACGGCGGAGGCGAACTTCAACTACGACGAGTCCGCGATCAACCACAAGGACTTCCGTCCGATCGGCTACCTCAACTCCTCAGGCTCGCCGAGCAGCGGCTCGCTCTCGCAGTCGAGCGACAACAACCACACGTACAACACGGGTCTCACGCTGACCGCCATCCGGTCGTTCAACTGGATGACGAACACGACGAAGATCGCGTATGTGTACGAGGACCAGCTCGACAACCACGTGTCGGTGTCCGCCAGCGCGCTGACGGTGCCGAAGGTGACCGAGTTCGCCGCCGCGGTGACGAATGACCTTGCGACGCCGCTGGGCGCAGGATCTTCCACCCAGGCGACGCGCAACCAGAACTACTTCATCGTCTCGACCTTCGACATGTGGGACAAGCTGGTCGTGGACGGCCTGGTGCGCCGCGACGAGTCGTCGCTGTTCGGCGCGCAGCAGCGCGGTGCGACCTACCACCGCCTGTCGGCCGCGTACCGGCTCTCCCAGGATTTCCACATGCCGGGCGTGGACGAGTTCAAGCTCCGCTGGTCGTACGGGACCGCCGGTCTCCGGCCGCCCTGGGACGCGCAGTACGAACAGTTCGCGATCGTGTCGGGCAGCCCGCAGAAGATCACGCTGGGCAACCCGAACCTTAAGCCGGCGTTCTCGAAGGAGACCGAAGTCGGGTTCGACATCAACTTCCTGACCGACTACTCGATCAATTACAGCTTCTCTGACAAGACCACGTCGGACCAGATTCTGAACGTCCCGGTGTCGTCGGCCACGGGCTACCGCAACACGTGGACGAACGCCGGCACGCTGGCCGGCCAGACGCACGAACTGGCCGTCGGCGCGGTGCTCATCACCCGGCGTGACGTGTTCTGGCGCCTGAACCTGGCGGCGGACCGCACGCGCCAGAAGATCACGGCGCTGGGCGTCGCGCCGTTCCTCGTCGGCCCGGATCCGGGCGACGGCAACACGAAGATCTTCCGCATCGCCGCGGGCCAGCCGTTCGGCATCATCTACGGCTCGAAGTGGGTCCGGACGGCGGAGCAGCTCGCGGAGACGATCAAGGGCGGCAAGCTCGCGGGCACGGCGTCGGACTACGTGCTGAACGAGGAGGGCTACTACGTGGCCGCGTCGGCGTACCACACGCCGAACGAGAAGCCGCTCAAGTACGCCGACTCGACGGGCAACACGGCGTTCAACATCGGCGACGTGAACCCGGACTTCAGCCTGTCGCTGAGCTCGGCCTTCCAGTACCACGCGCTGTCCATCAACGGCGTGCTCACGTGGAGCAAGGGCGGCAAGATCTACAACTACACCCGCCAGTGGCCGTTCAACGAAGAGCGCGACGCGATCTACGACCAGCGCAGCAAGCCGGAGGCCGCGCGCAAGCCGGCGCCGTACTACCAGACGTTCTACAACAACTTCGACACGAACGAGTTCTTCGTCGAAGACGGTTCGTACATGCGCCTGCGCGAGATGTCGGTGTACTACCAGTTGCCGAAGGCCTTCACGCGCAGCCTGCGCCTGACGGATTTCAACACGGCGCGCATCGGCGTGGTTGGGCGCAACCTGTGGACGAGCACCAACTACTCGGGCTATGACCCCGACGTCTCCGGCCCCGGTGGCGGCAATCCGTTTGCCTACCGCGTGGACTACTTCACCTATCCGAACTACCGGACGGTGACGTTCGTTCTCGACCTCGGCTACTAACCCCACCTGACGATGAGGATCTTTCCTATGCGGTTCTCGAACTTCGCCAGGTTCGGCTCTGCGCTGACCGTGGTCGCGGCCATGGGCTGCGCGGCCAACCTGGACGTGGTCAACCCCAATGCGCCGGACGCCAAGCGCGCATTGGCCGATCCCTCCGCGCTGGAGGCGGTCGGTTCCGGCGCCTTGCGGACCTGGGTGAACACCTGGTCTGCCGCCGAGGGCAACACGGTTCTCGACGTACAGGCGCAGAGCTACACGGCGTCGTGGAACAACTTCAACATGAACGCCTACGCGCAGATTGACGCGTCGGGGTCGCGCATCGGGTGGCAGAACGACCCGGCCGCGACGGGCCGTACGTCGATCGAGGGGCCGTGGTCGGGCTACTACGGCGCCATGTCGTCGGCGACAGACGTGCTGACGGCATTGCGGGTGAACAACGTGGCGCTGTCCACGCCGGACGCCACCAAGCGGCTCGAAGTGATCGCCGAGCTGTCGCAGGCGGCGTCGGAGATGACGATCGCCCTGATGTACGACAAGGGCTACATCGTGGACGAGACGGTGGACTTCGCCACGCTGACGTACTCGGACCGCAAGGCGATGCGGGATGCCGCGCGGGCCCGCCTCGACGAGGTGATCTCGCTCGCCAAGTCGAACACGTTCACCACGCCGACGGCGTGGCTGAACGGCTATTCGCTCACCAACACGCAGGTGGCGCAGCTCGCGAACACGATGGCGGCGCTCCTGCTCGCCGAGTGGCCGCGCAACGCCGCCGAGAACGCCGCGGTGGACTGGGGCGCGGTGGCGAACTACGCGTCGCAGGGCATTTCGTCGGGCACGGCCTTCGACTTTCAGTTCAACGGCAACGGCGGGTCGTGGTATCCCGAGACGTATTGCTGGTTCAACTCGATGGATACCGGCCGCGTGCACACGCGCGTGGCGCACCTGCTCGACCCGGCCACGCAGCAGGATCCGTGGCCCGCGGGCGGCAACCCGCAGCCGCACTCGGCGGACAAGCGCCTGGGTGACGGCTCATTCGGCACCGAGGACATGATCGGTGGCTTCGGCAACGTGCCGAAGGACGCTGGCGCGGGCACGGACTTCGCCTGGTCGTCGCAGGCAATCTTCAACCCGGCGCGCGGTAACTACCAGCAGTCGAACATCGCGCACATCCGCTACGACCACACCGGCACGCAGGACCCGAGCGGCATCTACGGCTGCGCGGGGCAGGTGCCGATCATGTCGGCCACGGTGAACGACCTGCTGTGGGCGGAGGGCCTCATTCGCAGTGGCGGCAGCCTCGCCACCGCGGCGACGCTCATCAACAAGACGCGTGTGGGTCGCGGCGGGCTGCCGCCGGCCAGCGCGGCGGATGGCACGGCCGACCTGACCACGAAGCTCCAGTACGAGCAGGATGTCGAGCTGCTCGGCATGGGGCCGATTCCGCAGATGAATCGCCGGCGGATCGATGCCCTGCTGCCGGGCACGCCGCACGAGATGCCGGTGCCGGCCAAGGAGCTTGGCGTGTTTGGCCAGGCGCTGTATTCGTGGGGCGGCAAGGATCCGGTCAACTCGCCGACGCCTCCGTGATCGGAGACGACACAACGATAGACGATAGACGATAGACGATAGACGATAGACGCGAGGGGCCGCCGAGTGAAAACTTGGCGGCCCCTTGTGCATTCGCGGGCCGTGCTGCCGGGTGTGATGCTCGATGTGCGATTCCGGCCACGCGATGAAGCTTTCTGACACGCCACAAGCGATCACGGCAACGTTGCGCGCGTCACGTGCGTCCTAAGCACATGAGAGTTCATCCGGTGCACGGAACCGCCCCCACCCCCACTCCCCAACGCCGGCGCCGCACCGGACGCCCCACGCAAGACTCACCGCGAACGGCCGTGTAGTCGCGTGCCGTCCGCCCCCGTCCGCAAGGCGGACGCCGAACGCCAGGCCAAGGCCTGGCGCTCCGGCGTTGCGCCGGTCATGGTCATCGCGACTGCGGTCGTCGCGGCGATGGTCTATGCGCGCTTGCTCGGCGCGCCGTTCCTCTCGTGGGACGACGACCGCAACATCCTGATGAATCCGATGCTGCGGGCCGCCGACATCGGCGGCATCTGGCGTGCGCCGTATTTCGGCCTCTACGTGCCCGTGACGGGCACGGCATGGGCGGTGCTCTGGCAACTGGGCGGCGGCAGCGCCGTGGCGTTCCGTGCGTTCAACCTCGCCATGCACATCGCCACGACGCTGCTTGTGTGGCGGCTGCTCGCGCGCGCGATGTCACTGTTGCATACCGGCGGTACCGGGATGCCGGTCGCGGAGGGCGCGGATGCGTCGGCGGCGCGGCCCGAGCGCGCGGCATCGGTGGAGATCGCGGCGGCGCTGGGGGCGGCGGTCTTTGCCCTGCACCCGCTCCAGGTGGCCGCCGTGGCCTGGATTTCCGGCGGGCGGGATCTGCTGGCGACTTTCCTCGCGGTGGCGGCGCTGCTCACCTGGCTGCGGCGCACGGCAACCAGTTCAACGATCGCGACAGCGCTCTTTGCGCTGGCGCTGCTGGCCAAGCCGAGCGTGGCGGCGGTGCCGATCGCCGTGGTGCTGGGCGCCGCGGTGCTGGGGCGCGCGGCGATCAAGCGTGCCGCGCCGCTGATGGCCGCATGGCTCGGGATGGCGATCGTCGTCGCCGCCATCACCAGCGCGATCCAGGATGAGATGACCGGACTGGTCGTGCCTGCGTGGGACCGCGCCGCGGTTGCCGCCGACGCGCTCGGGTTCTACGTGATCAAGCTCGTGGCGCCGTACGGTCTGGCCGCCGACTACGGGCGCACGCCGGCCGCCCTTCTGGCGCACGCCGGGTGGCTCGTGCCCACGCTGGTTGCCGTCGGCGTCGCGGCCGTCGTCCTCGGACGGCTGATGGTGCGGCGCGACCCATGCGCCGCGTGGGGCGTGGCGGCCGCCGCGCTCTGGCTCCCGGTGCTCGGTCTCGCGACGTTCGCGTACCAGCGCATTTCGACGGTGGCCGATCACTATGCCTACCTGCCGATGGTCGCGGTGGCCGGGCTCGTGGCATCGGTGGCGACGCGGGCCGTCCGCAATGCGCGCGCGGCCTGGGCCGTCTGGGCCGTGCTGGTGCTCGGGTACGGCGGCCTCAGCTGGGGTCGCGGCGCCGTGTGGCGAAGCGACGCCGCGTTCTTCGGCGACATGGTGGCGAAGAACCCGACGTCGTTCTCGGGGTTGAGCAACCTCGCGAAACTGGCCTGCGACGGCGGCGACGCGCGCACCGGCGCGGCGCTGGCCGCCCGCGCGCTCGCGATCAACGCCACGAACCCCGCGACGCTTGCCACGCGCGCCGATTGCCTGTATCGCGAAGGTGATTATGGCGCGGTGATCGCCATGCGGTCGCGCATGGAGAGTCCGGCCGTTCAGTTTGCGCTCGACCACGACGACGGCGCGGCCGCGGCGTTCGTCAACACGATCGCCGGCGCATTCTTCCTGCATGGTGACCTCCGGCTTGGCCTGGCGCACCTGTGTCAGGCGATCGCCCTGAGTCCCGGCGACTCCTACCTGCGGGAGAACCTGTCCGACGTGACGCCCGCGCTCACGAGGCGCGGCCTGGACGCGACGTGCCACGGGCGCCGGTCGTGGGAGGCGATGCGCGCGCTTGGCGAGCGCACCGCAACCGGCGAAAACGACGCCGGCGATCCCCGCCGCGCGCGCTAGTCCGCGATCTTGTCGGGGAGCACGTACCGGAGGGGGTCGACCGGTTTTCCGTTGACGTGCACTTCGTAGTGGAGGTGCGGGCCGACCGTGAGGCCGGTGTTGCCGACGGCGGCGATGACCTGACCGCGTGAGACGACCTGTCCGTTGCGCACGAGGATGCGCGAGCAGTGCGCGAAGCGCGTGACGATGCCGTTGCCGTGGTCGATCTCGAACGTGTTGCCGTATCCCGCCTCGTAGCCGACGTTCTGCACCCGGCCACGGGCGGGCGCGACGATCGGTGCGCCCATGGGCGCGGAGACGTCGATCCCCTCGTGCGGGCGGTTGAGGTGCAGGATCGGGTGGAAACGGCTCTCGGTGAAGTGGCTCGTGAGCCAGCCCGTGGTGGGCATGATGGACGGGGTGTTCGCGATGCGCTCGAGGTTCTGCGTCAGCGAGTCGTTGACGGCGTCGAAGCTCTGCGTGAGCGCGACCGCCCGGCGCGTGAGTTCATCGATGCGCTCGCTGGTGCTGGCGCCGAACGAGAGGCGTCCCTCGAAGGGGCGCCGGGCCGCTCCGGCAGGCATCACCGAGGCCGTCACCGGGCCCGCGCTGGCGGTGGCCATGTCGTCGGCGGGCGCAGGGTCGATGATCGACTCGACGGAGTCGCTGGCCATGCCGACGTAGAGGCGCAGCTGGTGGTCGCGCTCACCGAGGGACTTGAGGGTGTCGGTGAGGGCGGCGAGGCGCGCGTCCACGCCATCGAGTTCGGCGCGGAGCCGGGTGCTCTCGGCCTGGGCGAGGCGTGCGGCCGGCGTGGCGTACGGGGTGAACAGGTAGGCGACGGCCGTGACGACCATTCCGGCCGCGATGCCGACGCCCCAGAGGAACGTCTTGCGCCCGCGTTCGGTGATTTCGAACGTCCGCGTGCCCTCGTTGTCGGAGGGAACGATGAGGATCGTCCAGCGGCGTTCGGGCATTCTCACAAGGTCGCCCCGTCCCGGGCGATGGTCAACCCGAATCCGGCGGCGTCTTCGGGTTTCCTGCGGTGGAGGCGCGGCACGATGCGGCGGGTCCCCCGGTCGGCGCCCCCGGCATGGCGACTGCCCGTCTGGCGAGGTCGCACTGCGCCGCAGTGAGCGGTTCGATGGTCGCGAGGGCATCGAGCATCATGAGGGCGCGCCGCGGCTGCCCGGCGTCGAGATACGATCGCGGCTCATAGAAGCCAGCATCGCGCGCGCATACGCGAGCACGCGGTCGGCCGAGGGCCCCCGCAGCGAGTCGCCGCTGGCGGCGAGCTTCACGAAGGCCGCGAGGCCGAGCTGGCGGGCAAGGCGCGCGCCGTCGTGCGCGGTGGAGTCGCGGCGCACGTCCACGAGTCGCCGCAGGAGGTCGGTGGCGCGGTCGTGCTCGTCGCGATCGAGCGCGGCCGCGGCGCGGCGGTACGCGATCACGGCGGGCAGCGCCTCGATCCGCGCGGCGCGTGCGGTGGTGGAATCGGCCGGGTTCGTGCTGTCGACCGCGCGCCAACCGGCGAACTCGTCGGCCGCGCGCCGATACGCGTCGGCCGCCGCGGCCAGGTTCCGTGCGTCGAGGAGACTGTCGGCGCGGTGCAGGGCGGCGGCACGTTGTGCATCGATCCACGCCGAGTCGGCGGGTGCGCGGCCGCCGAGCATGGCGCGGACCGTGAACCACTCGACGCCGCGCTCGACGAGCGGCGCCGGTGGCCAGTCGTGCGGGCCGTCGAAGAACTCCACGCTGGCCGCGGCGCCGACGGATCTCAGGGGGGCGACCGCGCCGGCCACCTCGGAGAAGTTGAAATCGCGCGTACCCGCCGTCATGACGAACGCGAACCCCGGCGACCGCAGCAGTTGCGGGGAGCCCGGTTCGTCGAGCGCGGGCGCGGCGCTGGCGGCGAAGATTCCGGCGAACAGTGCGGGAGCCTCGAGCTCGAAGGTCCAGGCGAGTCGCGCGGTGCCGGACATGCCGGCCACGTAGAGGCGGGTCAGGTCGGCGGCGACGGTGGTGCGGGCCGCGGTCAGCATGGCATTGATCGCCCCGACGTTCGGCGCGACCGGCCCATCGCTGAGCGAGTTCCACGAGCTGATCAGCACGTATCCGCGTCGCGCGGCGGCTGGCCGGAAGCGTTCGAGGGCGGCGATCGCGCGGCCGCGCGGGTCGAGGATGAGGATCGTGGGCCAGCGGCGGCGCGCCGAATACCCCGGCGGCAGGTAGATGGCGAAACGCTGGGTGGTGTCGGGGCCCGCCGTCGCACGGACAATCGTCGAGTCCGCCGGAACCTGCGCCGCCGCGAGCGACGGGGTTGCCACCGCAAGCGCCGAAACGATTGCCGGCACGAGTGCTGTCGCGAGCGCAGACACGCGCGGGGTCACGAGGCTGCGCGCAGGTGGGCCCTGCGGGTGAGCAGTGCCTTCACCACCTCATTCAGCCCGTGGCGGGCGGCTTTGGCGGTTCGGGGCGTGGGAAGAGGCCGTCGCCCCTGGCCACGCGCCATCCCTCGGAGGAAAGCGCGCCAAGCGCCGCGTACCTGACGGTGCCGGGGGTGCCCGGCGCACCAAGCTGGGTCCAGAGCGCCGCGGCCTTGGCGGGCATGATCGCGGCGAGCAGCACGGCCTGCCGCGCGAGGGAGCGCACCAGCGCGGCGAGGATGGCGTCGAGTTCCGCGGCGCGTGCAGGATCCTTGGCGACCGTCCACGGCGCGGACTGCTGGATGTGCAGGTTGGCCCGCGACGCCATGGCGGCTGCGGCGGCAACGGCCTCGTGGCAGACGTAGCCGCGGCTGCCGTCGAGCGCCGACACGAACCGTGCGACATCCGCCGCGTCGTCGGCGTCGAGCGGGGCCGGGGCCCCGGCCGGCACGACGCCCGCCCGATACTTCTCGACCATGGCCACCACGCGGCTGGCCAGGTTGCCGAGCCCGTTCGCGAGTTCGGAGGTGTACACGGCCTCGAAGCGCTCGACGGAGAAGCTGCCATCGCCGTCAAACGGGACCTCGCGCATGAGGAAGTAGCGGAACGCGTCCGGGCCGAACCGTGCGACCTCGTCCGCGAGCTCGATCTTCACGCCGGCGCTCTTGGAGAAGCGCTCCCCGCCGAACGAAATGAAGCCGTGCGCCCACACGCGCTCGGGCAGCGGCAACTCGGCCGCCTGGAGCATCGCGGGCCAGACCACGCAGTGGAGCCGCGTGATGTCCTTGCCCACGACGTGCAGCTGCGCCGGCCAGCGGTCGCGGTAGCGTTTGTCGGGGTAGCCCGTCGCCGTGAGGTAGTTCGGCAACGCATCGAACCACACCCACGTTCCCTGGGGCTCACCGCCCTGGGGCGAGGCGACGGGGAAGGGGATGGCCCATGACAACCGCGCGCGCGTGATGGACAGGTCTTCGAGGCCGGACTCCAGGAGCGCGAGGATTTCGTTGCGCCGGGTGGCGGGCTGGACGAAATCGGGGCGTTCGTTCACGAGGCGGGTGAGGAACTGCTGGTACTTCGACAGCCGGAAGAACCAGTTGCGCTCCTTCGTCCACTGCAGGTCGCGCGTGGGGTGCAGCACGCACTTGCCGTCGGCGATTTCCTCGTCGCGCTTGAAGAGCTCGCAGCCGACGCAGTACCAGCCTTCGTACTCTTTCTCATAGAAATCGCCGGGGGAGGCGTCGGCGATGCGCTTGATGAGCGCGCGGACGCCGCTCTTGTGCGCCGCGTCGGTGGTGCGGATGAACTGGTCGAACGAGATGTCGAGCGATTCCCACATGGCGCGAAAGGTCGCGGCGACCTGGTCGACGAACGCCTGCGGCTCGATGCCGCGCGCGGCGGCCGTCTGCGCGACCTTCTGGCCGTGCTCGTCCATGCCGATGAGGAAATGGACCTGCTCGCCCATCTGCCGGTGCGCGCGCGCAATGACGTCGGCGCCGATCTTCTCGAGGGCGTGGCCGAAGTGCGGATCGCCGTTGGCGTAGTCGATCGCGGTGGTGATGTAGAACTTGCGGTCTGTCACGCGCTGGGCTCGTCGTTTCCGGGCTGGGACTGGGGAGGTTGCGGGCCGCCGCGTCCGCGCCGACCACCGCGGCGTCCACGCCGGCGGCGACGGCCCTGCCCCGGCTCCGGCGTTCGGGCGGCGGCATCCGCGGGGGGCCCCGACGCATCGCGCGGCGGCT
>CAZKYG010000228.1:0-4341 GCA_964556915.1 uncultured Gemmatimonas sp.
GGTTGTGGAGCTGTTGCTGCAGCATGGGCGCCATGTATCAACAATGGGCTGGTGTTTGGTGTTGTTGTTGTTGCGCGCCGTGGCAGACATCAAAGCGATTCGGGGTTGTTGTGGAGCGCGAGGTGCGTTGCAGGGCTGAGCAGCGCAACAACAGCGATGGCGCATGGTTTTGAATGGGTGGGAACGTGTTTGACAACTGCGTGACGTGGGCGTGGTTGATTAAAAGCTGCAACATTTCAGCGTGATGGCGGTGGGGCAAGCGCGCCTTGTGCTGGAGCTCGTGGGCAAACAAGAAGTGGAAGAAAATCGACTTCGCAGTGCTCTCTGCTGAGATGGAGGATGTAGATTGGAAGAAGGAGGTGGAAGAGGAGCTGGCTCGTGGGAGAAAGCGCGATCGCAACAGCAACGAGGCGGTCGATGAAGAACAGCCACACGAGCAAGACGATGGAAACGTGGAAGATGACAGCGAAAGCATCGAAACGCTTCTGCAACAGTTGATGGAAGAAGTGCAAGATGAGAATCAAAGGCTGATGGACCACGAACCACAAGGAGGTGATTTTGATGACAACATTGTGTGTGTTGTGGTCCATTGCTGATTGCTGCATGCATGCATCAGAAGTGCAGCTTGATGAAAAAAACGAGCGCTTTGGACAGATGATGCGCCAAGACATCCAGCTGCGCACCCAGCTGTTCGTGTGCGCGGTTTGCAGCGAGTACAAAAACGCGACGGAGCTCAAGTCCTTCACCATCAAAGCCAACGTGTTGCCGCAGACGGTGCGATTGGATGAGAAAGGCATCATCAGCCACCAGCCGATTGGAAGGCAGGACCTGCTGCAGTTCATGGCATGTTCCAGCTGCCAGTCCGGCAAAGGCCTCAGCATGCGCAACGCCCAGTGGAACTGCGCTGGGCTGGGTCACATCCATGGCCTTGGCGGTGACATCATCAAGCCTTGGTACTCGGAAGAGGCCTTGGTGGCGACGGTTGTGGCAACCATCTGTGTGCGCCATGCAGGACAAGGCGGGTTCTCTTTCAAACAGGAGGCGCAAGGAGCAGCATCGTTCATGTACCACAACGTGCTGCTGTCAATGATGCTGATGTTGGGTGAGATTCGCAATGCCCAGGATGAGCTGCACGCCGGAGAAACCATCAACAAGGTGGAGGTGATGTGGGTGAGAGCTGGTCAACAAGCGAGCAAATGCGGGATGATGGTGCGCGTGAGGATGGTCATGACGCTGTTCATCGAGCTGTGGAAGAAAAGCGAAATCTACCGCTTGCAATGTTTGCAGAACGCAGGCGCGTCGTTTGATGTGGAGCGCGTCACAAACATGATCCAACAGATGCAAAACATCATGCAGCAAATCAGCGTCGATGATGATGATGGTGACAACAACAGCAAGCAGCATTCATGGCCTTGGAAGGTGACTGCGCCAAGCAAGTGCAAGCTGTTCGTGACGTTGCAATACCTTGCGCCGCGCGCGGAGAAAAACGCAGACATGCGATTGTTCATCCAAGCGTTCCCGTGCATGTTCCCGGCACTGGACAGCTTTGAAAAAGTGGACGCGCTGACGAAAGACTTCTCGATGAAGAGGTTCGCCGAGCACATGGCGCGGCTGAGCGACCAGCGACTGATGCACAACGACCGAGCGCTGTTCGTGTTGAACAACGTGCTGATGAAGTACTTGATCATGCAACGCGTCTACGCTGCAATCGGCACGGAGCTGCCATCACACATGGAATGTCTGGGCAACTTGAAGATGTTGGTGCAGAGCCTGGAGCGAACCATCAAAGCGGAGCGTGAAAAAGATGCAATGCAACCAGGAGAAGCAGCACAAGAACAAGGCAACAATGATCAACAGCAACCACAACAACATGATTACCGAGCAGAGATGGAAGTCAAATCGCTGATTGGTGCTCTCAAGTTTGCCGCGCGAGAAATGACAGGCCATCCAATGTCGCGCGCATGGCCGAGGCAGATCATGAAAGCTCTCAATCGCAACAACAATCCAGGCTGCATCTGGCTGACAATCAACGTCAACGATCACGGCAACACATGGCTGCAAAGCATGTATCGACGCCACAGCAGCAACAGCAACGGCATCCATGAAGCTGCTGGTGCTGATGATGATGATATGGTGAATGTTGAAGCGCAGCAGCCTGGATACGAGGTTGTCAAGGGCGGAGCGTTTTTCCAGGCCATGTTCTTTGATGCAATGGTCAAGTCGTTGATGGAGAATGTGATCAAGCCCCTTGACGGCAGTGCTGGATTGTTTGGAGAGCTTGATTGGGCAGGAGGGATGATCGAGTGGTGCCAAGACGGAACGAGTCATCTGCACCTGATCGGCGCTGCAAAGACCGTTGCGCCCGATAGAATGGCTGAGATGTTCAGTGATGAAGATGCCAAAGAACGCATCCAGCAATGGGTGGGCACAACGTTCTGCGAGCAATACGATCATCCGCAAGGAACGTTGCTGCAGTTGATGATGCGCAACGGTGACGAGGCCAAGCTGAGCAAGCTGCTGCACGTGCACAGCCATGTGTGCACGCGATATCAAAAGCTCAACAAGGACAACATGTGCCGCTGCAGGTTCGGATTTGCCAAGGAGGTCAACGAGCTGGAGGAAAACGCACATTGCGAGCTTGACCATGCAAACCAGACATGGAAAATGACGATCAAGCGCGATGATGCCATGGCGTTGCCGCATTGCAATGGGCTGGCTGAGGTGTCCCACTCATGCGGCGGGATGCCCAACATGAGCCAATACTGTCAGTTTGTTGGTGCGGGCAGGCAAAGCCCCGACGGGCTGATTCAGTACGTGACCAACTACACGACCAAGCTTGGGATGCCGCGTCTCAAGATGATGGAGATGCTGTTGGAGGAGGTGAAAAAGGCGCAGGCAAAGTATGCAGCGCTGGAAGAGAGCAACGACAGCGATGAAGATGCTGCAAATCGAGTTCGATATGTGCTGATGAGAGCGTTGAAGCAGTTTGCGAATGCAGTGGCTGTGCCGCAAGCGCAAGCAGCTTTGAATGTGCTGGGAATGGCAGATTTCCACTGTACAGAAAGTAGTAAGTTGAAAATTGCTGTGCTGTTCGGGCCGCCGTTTGTTGAGCACGTAAGGATGAGAAAGGAACAAAAGCGTGTGATGCAACAACAAGGAGATGGAGATGGAGATGCTGCAATGGATGATGTTGATGTTGATGTTGAGCCGTCGCTTGTGATCAAGGACTACATCTACCGCGGTGTGAAGCTTGATTCATTGAGTCCATGGGAGATGAAGAAACAAGGCTGGGAGAAGAAGAAGATGAGCATCAGCGACATTGCTGCTGCAGCCATGGATGACAACAACAACAACGATGATGATGATGCACCAACAATGGGAAGAGTTGGAGTTGCGTTCAGCCGAGAGCATCCAGAGCATGCAACGCATTGGATGGTTCAGAAGAAGCAGAAGCAGCGCGGCAAAGACATTGAGGTGCTGGTACACGTCACGCGCAAGAGCAGCTACCTGATGGACGACGAGATGCAAAAGCTGTGGGTGCTGAGCATTGCAACAAGCTGGAGGTCGGCGGATGAAGTGTTGCACAAGGCGGATTCATGGAACAACAACAACAACAACCATGATGATGATGCAAACACGGATGCGATGACGGCCATGAAGAAGCTGCTGCGCAACGAGCTGATGATGTTACAGACCAGAAAGATGCAAGCAGACGGCGTTGATGTGGTGGATGAGCAGCGTGATGAAGAGAAGGGAGACTGGGTCAGCGCAACAGCACCGGCGAGGACAGAACGACTTGCGCGGCATCTTGAACACAAGATTGTGCAGACAAATGCAGCGGATGGCGATGATGATGAGGACGATCATTTGATTGTTGATTCGATTGGAGGTGAGAGCGGCGCAAGCGCAGTGGCAGCAGCGCGATGTGCGGGCTTGATCCCAAGAACCATGCAAGAGCAAGATGATGTTGCAAATGCCATGGTTGTTGATGTTGACGACGAGCATTCATGGATGCAGCCAAAGTTGATGATGTCGCTATCCAGATACAACAAGATGAAAGCAACAAGAACATCAACAAAAACATCAGCAACACATGATTAGCTCTACAAGGACAAGCTGCCGGTCTTGCAACACGATGAAATGGCCATGATTCTGTCACGCTGGATGACGGAGAGCGATTTGCTGCCGCGTTGCAACACGGAACAAAAGGCAGCCATCATGATGTGCACGCTGTGGCTGGCATGCGCATTGTGCAACGACAAGGACGCGGGCGAGTTCTCAGCTGTGGTTCAAGGCAGCGGAGGCACGGGCAAGACGCAGAGCGTGATTCGCGGCGTGAAG
>CAZKYG010000229.1:0-4027 GCA_964556915.1 uncultured Gemmatimonas sp.
CCCGAGCTCGAGCGGATGCTCCGCAGCTTCGAGCCGTTCGGCGTCGGGAACCCGGGCCCGACGTTCACCGCGCGCGGCGTGCGGCTCGCCGCCGCGGCGAGCTGCATCGGCGCCGACGGCCTCAAGTTCACGGTGCAGACGCCCGCCGGTCCCGTGGAGGCGGTCGGGTGGGGACTCGGCCCGCGCGTCGCGGAACTGCGCGCCGGCGCCGTCGTGGACCTCGCCTACCGCCTGGAGCGGAACGCGTTCCGCGGCGCCGACCGCCTGCAGTTCAATGTGATCGACTTCCGCCAGCGGGCGGCCGCGGCCGCCGCCTGACGTGCGGATCATCGCGGGGGAGTGGCGCGGCCGACGGATCGAAGCACCGAAGGGCCGGAACGTGCGGCCGACGTCCGACCGGGCACGCGAGGCGTGGATGAGCATCGTGCACCCGCGGCTGCCCGGTGCGCGCGTGCTCGACCTCTACGCCGGCACCGGCGCGCTCGGCCTCGAGGCGTTGTCGCGCGGCGCGGCGTTCGCCGACTTCGTGGAGGAGTCCGCGCGAACGGCGCGAATCCTCGACGCGAACATCGCCGCGCTCGGGGCGGGGCCGCGCGCCGCGGTGCACCGTCAGGACGCGCTTCGCTTTCTCGCGGTGCTCGAGCGCCGGGCCGGCGCGCGGCACGGCAGCGACCCGGCCACCGACGTGCCGTTCGACGTCGCCTTCGCCGATCCGCCGTACCGACAGGGGCACGCCCTGGCGGTAGCCGACGCGTGGCGCCGCCGGCCGTTCGCCCGCATCCTGGGCATTGAGCACGAGGCCGGACTTGCGCTCCCCGGTGCCGCCGATGTGCGGCGCTACGGCGACACGGCGGTTACGTTCTACGAGATGACAGACGGCAGATGGCCGGTGGCAGAGGGCAGAACCGCCGCCAACTGACGCTGCCGTCTGCCGGCTGCATTCCGCATTCTGCCCTCCGCAACCATGCCAACCGTCGCCTTGTACGCGGGCAGCTTCGACCCGATCACCAACGGCCACGCCGACCTCATCCGCCGCAGCCTGGGGTTCGTGGACCGGCTCGTGGTCGCGGTCGCGAACAACGCGAGCAAGCAGCCCCTGTTCACGGCGGCCGAGCGGGTGGCGCTCATCGCGTCCACGATGGCTGGCGAGCCGCGCGTCGAGGTGAAGAGCTTCGAGGGTCTCCTCGTGGATTTCGCGCGACGGAACGGCATCCGCATGATCATCCGCGGCCTGCGGGCCGTGAGCGACTTCGAGTACGAGTACCAGATGGCCCTGATGAACCGCCACCTGGGCTCCGAGATCGAGACGGTGTTCATGATCCCGTCGCTCGACACCACGCACGTGAGCTCAAGCCTGGTCCGCGAGATCGCGCGCTACGGCGGCGACGTGGCGAGCCTCGTGCACCCGGCCGTCGTGGAGGCGCTGCGGGGCAAGTATGCCACGCCACCGCGGTGAGTCGGCCGGGCGTCCCCGGACGCCGTGCGCACCTTCATATGGTTATTATCCCGCCCGTACCGGCCGCACCGACCACGCACCCCCGCCGCACGCACCCAGGCGCGCTTGCGCGCACACACCCGGAGCCGTGACCACATGAGCTTCACCGTCTCACGCCAGGGCGACGTCACGATCGTGGAGATCGAGGGTCAGCTGATCGTGGGCAATCGCCAGGACCTCAAGCAGAAGGTCCTCGACGAAGTCGAGAAGGGCGCCCGCAAGATCCTCATCGACTTCTCGCGCACCGGGTACATCGACAGCTCGGGGCTCGGCGTGCTCGTGTCGCTCGCCAAGCGGATCCGCGACTCGGGCGGCGAGCTGCGCCTGGCCACCCTGCACGACGAACTGCAGACGCTGTTCGAGCTCACCAAGCTCGACACGCTGTTCCAGATCTCGAAGACCCGAGAGCACGCGCTCGAGAGCTTCTAGATGCCCGTCGCGGAGTCACTGGACTTCCGCATCCCGAGCGACGTCCAGTACATCGAGGAAGTGGTGGGGCAGGTGGTGCGGCGCTGCAAGGCGCTGGCGTTTTCGCGCCGCCACGTGGCGCTGAACGTGCCGGTGGCGCTCACCGAGGCCCTCTCGAACGCCATCCTGCGCGGCAATGGCGAGGACACGTCGCGCGACGTGGTCGTCCGCGTCGAGATCGACGAGACCCGGCTCGTGGCGGAAGTGCGCGACGAGGGCGCGGGGTTCGACATCGCCGGCTGCACGGCGGACGCCACGCTCCCGGAGAACGTCGTACGCGAGGACGGCCGCGGCCTCTACCTCATGCAGCAGCTCATGGATTCGGTGGAGCAGTACTCCGACAACGGCAACGTCGTGCGCCTGGTGCTCATCCGCGGCTGAGCCATGGACGAACTGGAGCGGGCCCGCACGGAGATCCGGCTCACGGCGCAGGCGCTCGCCGAGAGCTGGGAAGAGATCAACCTGCTCTACTCCATCGGCGAGATCCTGGGTCGCACGGTGAAGCTCGCCGATGCCGCGGCGACGATCCTCGCCGAGGTGTCCGACACGGTGGGCGCGGACCTTGGCGCGATCTACGAGCACGACGCGAGCCGCGGCCTCCTCGTGCCCATTGCCGCGCGTGGCATCGCGCCGGTGGACGCCGAGCCGATCGGCATCGACGACGACACGGCCGTCGCGGCGCATGTGTTCCGGGAGTCGGCGCCGCGCCTGTTCGCCGCGGGCGAGGCCGAGTCGCCGCGCGAGGTGCCCGTGCGGCGTGGCGCCGCCCTCGCGGTGCCGATCACCTGGGCCACGCCGCGCGGATCCGTCGGCCTCGGCGTGGTCACGCTGTCCGCGCCGCGCTACGGCAAGGTGTTCACGGCCGGCGACCTCAAGCTCGTCGCGGCGATCGCCGCGCAGATCGGCGCCGCCATCCAGATCACCCGGCTCGTGCGCGCGTCCGTCGAGCAGGAGCGGCTCGAACGCGAGATGCAGCTCGCGCACGACCTGCAGATGCGCCTGCTGCCGCCCACGTCGGTGCTCGAGCCCGACGCCCGCTGCGCCGCGCGCGTGGAGCCGGCCCGCAGTGTGGGCGGCGACTTCTATCACCTGTTCCGCCTCGGGGGCGGGCGCGTGGGGGTGCTGATCGGCGACGTGTCGAGCCATGGCTACCAGGCCGCGCTCATCATGGCGCTCACGATGAGCGCCATGGCGATCCATGCGCAAAAGGGTGACGGGCCGGCCGCCACCGTGGCGGCGCTGCTCGCCACCATCGCCGACGAGCTGCGCGACACGGAGATGTTCCTCGCCCTGTGCTACGCCGTGATCGACCCGGCCGCGGGCGAGGTCCGCTGGGTCAACGCCGGGCAGCCCGAGGCGTTCGTGGTCGGGGCCGACGGCGCCGTGACGCGGCTCGGCGCGACCGACCCGCCGCTCGGCCTCGCGTCCGGACCGCCGTCCGAGGCGTCGCGCCCATGGAATCGCGCCTCCGACACGCTCGTGCTGTTCACCGACGGCGTGTGCGACGCACGCGACATCGACGGCGCCGCGCTCGGCGAGCCGCGCGTGCTCGAAGTCATCGCCGCGCGACGCCGCGAACCGCCCGAGCGCATCGTCGACGGGGTGTTCGCCCTGCTGGAAGGGCACATGGGCGGCGTCGCCCCGCCCGACGACCAGGCGATCATCGTCCTGCGCACCTGAGCCGGCGCGTCATGCCATGACCGGCGCGTCCCGCGAGCCGCCGTTCGCACGCAAGCGGTTCGGCCAGCACTTCCTCACCGATCCCGGCATCCTCTCACGGATCGCCGCGGCGCTGGGAATCGCCGGCGGCGATACGGTGGTGGAGATCGGCCCCGGCCGCGGCGCCCTCACCCAGGAACTGCTCGAGCGCGTCGGTCCCGGCGGTCGCGTGGTGGCGATCGAGGTGGACCGCGACCTGTCCGCCGCCCTGCGCCTGCGGCACGCCACGCGTCCCGAACTCGCGATGGTGCAGGGCGACGTCCTCGACGTGGACCTGCACGCGCACGTCGCGCCGCCGTTCCTGCTCGCCGGGAACATTCCATACAACATCACCACGCCGATCAT
>CAZKYG010000230.1:0-12392 GCA_964556915.1 uncultured Gemmatimonas sp.
TGCCCATTCACATAGAGCCGAGACATCCGGCGGCTGCGGCGCGTGGCGACCGGCGCCTCGGCTTCATGTTCAGTGGCATCAGGCAATAACACGACCGTTGCCCAAGCCGGGGCTCCGGCTTGCGTGCCATCACGTTGCCACGTAGCGCCGCCTGCCGGCGTCCGCGCCGGGGACATGATCGGGTTCTTGTTTGATGCCCATTCACATGGAGCCGAGACATCCGGGGGCTACGGCGCGCGAGCGGGGACGCCCGAAGCGAGCGGCGGTTGGCGGTTGGGCACGTACAGTCGCTGGAACCGCGGTTCGGGCCCGAAGTACAGCAGCAGCCCGTGTTCGAGGTTCGTGGCACGCAGGTAGTTGTAGAGCTGCCGGCGGGCGACGGGATGCAGCGTTGCCGTGGCCTTGATCTCGACCACAACCGCGCCGGCCACGACCATGTCGAGCCGGTGGAAGCCGAGCTCGACGCCGTCGTACATCACGCGCACGGCATACTCCCGCGCGACCTCGATACCCGCTCGCCTCAACTCGTACGTCATGGCCGCGGCGTAAACCTGCTCGAGGTACCCGAACCCGAGGGTGTTGTACGTGCGGTAGAAGTACTTCAGGATTTCATTCGCGAGAGGGCGCACGCGCCCAGCATAGCCGCCAGGCGTGCGGCGCGCGGCACCAAAGTGTTGCGGACGACATCACGCCGTGGCGGCGGGGCGACGAACGCCATCCCGACCAGGCGCGCCTAGGCTGGCGGTGGCACGATGAGAGCCGCCCGGATCGCCTTGAGCAGCATTTCCGCCGTGTAGGGCTTGGTGAGCACGCCCGCCACGTTGGCCCCAAGCGACTTGACCGTGCGTGCGCTGGCGTCGATGCCGCTGGCCGCGATGATCGGGATGCCCGGCTTGAGCCGGCGCAGCACCTGGATCGTCGCCTGCCCATCCATGACCGGCATCATCATGTCGGTGATCACGAGGCGCACGTCGGGCAGGTGTTGCACGAACACCGAGACCGCTTCGGATCCGTCGCTCGCGACGAGCGCGCGGTAGCCGAACGCCTCGAGCGTCTGCCGGGTGATCTGGCGGATGGAGGCCTCGTCGTCCACCACCAGGATGAGTTCACCTTCGCCGCGTGGAATGGCCTCGGCCTGCGCGTCCGCCGCGTCGGCGACGGCGCCCTGCGTGGCCGGGAAGTAAACGCGAAAGCGCGTGCCCGCGCCCGGGTCGCTGTACACGCTGATGAAGCCGCCGTGGCCCTTCACGATGGCCTGCGTCGTGGCGAGCCCGAGCCCCGTGCCCTTGCCCACTTCCTTCGTGGTGAAGAACGGGTCGAAGATCTTGTCGATCACTTCGCGCGGGATGCCCGTGCCCGTGTCCTGCACCTCGAGGCGCACGTAGGGACCCACCCGGGCCTCGGCGTGCATGGACGCGTAGTGCTCGTCGATCGCCAGGTTGGAGGCGGCGATCCGGATCGATCCTCCAGTCGGCATGGCGTCGCGGGCGTTGACGCACAGGTTGAGCAGCACCTGATGGATCTGCGTGGGGTCGCCCTCCATCGTCCACAGGTCGGCGTCGAACGACGTCTCCACGGTGATGTTCTTCGGGAACGTCTCGCGCATGACGCGCGCCAGGTCACGGATCGGGTGCGTGAGATTGAGCACGACGCGGCGGCCTTCCATGCCGCGCGCGAAGGAGAGCACCTGGGCCACCATGTCGGCGCCGCGGCGCGCGCTGGTGCGGATCAGGTCCACGGACTCCCGGGCGTCCGGGTCGTTTACGCTGCTCGCGACGAAGTCCACGGCGAGCATGATCGGGGCGAGGACGTTGTTGAGGTCGTGGGCGATGCCGCCCGCCAGCGTGCCGATGCTCTCGAGACGCTGCGCGCGCAGGAACTGCTGTTCGAGCTTCTTACGCTGCGTGACGTCCGTGTTGATGGCGAGAATCGAGGCCGGCAAGCCCGCGTCGTCGCGCACGAGCGTCCAGTGGCCCTCCACCGTGACCTTCCGGCCGTCGCGCGTCTTCTGCTCGATCTCGCCGGACCATTCGCCCTTGGCCATCACCTCGGCCACGGCCGCGAGGAACGGCGCCGGATTGTCGTACAGCACCTCGGACACGGGCCGGTCCATGATCTCGTCGCGGGACCAACCATAGAGCCGCTCGGCGCTCCGGTTCCAGTAGCGCACCCGATGCTCGAGGTCGCGGACGACGATGGCATCGCGCGCCTTGTCGAGCAGTTCCGCCTGCTCGCGCAACTTCGCGGTGGTGCGGATCATCTCCGCCTCCGCCCGCTTGCGCTCCTCGATGTCGATCGAGAGGATGAAGATGCCTTCCGGCACCGGCATCACGCGCGCCTCGAACCAGTTCGTGCCGCCGTCGGGGAAGGTGAACTGCAGCTCCATGACGCCGGGCGTGCGCTGCTCCATGCACCGCTTGAAGAGCGCGAACACCTCCGTCTGGTCGATGCCCGGCCAGCACTCGGGCATGGTGCGCCCGAGCAGCTCGGCGTTGGGCCGCCGGTTGTGGCGCGAGGCCGCATCGTTGAGGTAGAGGTAGCGCCACTCGAAGTCGAGCAGCTGGCAGCCTTCCACCACGGCGTCGAGCGTCGAATGGTACCGCTCCTCGCTCTCGCGCAGCGCCGCGATGGCGCGCGCGCGCTCGGACACGTCGATCCCCACGCCGACGAGGCAGGTGCGGCCATCCACCTCCACCACGCGCCCGGTGAAGTGGTACGGGATGAGCGTGCCGTCCTTGCAGCGCAGGTTCGCCTCCACCGAGCTCACGCCCGAGAGGAACACCTCGCCGATGCGCGCCGCCACGCGCTCGCGGTCCGGCGACTCGAAGAAGTCCAGCGGGTGCAGGTGCTTCATTTCCGCCGCGGAGTATCCCGTGACGTCGAGGAAGTTGCGGTTCCAGCGCAGGAACTTCCCATTCTCGTCGTACAGGTAAAGCACGCCGGGCACGCTGTCGAGCACCGTTTGCGCGAAGCGGCGTTCGCGGGCGGCGGTGTCCTCCGCCTCGCGTGTTTCCGCGGCCATGGCCTGACGCTCGAGGGCGCGCGACAGCTCCATCGTGATCGTCCGGAGCAACGCGACCTCCTCGTCGCGGAAGAACCCGGGCTCCGCCGCGTACACGCTGAGCGTGGCGCACGGCCGATCGTCCACCTCGATGGGAAAGACGGCATATGACCCGAGCCGCCAGCGCTTCACGCTCTCGGTGAACACCGCGGTGGCCGGGTCCGCGAGCGGATCGTTCGCCACGTACGGCTGGCGCGAGCGGAACGCGCGGCCCGACGGCCCCGTGCCCTCGGGCCGGTCGTCGGCGTACACGCGGATGGTGGCGAGGTAGCCGGGCTCGTCGCCGAACGACGCGACCGGCACGAGTCGCCGCGTGGCGGGATCGTGCCAGCCCACCCACGCCATCATGAATCCGCCGCGTTCCACGAGGCTGCGGCACGCGCCCGCGAGCAGCGTGTCGCGATCGCTCGCATGCGCGATGCCATGGCTCGTGTGCGCGAGCGCGCTGTACAGGCGCCCGAGCCGCTCGAGCTCGCCGCCGCTACGCTCCGGGTGTGGTCCGACGGTCATGCCGCGCTCGCCGCTCCGGGGGGGGCCTTCCCCCGGATATAGCTCACCTCCGCCCCGTCCGCACCAGCGTGGCCTGAATCCGGTCACCCACGCGGGCCCGCCCGCCGGGCGGGTGGGCCGTGCGCGACCGCTAGTTTCCCCCCATGAGCGATGACGCCTCGCCCGCGCCGAACACCACGACCGTGACCGCGGTGTGGGCCGGAGACCAGCGGTTCGCCGTGTCCAGTGTGCGCGGCGGCGCGATCACCATCGACATCGACCGGGTGGCCGGCACGGGACCGGTGGATACGCTCCTTGGCGCCCTTGCCGCCTGCTCGGCCAGCGACGTGCTCGAGATCCTCGCCAAGCGCCGCACGCCGGCGGAGCGGCTCGCAATCGTCGTGCGTGGCGAACGTCGCGCGCAGCCGCCGCGACGCCTGGTGCGCGCCGAGCTGGAGTTCCGCATCGATGGGGCCGGCATCGAGGCCGTGCACGCCGAGCGCGCGATCGCGCTCTCCGTGGACAAGTACTGCTCGGTCGCGACGTCGCTCGCGCCAGACATCGCGCTCAGTTCCGTGCTGGTGCTGAACGGGGAGCGGCACGCGCCGCAGCCGCGATCGGCCGTGGCGCCGCCCGGCTGACGCTCCGCCGGCGCCGGCGCGGCGTCAGTACCCGTCGGCGGCCGGCACGCGCACCTTGGCGCGGTGCGCGCGGAAGAGCAGCGCGACGTATCCCACCGCCACCACGAAACCGGCCGGCCACCACCAGAGCCCGGCCGTGAGCGACGCCGCCCCGCTGGATGCGTTGAAGGCCGTGAGCGAAAGCGCGGGATCGCTGGCGGACCGCAGCATCACGGGAAACACGCACGCCGCGGTGGCGGCGAGCAGGCCAAGGATGAACGCGCCCGTGCCGATGAAGGCCACGAGGTCGTTCCCGCGCCGGTGCGCCACGCTGGCGGTGACGAACCCGGCGATGAACACGGCCGTGGCAAGCCACGCGAGCGGCCGCTCGGCGAGCGCGCGAAACACCTCCGGCGCGAGGTACGCCGTGGCGACGGTCAGGAGCACCCAGAGCCCCAGCGTCGCGAACTCGAGCCGCGCCGCCACGGCGCGACTGCGCTCCCGCACGACGCCGTCGGTGCGCCAGGCGAGGAAGTTGGCGCCATGCTGCGTGAGCGTCACGAGCGCGAAGAGGCCGCTGAGCACCGTGTACCAGTCGAGGATGCCCAGCGCGCCGCGCGGCGAGAACGACGCGAACAGCGGCAGGGCGAACCAGCCATCGGGCTGCATTGGCACGCCGCGCACCAGGTTGCCCACGGCCGCGCCGAACAGGACCGGCGCGAGCGTGGAGGCGAGCGCGAAGGTGCCGTCCCAGAACTGGCGCCACAGGCGATCGGCCAGGTGTGAGCGGAACTCGATCGCGATGCCGCGCAGGATGAGCACCCACAGCACCATCATGATCGCGAGGTAGAAGCCGCTGAGCCCCGCACCGAGCACCCGGGGAAATGCCAGGAACAGCACGCCGCCGGCGGCGAGCAGCCAGACCTCGTTGCCGTCCCAGAAGGGGCCGATCGCGCCGAGCACCTGGCGGCGCTCGCCGTCGCTCCGTGCGACCACGAGATGCAGCGCGCCGGCGCCGAAGTCGAACCCGTCCATGACGACATAGATGGCGACCATCACCGCCGCGAGGGCGAACCAGAGCGCCGTGAGGCTCATGCGGCCCCCGGGGCAGCGCCGCCGGTCACGGCGCCGGCATCGGTGTGCGCTGCAGTGCCATCGGGCCCATGGGCCACTTCCCGCGCCACGAGCCCGAGAAAGAGCACGCCGAGCACGAAGTAGAGCCCGGCGAAGCCAAGGGTGGTGAAGAGCGTCTCACCGGCGTGCACGGTGGGCGACGCGCCCTCCGCCGTGCGGATGACGCCGTACACGAGCCACGGCTGGCGCCCGAGCTCGGCGGTGAGCCAGCCGGCCGTGGTGGCAATGAAGGGGAACGGGAACGCAAGCGCCACGGCCCAGAGCACGGCGCGGTACGGCGAGCCCGGCGGCGGCACCGGTTGGCGCCCGGCCTCGGCCGCGCGTGCGCCGCCCAGCACCCGCCGGGCCTCGCGCCACTCCATCAGGGCCGCGAGGCCCATGAGCGGAATGAACAGCGTGCCGAGGCCGACCATGATATGGAAGGCGTAGTAGAGCAGCTCGATGTTCCCCGGCCAGTCGGCCTGCGGAAAGTCGTCGAGCCCGCGGACGTTGGCCGAGAAGTCGCCGTAGGCGATCCACGAGAGCAGTGCGGGCAGCGTGACCGGATTGTCGAGCGTGCGCGCGGGAACGTTGGGCTGGCCGATCATCGCCAGCGGCGCGCGCGGACCGCTCGCGAACCGGCCCTCCATGGCGGCAAGCGTGACCGGCTGGTGGGCGGCCACGAGGCGGCCCTGCAGGTGCCCGGTGGGGAACGCCACCAGGTTCGCCGCGACGAATGCCGCGGCAACGCCCGTGCGGAACGAGACACGCGCCGCGGGCGACGGATTCCCGCGCAGGATCCAGAACGCGCCGGTGGCGGCCATCGCGAACGACGCCGTCACGACCGACGCCATCTGGTTGTGCAGGAACTCCGTGAGCGTCCACGGCGAAAAGACGAACGCCGCGAGGCTCGCGAGCTGGAGTGAGCCGTCGGCCGCGGCGGCGTAGCCCACGGGGTACTGCATGAACGCGTTGGTGGCGATGATGAACCAGCCCGACGCCCAGCTCCCGACGAAGAGCGCGACCGCCGCCGCGAAATGCAGGCGCGGGCCGAGCCGGTCCTCGCCCCACAGGAGGAAGGCGAGCACGCTCGACTCCAGGAAGAACGCGAAGATCCCCTCCATGGCGAGCGTCTGCCCGATCACGGCGCCCGAACGCGCGGAGAACGCGGCCCAGTTGGTGCCGAACTGGAACTCCATCGGCACGCCGGTGACGACGCCCATCGCGAACGAGAGGCCGAACACGCGGATCCAGAATCGCGCGGCCGCGGCCCAGGGCGCGCGGCCCGTGCGGAGCGCGACGGCCTTCAGGATCACGATGAGGAGCGCGAGCCCCATCGTGAGCTGCGGAAAGATGTAGTGAAACGTGGCCGTGAAGCCGAACTGCAGCCGGTGCCAGAACAGCGGGTCGGACATGACCGGACGCTACGTGCCCGCGCCGAACTCCACGGAATGCGCTTCCTTGCCCACCGACGTGAGCACCACGACGCCGATGACGGCCGCCGCGGCGACGATCGCGAGGGCCAGCGCATAGTTGTTTCCGTGGCTTTCAGCGATGCCGGCCTGCATCGTGGCGTTGACCGAGGCCAGCAGGTTGCCCAGCTGGTACGCGAAGCTGGGGAACGTGGCGCGCACCTCGTCCGGCGACAGCTCGTTGAGGTGCACCGGGATCACGCCCCACGCCCCCTGCACCGAGATCTGCATGAGGAACGCCCCCACACCGAGCCAGAGCGCGCCGGTGGAGAACGCCCACAGCGGAATCACGGGCAGGGCGAGCAGCGCGGCCCACACGATCGCCTTGCGCCGGCCGCGGCTCTGCGAGAGCTGGCCGAACACGATGCCGCCAACGATCGCGCCGAACATGGACACGATCGTGATGAGGCTCACCGTGTGCGTGGAGAGCCCGCGCTGGACCTGCAGGAACGTCGGGTAGAGGTCCTGCGTGCCGTGGCTGAAGAAGTTGAACGCCGTCATGAGGATGACGACGTACAGGAACCGCAGCCCGTGCTGGCCGAACACCTCGCCCATGGGCCGCCGCTTGCGGGTGGCGGCGCGGTGCCACGCGGGCGACTCCTCCACGTTGCGCCGGATGTACAGCACGAGCAGCGCCGGGAGCACGCCCACCGCGAACATGCCACGCCAGCCGATGGTGTCGAAGAGCAGGCCGTACACGACCGCCGCGAGGAGGTAGCCGAGCGCGTAGCCCTCCTGCAGGATGCCGGAGGCGATGCCGCGGGCGGACGCCGGGATGGTCTCCATCGTGAGCGATGCGCCGAGGCCCCATTCACCGCCCATCGCGAACCCGAACAGCGCGCGGAGCACGAGCAATGCCGGGAGTGACGGCGCGAACGCGGACGCGAGCTCCAGCCCCGAGAACAGCAGGATGTCGATCATCAGGATCGGCCGCCGCCCGTACTTGTCGGCGAGCATGCCGAACACGAGCGCGCCGAGGGGCCGCATCGCGAGCGTCAGCGTCACCGCGAAGGCGATGGACTTGACGTCGGTGCCGAAATCCGCGGCGATGGCCTTCAGGATGAAGACCATCACGAAGAAGTCGAACGCGTCGAGGGTCCAGCCGAGCAGGCTGGCGATGAAGGCGTTCTTCTGCGGCCGCGTGAAGGCGCGCCATTCGGCGATCATCGACATGTCGGTCTCGGTGGGGGACGCAGGTCGGGCAACGGGGCGTGCGCGGACCCGGAGAATCTACGCCCGGTGCATGGGGCCCGCAGCCGCGGGCTCCGTCAGGCGTTCCCTGCCCGGCTGACGGCGCTTTGCCGACGCTCGGCGTGCGCGGCGGATCGCACCGTTCAGGAGCGGCCGCCGCTCCGGACGATTTCCGCCCCGGGCCGGGCGCGCCGCGTCACGCGGGAGAACCCATGAAGACCATCATCCGACCGGTCGCGGTGCTCGCCGTCGCGCTCGGCGCCCTCGCGGGCGGGACTGCGCCGCTGGCATCGCAGCAGCCGTCACCGGACCCCAAGGTGCTGCTCGAGACGATGCGCAACAACGTGGATCGCATCATGCCGTCGCTCGAGAACATGCGCTGGACCGAGAACGTGAAGCTGTGGCAGGCACGCCTCGACCACCCCGGCGCGCTCGACCGCGCCACGCGCGCCGCGATGCAGAACTCGCTCGATTCGATCACCAGCATCGTGGAGCAGATCAAGGCGCCCGACGAGCGCGGCCGATGGGAAGCGAACCGGGACCTCTGGAAGTTCCTGATCGCCGAGTCCGGCGCGCCGTCGCCCGCGACACTCGCGAACATGAAGGCGACGTACAAGGCCATGCGCGAGAACGTCGCGAAGATCACCGCCCCGGGCGAAGAGCAGCGCTGGAAAGCCAACTGCGACCTGTGGAAGGGCGCGCTCGGCGTGAAGTAGGGCGCGCGCACGGTTGACAACGGTGGGAGGGACGCGGACCGTTCAGCGTCCCTGCCACCGGAGCCGCGGTGTTCCGCTCACTTCCGCGATCGACCCTCTTGCAGGCCGCGGCCGGCATCGCGCTGCTCGGCTGGTCCGTGCGGCCGGGCGGGACGCCGCGGGTCGCTGCGCACCGCGCGATCGACCTCTCGCGCGAGAACACGTTCCTCTTCTCGTTCTCGCTTGCGCGCGAAGGTCGCTACAACCTCCAGCTCGCCGTGGCCGGCGCGATGCCCGAATGCGCGCTGGCCGCCGACCCGCCGCCGCCGACGTGCCGCAACGCGCCGCCGCCGCTCCGCCTGGCGTGGCGTCTCACCACAGCCGGCGGCGAGAGCGTGACCACCGGGAACACCGATGCTGGCGTGCGCGGCGCCTGGGGCGACGCCGACGGATCAGGCGTCACCCTCGCCACGTTCGCCGACTCGACGCGTGGCAGCTACCGTCTCGCCGTCGACGTGCGCGCGGCGGTGCCGCGCCTCATGAATCTCCAGCCGCAGGTTCGCGTGGCCGCGGACCCGGCCGGGCGCGAGGCGGACCGACTCTGGAACGCGCTCGCGGGCGTGCTCGGGCTGGGGTTGCTCGTGTCGGCGGCGCTCACGATGCGACGGCGGCCACCGCACCCGCCCCGTCCGTTGCACGCCCCTCCCGCCGATGGAGATGCGGACGTGGCGCGTCGATCGTTTCCCGCACCTTCGTGAGCAACGCCCGCACGTCGTACGGCTTGGCGAGGAATGCGACCTCCTGCTGCTGCACGCCGTGGCGGAGGATTGCGTCGTCCGTGTAGCCGCTCGTGTAGAGCACCTTGAGTCCCGGGCGCGTGGCCCGCACCCAGTCGGCGAGCACGGCGCCGCCGATGCCCGGCATCACGACGTCGGTCACGAGGAGATCGATCGTCATGCCGGGGTCGCCAGCCAGGCGTGCGGCCGCCTCTCCGCTCGCGGCCTCGCGGACCGTGTAGCCGGCAGCGGCGAGGGCACGCGCGGCACTGCGCCGCACGAGCAGCTCGTCCTCGACGAGCAGGATCGATTCGCTCCCGCGCAACGACGGCGGCGCCACCGCCGACGTCCCGGCCGCCACGGGGGCATTCGTGGCCGGGAGGATGATCTCGAACGTGCTCCCGGCGCCGGGCGCGCTCGTGACCGTGATGTCGCCGCCGCTCTGGCGAACAATGCCATGGACCACGGAAAGGCCGAGCCCCGTGCCCTGCCCGACCCCTTTGGTGGTGAAGAACGGCTCGAAGATGCGTTCCACCACCTCGGGCGGCATGCCGGAGCCGGTGTCGGTCACGCGAACGGCGACGTACGGACCGCGACGCGCGGCCGGGAATCGCGCGGCGTCATCGCGGGTGATCTCCACGTCGGACGTGCTGATGGACAGGACCCCGCCGCCGGACATCGCGTCGCGCGCGTTGACGGCGAGGTTCATCAGCACCTGCGTGACGTGCCCGGGATCCGCCGTGACGTGGCGCGTCGCGTGCAGCCGGACGTTCACCTCCACGTCCTCGCCCACGAGGCGCCGGAGCATCTTCTCGGTGTCGGCGACGCAGGTGTTCACGTCGAGGACGCGCGTCGCCAGCACGTGGCGCCGGCTGAACGCCAGCAGCTGCCGCGTCAGCGCCGCGGCCCGGTCGCCGGCATTGCGGATCTCATCCACCAGGCTGAGCGCGTCGGGATCGGCGCCCACGAGCCCGCGCAGGATGTCGCCGTTGGCGGCGATCACCGTCAGCCAGTTGTTGAAGTCGTGCGCGACGCCGCCCGCGAGCAGCCCGATCGACTCGAGCTTCTGCGACTCGCGCACCTGTGCCTCGAGCTGGCGGCGCTCACTGAGGTCGCGCATCATGACCTGCGTGGCGGGTCCGTCCGCGTCGCGGAAGGCCCGCGCGACCACTTCGACCTCGCCCTCAGTGCCATCGCTCCTTCGCATGTGCCAGAGGCCTGGCGGCACCGTCGCCCCCTCGTGCAGGCGCGCGTCGGTCGTGCGGAGCGCGGGCACCTCGTCGGGCCGGGCGAATTCCTCCGCCGAATGCCCCACGATGTCGTCCACGGACCGCACCCGGAGCATCTCGACGGCCGCCGGGTTCGCGAACTCGATCCGGAGTCCCCGGGCGACGAAGATCGCGTCCGGCGACATCTCCACCAGGTCGCGGTGGCGGCGTTCGGAGCGTTCGAGCGCGGCGACCGCGTCGGCCCGCTCCTGCTCGACACGCTTGCGGTCCGTCACGTCGTTCATGTAGCCATGCCACGTGATGGCGCCGCCCGGCTCGTACACGGGCATGGAGCGCCCTTCGACCCAGATGTAGCTGCCGTCGGGCTGCAGCACCCTGAACTCGTCGTGCCACGGCTGCATCGTTCGCGCCGACTCCGCGATGCCTTCGCGCACGCGACTGACGTCGTCGGCGGGAAGGAGCGTGAACAGCGGCTCCGCGGTGGTGGCGAGCAGTTCCGGACTGATCCGGCAGATGTGGCTCACACCCGGGCTGGCGTAGGGCAGCGTCATCGTCCCATCGGGAGCCAGGCGGAACGAGTACAACATGCCCGGCGCGGTTTGCACGACCCGCGCCAGTTCCTCACGCATGCGCAGGCGCTCGGCGACGGCTTCCTCGGCGCGCAGTTCCCGCGTCGCATCGCGGAACGCGATCACCGTGCCGAGGAACTGGCCGTCGTAGGCGATGATCGGCGCCGCGACGCCGGCCACGGGAATCTCGCGACCGTCGTGCGCAGCGAGCAGCGCCCGGCCGAGCTCGTACGCCTGCCCGAAGTCAGCGACTTGCGGAGGCGGCAGCACGATCGGCGCGCGATCGGCATGACGGCTGAGCCGCAGCACCTCGTCCACCGGGCGCCCGACGACCGCCGCCCGCGTGGCGCCCGTGAGGCACTCGGCCACGGGATTCAGGTAGGTGACGTGCCCCGCGAGGTCCGTGGTGAGTACGCCATCGGTGATGCTGCGCAGGATCACGGATGAGTGGCGCTGCGCACGCCGCGCCCGGTCGCGCGACCGTCGAAGCCCCTCGAAGAGCACGGCAATGACGACCCCCATCGCGATCACCGCGACAAGCTCGGTGCTTTCGAGCGGAGACGTGCGCTGGCGCACGTGCTGCGGAACGAGCACCGCGTAGCTTGCGAGCCCGCCCGAGATGGCGGTCGCGAGCAGTCCCGGCCGCAGTCCACCGGCGAACGCCACCAGCACGACGGGAACGAGGAAGAGCGACTCCCCTGCTTCCGCCGACGGGAACTTCACGCTGATCACGTGGCGCACGACCGAGAGTGCCACCGGCAGGGCGACCGCCAGCACGTACGGTCCCGCGGCGCGCAAACGCCGGGTTCGGGCGATTCCCTCGTGGGCGCCCGAGGGGCGCTTGTGGTCAGGCACGGTAAGGCTCGGCGTCAAAGGTTCGGGGCGTTCAGGGTTCCGAACATGGT
Organism: uncultured Gemmatimonas sp.; assembly: GCA_964556915.1. Lineage (GTDB taxonomy): Bacteria > Gemmatimonadota > Gemmatimonadetes > Gemmatimonadales > Gemmatimonadaceae > Fen-1231. Next base: position 12,121 of record CAZKYG010000230.1, read on the forward strand.
CGCCGATCCCGAAGGCGTCGGGCGTCAGGTAACCGGCATATCCGGCTACCGGTACCGATGTCAGACGTGCCCGGGAATTCCCCTACGCAATGTCGGCAGGCCCCCGGCCACCGGGGCTTGCGCCCTACCGAACGACGCGCCCGTCCTGGATGACGGCACGGATGGCGCGCGTGTTGCGGATGTCCGCCGAGGGATCGGCCGTGAGCAGCACGAGGTCGGCGTTCATGCCGACCGCAAGCGTGCCGGTGGTGGCGTCGAGTCCGGCAGCCCAC
>CAZKYG010000231.1:0-3942 GCA_964556915.1 uncultured Gemmatimonas sp.
GATCCCCCCTGCGGCCGCACCGATGCCGGCGATTCGGCAGTGTTCGGTCATGAACTTGTCCAGCAGTCGCCCCGCCAGGCGCGCGAGAAATCGGTACTCCAATGCGATGCAGATCGAGAACATGAGCCAGGCACACAGCGACAGTTCCAGCGTGGCCGCGTGGAATCTGCCGCCAGCCCAGTAGAACAAGCCCGACAGACCCCGCCCATTACGACCCAGGTACTGCTGGTGTGCAAATGCCAGCGCGCAGCATAAAACCATCGCGATGGCCAGCCCGCGTTGCCATCGAACCAGGGAATGCTCCCGCGTCTTGAGAAACGGATTTTCCGGCCGCGTGAGCGCGAGAATTCCCGCCAGATACAGTGTCGCCGCAACCACGGCGGTGCCCGGCATCAGGTCGATGTTGTGGGCGGCAAGCTGGGCGTACAGCACAAGCAGCACGACCCGCACCATCAGCAGCATCGCATTGCCGGCCGAAAGCCATTTGAGCCAGCCGGGCCGGGATCGCGCCAGCTCTGCATTGAGGTTCAGGGTATCGACAATCGGCAAACCGCACTCCGTGCAGCGTCCACCGCGGGGCTGAGTGCGTAGGTTGTAGCCGCAGTGCACGCAGGGAAGATCCGTCGCGATGATCGAATCATCCGCCGTTGTGGTTGCCGGCGCGGCATCATCAAGCGTGCTCAGCGCCCGCGCCCGCCAGCGGCGCAGCAGCCAGGTGACCTCGGGCAGCCCCAGCAGCAAAAACGGCCAATACGGAAGCGTAATCAAGAAATAGTCGAACGGCGGGCGCTGGATGATCGTGGGGTCGGTGGCGCTAAGGCGAGACTGGAAGCCGGGACTCCGAAATCGCGCGTAGCGAAAGCCAAGGCTGGACCAGGGGAAACGTATCCTTGAGCCCCCGAAGGAAGGATCGGACCAGAGACGAAACTCATGTTTCGTCGGGCCGGCTATCGGCGCAGCGCCGACGGTGTGGACGGAGTTGAAATTGAGCAGACCAACGCCCGAGGAGAACGCCCAGAAGTCTTCCAATAGCATTGAAACGGATGCATTCCACCTGCCGACCCTGATCCGCCCGATTTGCCCGATGGCCATCAGGGCCAGCACGATGAACAGCGCCGTCAGGCGGAGGGTTCGGAGGAATCGACGATGGATCTTCATGTCACCGGCTGTGTTTCCCCGCCTGCTCGTCGGCCCACCATTCATCCAGCTTGCGGGTTTCCTCGGCGCGGTTGTTGCGGAACTCCATGACGTTGCCCGGCGGCCCCAGCTCCGGGTACATCTTGTGCAGACTGTTGTACGCGGCATACGCCGCGATTCCCTGCTGCTCGGTGTCATGCAGCGCGACCATCCAGAACGGCGTTGAGCTCTTGTCCAGCGGAAGCTGCCGCAACGCCGATGCGGCGTTGAGCGGAATATACGGCGAGGTCTTGTCGAGCAGGAGCTGATTGAGATACGGAATCGCGTCAGGCGTCTTGAACTTGCTCAGATTGATAAGCAACCCATTGCCGCTGCGGTTGGGATCGCTGTACTTCCAATTGGCGATTCGTGGAATCACCGTGACATCCTGATTGATTGCCAGACACTGGATCGCCGCCGCGCGTAAGCCGTCGTCAGGGTCGTCCAGATATTTCCGCATGGCGTCGGCGGCTTTGGGGCTGACGGTATCAGCGAGCAGGCTCGCGGCAACGCCGCGTGTTTCAGGCTCCTGGAGCGAGTCCAGCAGGATGCCCAGGACTGCCGACAACATGGCATCCGGCTCATCCGAAACGATCGGCGCGGGGGGCAGAGTCGCTTTGTCGCTGATCCGAATTGGCGCCCGGTAGAGCGCGGTGAAGCCGGACTTTTCGCTGCCGGTGAGCAGCAGCATGTACGTCGCCTTGAGCGGAATACTCGTCTCGCTGGTGCTAATGCGGACCATACCGCCATCGCTGGTCACCCGGCGCAGCCGAACGACCAGCGGCTGGGGAGCGGCGCCCTTGAGCGTGCTCAGGACGTGGAAGACGTAAGTTCCCCGAGGATTGATGGTGCTCATCACCATCGCTTCGACATTTCCGCCCGCGATAACGGTGCTGGACCGGAACTTCTCCTGCATCGCGCGATCGACCGGCTCGGGCTCGGCGATGTACTGATCGAGCCGACCAACGATGATCAGCAATGAGCTGTCCACGGCGCCTTTCAAGCCACTGGGACGCGGAGCGACTTGTGCGGCGGCGGTCGTGCAGAGGAACAACATCAGCACCGGCGAAATCCGCGTGCGAAGAATCTGTTTCATTGCGGCCTCCCTTGCGTGGTCGGCACGGACAGCGGCTTGCCGAGCAGTTCGCCCGTCCATTTCACCGCCTGCGGCCAGGTGCCGAGCGATGCGATTTTTCCGTCCTGATCGATGACGTAAGTCGTGGGCGTTTCATCGAGCCGGTATTGCTCCGCCATTTTTCCCCAGCCGCCGCGCTCGACGGGGACGTCGATGCAGACGGGGAAGTCGATGTGCAGTTCCTTCATCGACTGCTCGACCTTTTCCATGGCTTTGGTCGGTACATGCACTCCGACCACAACGACATCCTTCTTGACGCTCTCCAGCGGTTTAAGATCCGGAACCATCGGGGTGTTCCCCCAGGAGCCACCGGTAAATTCGGCCCAGCGCGCCCAGAAGACGATGATGACGACCTTCCCCCGAAGATCGGCGAGCTTGATGGGATTGCCGTTGAGCCACTTCGCACCGGCCGGGAACTCCGCGGCGGGATTCAGCGCCAGCGGATTCAAGGGGAGCGGATCGACGGGGGAACCCAGCGAGACCGGCCCGGGTGGAAGTGGTGGCGGACCGAACAGCGCCCGCCGCGCAACATCCGCCTGCATTTCCGCTTCATCCTCGGGCGTGCGATCCGGATCATAAACATAATCACGCGAAACCCCCGCACGCTCCTCGTGAATGCGCATTCCCTTTTTCAACGCCGGCTTAAACAGCTCCTCCGGCAGCGGCAGGTTTACCGTGATTTCCACGACCCGCTTGATCGTCGTCTGGCTCAGGTACGATGGATCGCTGAGTGAACTGCTGCCGTTCTGCGGCCGGTTGATCGGGGAATAGTTGTCATCCCCCTGCGTCATCGGATACCAGCAGCCTGGCGCGACTTCCTTGTAATCCGAGAACCACGAAACGGTCCGCGCGCGAGTGGTGCCGTAAAGCCGATGATCCACTGCACCGGCGTAGATTTTGCTGTTCAACTGCCCGCCTTCCAGTACGTAGCAATCGACGCCTTTGAACATCTCGCGGCCAGCCGATCGGTATTGTTCGGGGGCGCCCATGAAATCATCCTGCCGAGGGCGATCCTTGGTCCACCAGTACACCTGCCCATTGCGGCCCCAGGTGCCGTTGGTCATGAACGATCGCGCAGTGTTGTCCACTGAATCCGTAAGCTCATAGAACCCCTCGCGCCCCTGGTAGCCGGCGGTGGTTCCGTCCCAGAATCTGACATTGGGAATGGGCAGAAATGGTGACTGTGAAGACTGATACAGGCGAGTCTGATCAAACGCCCATTCGGCTGCGCCCATGCTGCGACGCGTGGTGGGCTGAGGTGAGGCCACGCGCTGCGCGGCTTGGTCTGCCGGCGCGGTCGTGGGACGCGCGTAGCTGAGCGACTCCGTCTCAAACTTCACCCGGAAGCTCTGCACCTTGGTGAGCCAATCCTGGCTCTGTTTCACCTCGCGAATCATCGCCGATGCATCGACGTACTGCTCCGCCGGCGGGTTCTGCGCCCGTGTGAGTGAAATCGCGATTCCCAATCCCAGCCAAGCCGCCGCCCAAACCATCCGCTTCATGGCCGTCCCTTGTTGGAGTGAATGAAATGAGGCGGAAGAATCGTACCGCGCCCGTGCGTTGAAGAGCAAGGAATGTCTGTCCCACCGGGTCCGGAATGTCTGCCCCCCGGCGAGGAAATCGAGCGCGCG
>CAZKYG010000232.1:0-15759 GCA_964556915.1 uncultured Gemmatimonas sp.
GGACATCACGGTCTCGGACTTCATGTACCGCGAGCGCGCGGTCGTGGAGTCGAGCTGGCAGCTGATCGACGAGAACTTCGCGCGCCACGGCATCACGACCGTGCAGGGCACCGCGAAGGTCATCGACGGCCATACGGTTGAGGTCACGCGCTACACGGAGACGCGCCGCCTCACGGCGGACGTCATCCTCCTCGCGACGGGGTCGCAGCCGCTGCGGCCGGCGGAAATCCCGTTCGACGGCGAGATCGTCGTGGACAGCGACGACGTCCTCCGCCTCCAGTCCATCCCCAACCGCCTGCTCGTCATCGGCGGCGGGGTGATCGGCTGTGAATACGCCGGCATCTTCGGCGCGCTCGGCTGCCGCGTGACGATCGTCAATGCGCGCGAACGCCTCCTCACGCAGCTCGACGCCGAGGTGAGCGAGGCCCTGCAGGCCGACATGACCCGGCGCCTCGGCACGCAGATCGTCCTCAACGCCATGGTGAAGGCCGTGCGCGTCGAGGGCGCCGACCGCGAACGCATCGCCGTCGTCACGCTCGGCGACGGCACGGAACTCGTGGCGGACTGCGTGCTCTACAGCGTCGGCCGCGTGGGCTTCACCGACGGGCTCGGCCTCGCCGAGGCCGGCGTGCGCACGAACCCCCGCGGATTCGTCCTCGTGGACCGCAACTTCCGCACGACGGTTCCCACGATCTTCGCGGCCGGCGACGTGATCGGGTACCCCGCGCTTGCGGCCACCTCCATGGAACAGGCCCGCGTCGCCATGTGCCACGCGTTTGAGCTCAAGTACAAGGAAGAAGTGTCGCCCGTGCTGCCGTACGGTGTGTGGACGGTCCCCGAGATCGCCATGGTCGGCGAGACCGAGGAGTCGGCGCGCGAGAAGGAGATTCCGTTCGAAGTCGGCCGCGCGAGCTACCGCCTCAACCCGCGCGGCCAGATCATCGGCGACCTGGATGGATTCGTGAAGCTCATCTTCCGCGCCGACGACCAGCGGCTCGTCGGCTGCTCGGTCGTCGGCGAAGGTGCATGCGAGTTGATCCACGTGGCCGCGGCCGTGCTCACGTTCGGCGGCACGATCGACTACTTCATCCAGGGCGTGTTCAACTACCCGTCGCTCTCCGACGCGTACAAGTACGCGGCGTACGACGGGCTGCAGCGCATGGCGAAGCGCGTGTCGCGCGTGGCGGGGCTGCCGCAGGTTCCGCCGGCCTGAGCGCTGGCCGGCCGGCAGGTGTCGGGGAATCCACCGCAACCGGTTCGTGGGTTCTCCGACGCCGGGCGCGGCCCCCGCCGCCGAGCATTCAGGTGTCGGCCGGCCGCGGGGCAGGGACGGGTTCCCCCGCGCGGCCCGACGGCCGGCAGGAGGCCACATGCCACGCACGATTCTGGTCCAGCTCGACGGGTCCACGCAGTCCGAAATGGCGATCACGCACGCCGCGAGCCTGGCCCGCGGCCTCGGCGCGTCGCTCCACCTCGTTCGCGTCCACCTCCCCGTCATCGCCTACGCGACGGCGGAGGCCGCGATCGCGATCCCCGATCCCGACCTCGACGAGCAGGTGCGCGCGGCCGCGGAAAAGTGGCTGATTGCGAAGGCGGCCGCCGTGAAGGCGACCGTCAAGCTGCCGGTCACGTTCGAGCTCCGGACTGGCGCGCCGACGGACGAAGTGGTGCGCGCCGCGGCCGAGCGCGACGCGTCGTTCATCGTGTGCACCACGCACGGCCATGGCGGCTGGGCGCCGCAGTGGGTGGGCAGCGTCACGGATGCCATCATCCGGCACGCGCCGTGCCCCGTGATCGCCATGTCCGAGAAGGCCGTCGCGGGGCCGCCGCGGATCGAGAACATCCTCGTGCCGCTCGACGGCACGGACACGGCCGCCGCGATCCTGCCGTACGTGCGCGACCTCGCCCGCACCCTCGACGCCCGCGTGGACCTCTTCCGCGTGGTCGCGCCGCCGTGGGTCGGTGACGCGCTCAACGCACTGCAGAGCGGCGACCTCGACCGGTTCGGCATCGACGCCGCGGCGGACGCCGCCAAGGTCGAGCTCGACCGGGCCGCGCAGGATCTCGTCGTCGCCGGCGTGCACGCCACGTCCGTCGTGTCGGTCGACACCAACCCGACGCGCGCCATCCTCGACCGCATTGCCGAGGTGCAGCCCGACCTCGTCGCGATCGCCACGCACGGCCGCGGCCTCTCGCGGCTGTTCATGGGATCGGTCGCGGACAAGGTGCTGCGCGCGGGCGGCAAGCCCGTGCTCAGCTGGCGGGCCCCGCGTCACGAACAGCCCGAGCATCAGGAAGCCGGGATGTTCGCCACCCCCTTCTCGAGTCCCGCGGCATGACCACCATCGAGGCACGCACGGCGCCGGTCCTTCCGGTCGCACCGGCGGCGCAGGACGCGCCGTCGGTGCGCGAGCCCGCCAAGTCCCTACCTTTCAGCGAACGCTCATCCATGACGTCGGCCCTTCGCATGCCGGAACCCGCCACCCAGGCCACGCCGGTCGAGTTCGCACGATTCGTCGGCGAGCGTCTCTGGCTCGATTTCGTGAACAGCGACCGCGCCATGCTCGGTCGCGGCAAGTCCACCGACGCGCTCGACGACTTCGACACCTACGTCGCGTGGCTCGGAGCGGCGCGGGTGCTCGACGGCGAACGCGGCACCGCCATGCTCCGCCGGGCGCAGCAGCAGCCCACGGCGGCCTCGGCGGCGCTGCACGAAGCCCGGCGGCTCCGCAACGTGCTCCGCGCGCTCGCCGAGAGCGGCGGCTCGGGCGACCCGCGCGCGGAGGCGGCCGCCGTGTCGGAGATCAACCGCATTCTTGGCCGCAGCGCCGGCAGCCGCCGCGTGGAACCGCGGTCCGACGGCGGATTCGTGCGGAGTTTCGTCACGGTGGGCGACGTGTTCGCCGGGCTCCTCGTGCCGGTGATCGAATCGGCCGCCGATGCGCTCGTGCATGACGAACTTGCGCGCGTGCGCCGCTGCGCCGCGCCCAGGTGCGGCCGCGTGTTCTACGACGCCAGCCGCAACGGCAAGCGCCGGTGGTGCGAGATGGCGACGTGCGGCAACCGGGCGAAGGCGGCGCGTCACCGCCGCAAGGTGCGCCAGGAGGACGGCCGCTAACCGCGATCCGGCCGGTCGCGCGCCGGTGCTACCGGTCGCGACCGCGCCGCTTGCCGCGTCCCGCGGGCGACCCCGGGCGGTGCGACCCCTTGCCGCCGCGCCGGTCCTCGCCGGGGCGGCCGAAGCCGCCGGTACGATGGTCTCCCCCGCGGTGGCCGCCGTCGCGCCGGCCGGTCCGATCGTCATGCCCGCCGCGGCCGCCCCGGGGATTCCGCCGCATCGCCGCGGCGGCCTCGTCGTCGGTGTACGGGCGCTCGAGCGCCTCGTGCAGTTCGTCGAGCGAGCCCGCCTTCACCGCCCCACGCGCACCACGCGTCACGGTGAACCGCGCCGGCCGGTCGAATGCCGGAAGCTCCTCGGCAACGAGCCCGCGGGCCACCTTCTCGGGCAGCACGATGCGCAGCACGCCGCGTGAAGTGCCGCCGTCCTCCTCCACTTCGTAGTGGATGGGACAGTTCCGTCCGCGGATCTCCACCGCGCCGGGGAGCTGCGCCAGGCGCTCGCGCTCGGCGCGCGGCACGATCGCGTCCGCATCGAACCGGAGCGGGAGCGCGCGGAATTCATGGAGACTGCGCACGTCGCCGAGCTGCGCCTCGTACCACGCCGTCAGCTCGGCCATGCCGAGCCGGGGCGTGCGTCCGCCGCTCCGCCGCCACGCCTCGCGCACCTGCTCGACCGCCTGCTGGTTGCGCGGCACCGCGGCGTGACGCGCCTCGCCCCGCGCGAGCGCGGCGGCCAGCACGTGTCGCGCCTCAGCCTCGAGGCCAGGCGGGAACTCATGCACCGCCTCCCGCTCCCGCTCGAGCTCGAACCCGAAGTACGACACGCGCCGTTCGAGGGCGAGCGGCGCGTGCTTGTGCCTCGCGTCGAACACCAGCGTCGGCGCGCCGGACGTCGCGAACCGGCGCACGAGCGACAGCGGCACGTTCGTCCCCTCGATCGCCGCGCGGGGCACGCCGAACTTGTCCGCGAAGTAGCGCAACGTCCCGCTGATCGCGCCCCACGTCCCCGCCACACTCGTCTTCGAGACGCGGGCTTCCTCGCCCCATGCGGTCGTCTCGTCGATCACGAGATCGAACGGCTGCAGTTGCGCGAGGAGCTCGACGAACCGGCGCTCGACGGCGTCGGTCGCCTGCGGCATCACGGTCGGCAACGCCGTGCCCGTCGAGCGGTAGATGCTCGCCATGGCGAGCGCGGCGTCCTCGAGCGACTTCACCAGCACGCCGCGGTGCTCGGCCCAGCGCTCGATGCTCTCGTCGAACAGGTGGCGTGGCAGGCCATACACGTCGCCCACGTAGCCGCACGTCGTGAACGCCTCGGCGTACACGTTGTACGCCGTGAGGTTGTCGCTCCCGCGCACGATGAGGCCCGCGAGGTCGCGGTCCTCGCGCGTCATCCGGTGCAACGACTCGATGCCCGCCATGACCGCGACGTACGGCAGCAGCGTGTCGTCGCAATGCACGAGCAGCTCGGCCCACGGACGGTCCACCGGCATCGCCTCGACCGCGCGGCCGTATTTCGTGAGGCGGCCGTTCTCCACGATCCCGCGCGCCTCGAGCAGCTCCAGCGCGCGCCGGTACGCGGGGCGATCGAGCGGCACGGGCAGCTCGAGCTCGTCCGCGCGCACCCCGAGCGCGGCGCACGTGAGCGCTACGCGCTGAGAGTCGCCCGCGAGCTGGAACTCGGGTTCGGTCGGGCGTAGCGCGCTGAACGCGATGTCGCGGTCGGACAGGATGAACACGCGCCCGCCGGCCACGCGGCCGTGGACGCGCCCGGCCATCTGCAGGATCTCGTTCGCGCCGAGGTGCACGCGGGTGAGCACGTTGCGCCCGTTCTCGACGAGGTTCGCGAACCGCGTGTCGTCGATCACCACGGTGTCCAGCCCCTGCACGTTGAGCGCGCTCTGCCCGGCCGCAGTCATCGCCAGGAGGTACGGCTTCTCAACCGTTCCGTCGAGGAACGGGCGAATCACGCGAATCGGCTCGCCGCCATGGTAGAACTGCGCCGTCATCCGCGGGTACCGCGCCGCCACACTTGTCGCCGCCTCCTCCACGGCCGCGCGCGTCGGCAGGAACACACCCACGCCGCGCCGCTCGCGCATCACGCGCTGCAGGAACCGGTCGTCGAGGAAGTTCACCGGGTGCTTCTGCACCACCTGCACGTCGGCGGCCTTCGCCGGGTCGAACGCGCTGCTCTGCACGACGGCGGCCGCGTCGAGGTAGCGGCGGTAGAACGCCGGGTCCACGGTCGCCGAGAGCCAGATGAACCGGCATCCCACGCGCTTGCCAAGGGCAAGACAGAGCTCGAGCTCGGCGCTGGTCTGGTGGATCTCGTCCACGACGATCGTGTCCTGCGGCCGGATGTCGCCATCCTGGAACCAGCGCCGCGCGATGCCCGTGGTGACGATCACGACGTTCCACGTCGGCGACTCTGGTGTGGCCTCACGCTCGCGATTGATCACCCCCACCCGCAGGCCACTGCCCTCTGCCGCCGGCCGCCGGTCTTCGCCCAGGAGCACCTGGGCGATTGGGCGGATGCTGAGCGTCTTGCCCGTTCCGGTGCCCGCCACGATCCCGAAGCCGCGCCGGACCGCGCCCGGCCGCCAGGCGAGGTCCTCGTCGCGGAATCCTTCCGCCAGCGCGGCCAGTTCGTGGCCGTGCTCACGCCACAGCAGCGTCTCGATGTCGAGCGTGAACGCGAGTTCGATCGTCTCGCACGCCGCGCGCGTGGGCGCGATGACGATGATGCGGCGCGTGGCACCGGACGCGATGAAGGCGTCGTGGTCCGGCGGAAGGTACGGATCGCGGACGCTGCGGAGCAGCGGCGCCTCGGCGTTGGGGTTCACCCTCGCCGGTGGAAGCTAGTGCCGGGACAGCCCCGGGGGCTTGATCGGCTTCGGCGGCGGCGTCTTCTGCGGCGGCGGCGTGGGCGCCACCATCTTCGCGGGCTCGGCCGCGCGCACATCCGCCCGGATCGGCCCCCGCACGTCGGCGCGCGTGGCCGCGGCACGCGCCTCGCGCGCATCCACCGACCGCGATTCGGCGGGCGCGGCGCCGTTGAATGTCGTCCCCATGGACGAGGCGCGGCCGGACATGGACCGGATACCGAAGCCGCGCTGCGCGCGATCGTCAAACAGCGACCGGCGGCCCGCGTCGTCAGGCGGGGTCACGCGATCGGGCACGAGGCGCGCGTCCTTCTTCGGCTCGCCGATCAGCAGCGTGGCGTCGCGCGGGCGCGTGCGCAGGGCCGTCGCACAGTCGGTGGGCGCGGGCTGTTGCCGCTCGGGCACGTCGCGCAACCAGACGCGACACATCCCGTCCGGCGGCCACGCGCTCTCCGGGACGACGACCTCCGCCTCCTCTTTTGGCTTCCCCTGGGCCGCCAGCACCGGCGCCACGAGGACAGCTGCGGCAGACACCGCGATCACGCTCCTACGCACCAGCCTACCTCCAAGTGTCGCAAGCACTTCCCCTGCCATGACGATCTGCCGCAGGGCACCGCCACAATCATACGACGTCCGGCCTCACCCGGCTATTACCCGGCGCGGCCGCCGGTGTGCCCCGACCCTCACCGGTCTCCGAAGCAGATCCCCGTCCGGCGGGCCGTGCGCACGATGTCGTGGTTCGGATCCACGCGGCGGGGCTGCTTCAGGGCTTCGCTGATCGGAATCGTGACGATGTCTGGTGACTGGAGTGCCACCATATGCCCCCACTTCCCCGCCTCGACCGCTTCGACCGCCGCGCCCCCGAATCGCGTCGCCAGCAGGCGGTCGTAGCCGGTCGGCATGCCGCCGCGCTGCAGGTGGCCGAGCACGATCGAGCGGCACTCCTTGCCGGTGCGCGCCTGGATCGCCTGCGCCACACGCTCGCCGATGCCCCCGAACCGCCGATCCTGCCCGGGCAGCTCCCCCCCGACGAGCGATGCCTCGCCGTCCACGGCGCGGGCCCCTTCGGCGACGACGACCACGTCGAAATGCCGCCCGCGCCGCTCTCGCGCCATGATCGCCTCGCACACCTTGCCAATGTCGTACGGGATCTCGGGAATGAGGATCACGTGCGCGGCGCCCGCGAGCCCGGAGTGCAGCGCGATGAATCCCGCATGGCGTCCCATCACCTCCATCACGATCACCCGGTCGTGACTCTCGGCCGTCGTGTGCAGCTTGTCGATCGCCTCGACGGCGGTCGACACCGCGGTGTCGAAGCCGAAGGTCGTGATCGTGCCGCTCACGTCGTTGTCGATCGTCTTGGGCACGCCCACCACGCGCAGCCCCTTCTCGTGCAGCTGCTGCGCGATGCGCAGCGAGCCGTCGCCGCCGATCGCGATGAGCGCGTTGATCCCCAGGTTGCGGGCGTTCTCGAGAAGCGCGTCGGACCGGTCCACCTCACGGAAGCTGCCGTCGGGCTGCTTCATCGGGAACGCGAACGGATTGCCGCGGTTGGTGGTCAGCAGGATCGTGCCGCCGAGATGGCCGATGCCGCGCACGTCGTCGCGGGTGAGCGGCACCACGTCGTCGTCGCCGAGCAACCCGGCGTATCCCTTTCGGCTGCCGAGCACGTGCCATCCCCGGTCCACGGCGGACAGCACCGCGGCGCGGATGACGGCGTTCAGGCCCGGCGCGTCGCCGCCGCCCGTGGAGATCGCAATGCGCACGTTCCGTCCTTCCGGCGCGGGAGCCTACGCGCCGGGAAACAGGTCCTGCATCAGGGTGAGCACCTCACCCGGCCGCGCGTGGCGGCCGAGCTTCGACTTCTCGAACACCGGCGTGCCGTCCACGACGACCTCGAACCGCCCGCCACCCGACGGCATCATCGCAATCTCCGCGGCCGGATACCGTTCGCGAATCGCGTCCGCCAGACCGGCGGCCCGGGATTCGTAGTTTCAGGCAACGCAGAATTCGATCGATACGCGCATGGGTTCGCTCGCAGGGCTCATGGCCAATTATCGCCGAACGCGCGCCAATGGCGCCACCAACGCGCGTGCCGTACCGTTCGCGATGCGGCGTGCGCGCCGCCCGTTCCCGCCTCATGGACGCCATCATGACCGCACCCCGCCGCCTCCTCGTCGCCTGCCTGCTCCTCCTGCCCGGACGCCTGCGGGCCCAGCAACCCGACCTCGTCGCCGCCGAAATCGACCGGCGCGCGACCGCGCTCGCGGACAAGCTCGTGGCCTGGCGCCACGACATCCACGAGCATCCGGAACTCTCCTTCCAGGAAGTGCGCACGTCGAAGCTCGTCGCCGATCACCTCCGCTCGCTCGGCATCGAGGTGCGGACGGGCGTCGGTGGCAACGGCGTGGTGGGCGTGCTCCGCGGCGGGAAGCCGGGCCCGGTGGTCGCGCTCCGCGCCGACATGGATGCACTGCCCGTCGCGGAGCAGGTGGACGTGCCGTTCAAGTCCACGGTGCGGACCACGTACAACGGCGTCGAGACCGGCGTGATGCATGCCTGCGGGCATGACATGCACACCGCGATGCTGATGGGAACGGCCGAGGTGCTCTCGGGCATGCGCGCGCAGCTGCCGGGCACGGTCGTGTTCCTCTTCCAGCCGGCCGAGGAGGCGCCGCCGAAGGGCGGCGCGGGCCCGATGATCGCCGACGGCGCGATGGACAACCCGAAGGTGGATGCCGTGTTCGGCCTCCACGTCGGCCCGGGTCCGATCGGCGCGGTGCACGTGCGCGCGGGCCCGACCACCGCCGCCGCCGACGGCTTCCGGATCGTCGTGCACGGGCGCCAGACGCACGGGGCCTTTCCGTCTGCCGGCGTCGACCCGATCGTCGTCGGGTCGCAGATCGTCCTTGCGCTGCAGACGATCGTCAGCCGGCAGATCGACCTGACCACGGCCCCGGCCGTGGTCACCGTCGGGGCGTTCCAGGGCGGGCTGCGCGAGAACATCATCCCCGACAGCGTGTGGATGATCGGCACCATCCGCACCTACGACGAGGCGATGCGCGCGTCGATCCACGAGCGCATGCGCCGCATCGCGACGGACATCGCGCACTCCGCCGGCGCCACGGCCGACGTGGAGATCACGCGCGGCTACGACGTGACGGTGAACGACACGATGCTCGTGAACCGGATGGTGCCGACGCTCAGGCGCGTGGCGGGGCCGGGCAAGTTCGCGTTCGGCCAGCCCAGCGTGGCCGGCGAGGATTTCTCGCGCTTCGCGGCGCGCGCGCCGGGCGTCTTCGTGAGCCTCGGCGTCACCCCGGCGACCCTCGACTGGCGCACCGCCGCCGTGAACCACTCCCCACTCTTCCAGGCCGACGACTCGGCGCTGCCCATCGGCGTGCGCATCATGTCGAGCCTGGCGGTGGACTACCTCCGCTCGGGCCGCGCGCAGTAGGACCGCGCCGGCCCGGTCGTTAGTCGCGCAGCGCGGCCCGCGCTGCCGCCAGCGCGGCATCGGCCCATGCGGCGTATTGCGCGGCCGACGGGTGCAACCCGTCGGCCGCAAACCAGCCGTCACGCGCCACGCGGGAGAGCGGCGTGACGTCCACCCATCGGGCGCCCGCGCGCAGCGCCCCGGCGTGCGCCGCGGCGTTGAACGCGTCCACCTCTCCCGCAATGCGCGCGCGGTCGCGGCCGTCGGCAAACGGCGTGACACTCCAGTCGGGAATCGAGAGCACCACCACGCGCGCGGCGCGCTGCCCCGCGAAGGCGATGCCGCGGGCGAGCAGCGCGTCGAACTGCGTCGCATACTCGCCGAGCGGGCGGCCGCGGTACTGGTTGTTGACGCCGATGAGCAGCGACACGAGGTCGAATACCCCCGCGATGCCGGCCGCCGAAATACCCGCGTCGAGTTCGTCGGTGGTCCATCCCGTCCGCGCCACCAGCACCGGCGCGTCGACGTCCACGCCCAGGGTCCGCAGTCGGGCCGCGAGCTGATCCGGCCAGCGCGCGGACGCATCCACGCCCTCGCCGATCGTGTAGCTGTCGCCGAGCGCGAGGAATCGGCGGCCGTTCACCTGGCGATCTGCACGCCCGTGGCGTTCGCGAGGCGGAAGATGGTCGTGTCCTGCTTCGCCACCACGGTGCGCAGCGAGTCGATTGTGTCCTGCATCGTGCCCATCGTGACGCGGATGTCGTTCATCGCGTCGGCCGCCTCGTTGATCTGGCCCTGCAGCTGTACGAGCGTGTTCGGCGAGGTGCACCCGCCGGCCGCGGCGGCGGCGAGCACGGCAAGGGCGGGAACGAGGCGGCGGCGAATGGGCGGCATGGACGTCTCCCGTGCTGGCAGGGCGCGGCGCGCGCGACGCGCGACGGTGCGCGATTTCGATGGGCGGTGCAATGGCGCGGTGACGCCCGCCCTCGCGCGGGAACGTATATCGGACGGCACCGCTCCGGGAGCCGACCGATGGCCATGCATTGCGCGACGTGCCCGGCGAGGCGCGGTCACACGCTCGTCGAGCTCGTACTCACCATCGCGATGCTCGGCATCGCCGCGGCGGTCGCCATTCCCAGCCTGCGGACCATCGCCGACCGCATGAGCGTGCGTGCGGCAACGCAGGACGTGGTGCTCGGCCTTTGGGCGGCGCGCAACGTGGCGGCCATGCGCGGCGACTACGCGAGCTTCGTCGTGGATGCGCAGAGCGGCCGATTGCAGGTCGTGACGGGCGGCGACACCGTGTTTGCGCGCGAACTCACGCTGAAGCGCGGCGTCACGGTGCGGGCCACGCGCGATTCGATCACCTATGCGCCGAGCGGCGTCGGCTTCGGCGCCGCGAACACGACCATCATCCTCTCCCGCGGACGACGTGCGGACACTGTGGTGACGTCGCGGCTCGGGCGCGTGAGCTATCGATGACCGCCCGCATCACGTCCCGAAATCGAATCCCGGCACCGAGATGCGCGGGATCGCCTGGCCGATCACCCGCTCGATCGTCCGCACCATCGCGATCTCGTCCGCGCTCATGAACGTGAAGGCATCGCCCGTCTTCGCCGCGCGCCCGGTGCGCCCGATGCGGTGCACGTAGTCCTCGGCCTGCTGCGGCACGTCGTAGTTCACCACGTGCGTGATGTGCGAGATGTCGAGGCCGCGCTGGGCGATGTCCGTGGCCACGAGCACCTTCGTGCGGCCGTCCTTGAAGTCCGCGAGCGCCTTGGTGCGTTGCCCCTGGGACTTGTCCGCGTGCAGCGCGTCGGCCGCGATGCCTTCGCGCTCGAGGTGAGACACCACGCGGTCCGCCCCGTGCTTCGTGCGCGTGAAGACGAGCACGGACTCCATGGCATGCTCACGGATCAGTTTCGCGAGCAGGGCGGTCTTGCGGTCCTTCGGGCAGGGGTACACGAAGTGCTGCACGGTCGTCGCCGCCGCCGACCGCCGCCCGACCTGCACCACCACCGGCTTGCGCAGGTACTTCCGGGCCAGCGCCTCCACCTCGGGCGGCATCGTCGCGCTGAAAAGCAGCGTCTGCCGGTACCGGTTCACCTGCGCGACGATGCGGCTGATCTGCGGCGCGAATCCCATGTCGAGCATCCGGTCCGCTTCGTCGAGCACGAGGATCTCGATGTCGTCGAACGCCACGTTCTGCTTTTCGAGGTGGTCGATCAGCCGCCCGGGCGTCGCGACCACCACGTCCACGCCCTCGCGCAGCGCCTTGATCTGCGGCTCGTACCCGACGCCGCCGTACACGCTCACCACCTGCAGCCCGCTGTGCCGACCGTATTTCCGGAAGCTCTCCTCGACCTGCTGGCAGAGTTCACGCGTGGGCGTGAGCACCAGCGCGCGCGTCCGCGGCGGGCCCCCGATGAGCCGCTCGATCATCGGGATCGTGAACGCCGCCGTCTTGCCCGTGCCCGTCATCGCGAGGCCGATCAGGTCGCGCCCGCGCAGCGCGAGCGGCACCGCCTCCTGCTGGATCGGGGTGGGGTGCGCGTACCCCGCATCCTCGAGCGCGCGCAGCATGGGCGGCGACAGGCCGAGGTCACGGAACGTGGTCGTGACCGTCGCCGCCTCGGCCACGGCCAGCAGGCCGCTCACCGGGGCGATCGGCGCCGCGTCCGTGTCGCCGGGACCTGCCGGCGCAGCCGGCGTCGAGCCGGGGGCCGCACTCCCGATCGGAGCCGGCGTCACGGTCGCCCCGGCGCCCGTCGCACCCGCCGCCCCGGCGGCCACGCCAGCGATCACCGCGATGTCGGCGATGCTGGTCACGTCCGCAACGCCACCGGCATCCAGTTGCGCCGTCGGCGAGGCAGTATCGGCCACCGCATCGGCGGATGCCGTCGCGCGACCTGGCGCGCGCACTCCGGGTTTTCTCAGCACGCTGAATCCTAGCCCGCGCGCCCGAGGAACTCCACGAGCATCGCATTCACGCGCCCGGGAATCTCCTCCATCAGGACGTGCCCACCCCCCTCCACCTGCTCGAGGCGGCCCCGCGGCAGCATGCGCACCATGGCCGCCGTATCGAGTGGCCGCACCGTGCGATCGCTCGTGCCCACCACCACCAGGGTCTCGACGGCGATCGACGCCAGTTCGGCTGGCGCCAGCGGCGCCCAGGGAAACTCGCGCAGCATCTGCACCTGGGCGCGCACCACATCGGCGAACTGCGTCGGCGCCCAGTACTCGTCCACGTCGCGCTCGGTGAACCAGCCCAGCTTGCCGTGCACGCGCCGCTCCACGATCTCCACCATGCGCCGCGACACCAGCGCGCTCGCGAGGTCGCCCACGAATTCGGGCAGGAACGGCGCGTACGCCGCGGCCGGCATCACCTGCCCGAATCCCACCGCACCGAAGAGGGCCAGCCGCGCCGCGCGTCCGCGGGTCGCAAGCTCGATGGCGATGCGCCCGCCCATCGACTGCGCCACCACGGGCGGGCGCTCCAGCCCGAGCGCGTCGAGCAGACCGCTCAGGCGCGTCGCAAAGCGCTCCAGCGTGTAGTCGCCGCGGGCGCCGGGCGCGCCGGACAACCCGTGTCCCGGCAGGTCCGGCGCGTAGGCGTGGTATCCCGCTTCCGCCAGGCCGGCCAGCGTGTGGCGCCACAAGTACGCCGACACCGCCCAGCCATGCAGCAGCACCACGGGCGGCCCGGCGGCCGGACCCGCCTCGACCCCGCGGCAGACGACGTCGTCGGCCGTCACCTGGCGCGTGGTGATGCCGGCCCAGCCGGCCGGGAACCACTGGTCGGGAGGAAGCCGCGTCGCCGTCATGAGTGGGGCCACCGGTGGTCCGGCGCCGCCGGTCAGATCACGTTGATCGTACGGCCCGAAAGCTTCGCGATGAGGCCGACCCGGAACGTGACGTCCGTCCACCGCTCGTCGCCGGCATGCGACGGCTCGAGCGGGTACGACGCCCAACACCACGGGTTCGAGCTCCGCGGCATCGCCATGCCCTTGTGCGGATGCCACACGCCGTCGCGCCCGCAGTCGTCGATGAACCGCTCGTGCATCTTCAGCCAGTTCTCGTTCCGTCGCAGGAAGCCGAGTCGTGCGACGAGTTCGAGCCAGCCCAGCGCGGCCGGCACGTCGCTCTCCACCGCGTTGCGATGCGGCAATTCGTCGCCGAGCACGGCCAGCGGAACCGGCATGAGCTTCTGCCCCACCAGCTGGAACTTCTCCTGGCGCGGCAGCGGACGTTCGAGCCAGCGATAGAGCGCCTCCATTTCCTCGAAGTGCTCGTTGCGGAACAGCGGCATGTGCGCGAGCATGTGCAGCGCGTACACCGTCGGCGGCGCCGCCTCCGGGGCAAGCACCTGCCTGTTGCCCACCCGGATCCAGGGCTTCTCGGCCACCGGACTGCGGAGGAAGTCGAAGATCCGCTCGAGCACCCGGTTGGCTGCGCCGCGGAGCCGGGGATCGCTTTCGTAGCCCGCCTGCGCCAGTGCCGCGGCTGCGGCCTCGCGCAGCGACTGCCGGATCGCCAGGAGCATCTCGGGCTCCACCTTCTTCGCCGCCGGCGGCGCGAACTCGAAGAGGAGGCCCGGGTCGTTGTCGTCGGCGAGCAGGCGGAACAGCGTGCGCCGCGCGTGGAAGATCGGCGGCGAATCCTTGTCCCAGCCGTACTCCGCCAGCCGCCGCACCGCGTGCACCGTGCCCACATTCTCGAACTCGTCGCCGCGCTGCGGCGGCAACGTCAGCATCGCGTTGTTCCACACGCCATCCGCCGCCTGCGACATCGCCAGCACCTGCGCGGGCGGGAACGTGTACGGCAGGTTGCTCAGCGCCGATCCTGATTCCCCGCCAATCCGCGCCACGTCCACGCACGAGCGGTACTGGATCGGGGCAGACGCGTGGTCGAGGAGCCAGCCCAGCGCGAAGTCGAACGACGCCAGCGGCGGCGGGGGCGGCGGAAATACAGCTACTGTCGGCGGCGGCGGTTGAACGACCGTTTCCGTTGTATGCATATAACTTGTTGGAAGACAATCACTTACGCCACTTGCTGTGACGGGCTGCCATCGCGACGTGAACGTTACCCTTTTTTCGCCGATGCGCTAGTGTCGATCACTGGCCGAATTCGCTCCGGCGCCGGCAGTTACGGTGCTTGTGCGGGGCCCGGGCGGCGCCGAGTTTGGGGCCATGCGAGGCGAGTTCGTCGACGTCGGCGGCACGCGACTGTACTACTACGCCGCCGGGTCGCGCGGCGGGGGCGATCCGGTCGTGTTCCTGCACGGCTTTCCGGGGAGCTCGCACAGCTGGCGGCTGATGGCGCCGCTCATGCCGGAGGGGCGGCGGCTCGTCGTCGTCGATCTGATGGGATGTGGCCGCAGCGACGGCCCCGCGAGTGCCGCGGCCACGGGCGTTCGCGCGCATGCGGCGCTCATCACCGGGCTCCTCGACGACCTGCGCGTCGGGCGTGCCGCGGTCGTCGGGCACGGGTTCGGCGGCGCGATCGCGCAAGCGCTTGCGGTGGACGCGCCAGACCGCGTGTCGGCACTGGCATTGATGAGTTGTCCCGCGTTCGGCCACCACCTGCGCGTCGCGGGCATGGCGCGGGCCGCGGCGCCGCTTGCGCGCGTTCTGGGCGCGTCGCTCCTCGCGAGCTTCATGCATGGATCGGCGGTCCGCGGCTATGCCGACCCCGACAGCGGCGGCCGCTCTCTTGACGTGGCGTTGCGCGCATACCCCGCGCACCTCGGCACCGCGGCGATCGTCGGGCACCTGGCGGCGCTCCGCGACCCCGATGTCGCGGCGTACGGTGCGCGCCTGGCGGCGGTGACCGCGCCGACCCTGGTGCTCTGGGGTGCGGACGATCCGTTCATCGCGCCATCGGTCGGCGAGTGCCTGCGCGACACGATTCGCGGCGCCACCCTCGACGTGATTCCCGGCGCCCGTCACTTCATCCCGGAAGACGCGCCCGAGCGGTGCGCGCGGGCGGTGGCGGCGCTGCTCGCCCGCTAGCGCCGTCGGCCGTCCTGGATGTCGCGAACCTCGTTCGCCGCGTCCACGAGCCGCTCGATGTCGGTCGCCACGGCGCGCGCCTCCTGCGTGGCGAGCGTCGTGTCCGCCAGGCGGCTCTCGACGCCGGTGGAGCGCAGCTTGAGCATGTCGAGCTTCATGGTCTGCAGCAGGAGCGCCGCGCTTTCGAGTTGCCCGGCAACGGTGGCACGGCGGTCGACCAGGTCCTGGAGCGTCGCGTGCTGGCGTTCAAGCAAGCTCACGCGGCGCTCGCTTTCACCGCCCGCGCCCGCGGGCCCGCTGGCGGCCGCAC
>CAZKYG010000233.1:0-11574 GCA_964556915.1 uncultured Gemmatimonas sp.
CGTCCGGCGGCCACGGGAATCGCGGCGCCGGCGCGCAGCGGCTGGGCCGCGCCCTCGCCGATGAGCTTGCTCACGAAACGCTGGCCCTCGGAGATGCGCTCGACCTCGATGGCGATGGCATCGATGCCCTCTTCCATGCGATCGAGGCGCTGCGACAGCTCCGGCGACGGGCGTTCGGTGGCATGACGGCTGCGGCGCGTGATCGCGCGCGCCCAGGCAATGGACAGCGGCATCATCACGGCAAGCGTGAAGACGATGGCGACGGCGGTGATCTGGTCGGAGTCCATCTTTCCACTCCTCGGGAGCGTCGGCTGCTCAACGGTGATCGCGGCCTGTCCGCGCGCCGCCGCGAGCTGCATGCCGGTGACGTCGAGCTCCTTCTCGAGATCGACGATCCGCTTGTCGAGCTGGGCGAGCCGCGCCTCGAGGCCCGCACGGTCGGCGCCCGGCGCAGCCGCGCGCAGCTGCGAGGCGATCTCGTTGCGGCGGCCGGTGACGTTGCCGATCTGGCTGCTGATCTCGTCGCGCCGCGCACGGATGGCGCGCACGTCGGCCGCGGTGGTGGGCACGGCGACGACGGTTGGCACGGCGACCTTCGCCCCGCCGACCGCGCCGGGGGCTGCCGGCGGCGTCGGCGTCGCGGGGGCCTGGGGGGCGGCGGCGCCTTGCATGATCGCCTTACGATACGCCCGGAATCGCGGTTTCGCCCGGGCGCGCCGTTGAACCGGCCAGGTCGCGGAAGCGCGTCAGGGTGAGCGGCGCCTGGGCCTCGCCCCGGCACGCGTAGTAGCAGTCGTTGCATCGGATCGGCGCGTAGCCGTCGTACGCCGACCAGTGCCGGTCGGCCGGGAAGTCCGGACAGCGTCGCACCATCCCGAGCGGGTCGATATGGATGGTCGTCTCGCCGGAGCGGCACGGCTCATGCAACTCGCCGCGCAGGTACCTCGGGATCTGGGCGATGTACCAGTCCGAGTTGCTGATGACGCCGCGGTGGCGCCGCTTGAACGCGAGCAGCTCGGCCACCAGCCGCTCGACGCGCGGCAACTCCGGCGGGCCGATGAGATGCGCGCGGTTGCCGTTCTTCGAGTCGGTGTAGAGCGACAGGTTCACGCCCGCCCCCACGGTGGCGGCGTGCCGGACCACGGGGAGCACGTCGTCGAGGTTCTCCCGCTTGATGACGGTGTTGAAGCGGACCGTCATGCCGCGCGCCACGAGTTGCGGCACGGTCCGGACGATCTTCGCGGCGAGCCCGGGGATGCCCCGCGCAGCGTCGTGCCGCTCGTCGAGGAAGTCCAGCGACACGCAGAACTGCGCCATGCCGGCGTCCCAGAGCGCCTGCGCGCGGTCCACCGTGAGCATGGCGCCGTGCGTGATCACGGACATCCAGGTGAGCGGCACGGCCGCATTGACTTCCGCCACGATGCGCTCGAGGTCGGGCCGGAGGAGCGGCTCGCCGCCCGTGAAGGTGATCATCATCGGGCGGAAATGCCGCGCGGCATCGGCGAAGGACCTGAGCTCGGCGTCGCGGGCCGCCGCATCCGTCTTCCAGTAGTCACAGAAGTCACAGCGCGCGTTGCAACGCATGGTGACTTCGAAATGCACGAGGACGGGCCGCCGCGTCGCGCGAAGCCGCGCGTAGCGGATCGCGAACGGGACGAGGTGCCATGGCTTGAAGCGCTTGGAGAGCAGCGGGGACTCCTGGTCAGGTGCGGGTGGGCATGGGCACTGGGGGCTCCGTCACCCGGCCATCACACCAATGGCGTCTTCAGTCCCGCCCGCCTCGCGGTCGCGACCGCCGACTCGTATCCTGCGTCCGCGTGGCGCGCCACGCCGATGCCGGGATCGTTCGTGAGCACGCGCTGCAGCCGGTCGCGCATCTCCGGCGTGCCGTCGGCGACGATGACCTGCCCCGCATGCAGTGAGTTGCCGATGCCCGTGCCGCCGCCGTGATGGAAGCTCACCCAGCTGGCCCCGCCGGCGACGTTGAGCATGGCGTTGAGGATCGGCCAGTCGGCCACCGCATCGCTGCCGTCCTTCATGCCCTCGGTCTCGCGAAACGGCGACGCCACGCTGCCCGTGTCGAGATGATCGCGGCCGATCACGATCGGCGCGCGCACCTCCCCCCGGGCGACGAGGTCGTTGATGGCGACGCCGAAGGTCGCGCGGTCGCCCTGGCCCAGCCAGCAGATGCGGGCCGGGAGGCCCTGGAACGCAATCTTCTCTCGCGCGTGCTCGATCCAGGTGCGCAGGTGCCGATCGCCCGGAAACAGCGTGAGCACGAGGTCGTCGATCCGCGCGATGTCGGCCGGATCGCCGCTGAGCGCCGCCCAGCGGAACGGTCCCTTGCCCTCGCAGAACAGCGGCCGCACGTAGGCCGGCACGAAGCCCGGAATCTCGAACGCATCGGCCACCCCGGCGTCGAACGCCACGGTGCGGATGTTGTTGCCGTAGTCCACGGCGCGCGCGCCGCGCTTCTGCATCTCTCGCATGGCCCGCACATGCGCCACCGCCGACGCCGTGGACCGGGCCACGTAGGTCTGCGGGTCGCGGACACGCAGGGCCAGGGCGTCGGCGAGCGTCATGCCGTTCGGCACATAGCCGTTGAGCATGTCGTGGGCGCTGGTCTGGTCGGTGACGATGTCCGGCGTCACGCCGCGCCGGACGAGGTCGGGCAGCACGTCGGCGGCGTTGCCCAGGAGCCCGACGGAGAGTGCACGCCCCTCGCGACGCGCCGCGTCGAGCCAGGCCAGCGCCTCGTCGAGCGACGCCGTGGACCGGTCGCAGTAGCGGGTATCGAGGCGTTTCCGGATCCGCGCCGGATCCACCTCGACGCAGAGGATCGCGGCGCCCTGCATGGTGGCGGCCAGCGGCTGCGCACCTCCCATGCCGCCGAGGCCGGCCGTGACGACGAGGCGTCCGGCGAGCGTGCCGCCGAAATGGTCGCGGGCCATGGCGCCGAACGTCTCGTACGTGCCCTGCACGATGCCCTGCGATCCGATGTAGATCCACGACCCGGCGGTCATCTGGCCGTACATCATGAGGCCCTTCCGCTCGAGCTCGCGGAAGTGATCCCAGGTGGCCCAGCGCCCCACGAGGTTCGAATTGGCGATCAGCACGCGCGGCGCGTGCGCGAACGTCCGGAACACGCCGACCGGCTTGCCGCTCTGCACGAGCAGCGTCTCGTCGGCCTCGAGGCCGCGCAGCGCCGCGACGATCGCGTCGAAGCATTCCCAGTTGCGCGCGGCCTTGCCGATGCCGCCGTACACCACCAGCTCGTCGGGCCGCTCGGCGACATCCGGGTCGAGGTTGTTCATCAGCATGCGAAGCGCCGCCTCCTGCTGCCAGCCCTTGCAGGAGAGCGTCGTGCCGCGGGGCGCGCGCACGACCCGTGCCGGCGCGGGGGTCATCGTGTCCATGGACGGCATGCTAGACGAGGAATGTCCCGGTGAGGATGGCGCGGGCCAGCGCGGCGATGTCTCCGGAGAGCACGCGGTCGCCCTCGAGCCGCGGGACGAGGCGACGGACCCGTGCGACGGCGTCCTCGAGGCGCGGGGAGGACCGGAGCGGCCGGCGGCCCTCGATGCCCTGCGCCGCGCACATCAGCTCGATCGCGAGGACGTGGGCGACGTTGTGGACGACGCGGCGCAGCTTGAGGGCGGCGCCCATCGCCATCGGCACGACGTCTTCCTTGCCGCCGTCGGTCGGGATGGTGTCGACGCTCGCGGGATGCGACAGCGGCTTGCACTCGCTCGCGAGCGCCGCGGCCGCCACCTGCGCCATCATGAACCCCGAGTGCAGTCCCGGCTCGTGCGCCAGGAACGGCGGGAGGCCTTCGTTGAGGTCGGGATGCACGAGGCGGTCGATGCGGCGCTCCGACATCGTGGCGAGGTTCGTGAGCGCGATCGCGAGGACGTCGGCGGCCAGAGCGCCGGCCTGGCCGTGGAAATTGCCGCCCGAGAGCAGCGTCCCGTCGTCGAATACGAGCGGGTTGTCCGTCGCGGCATTGGCCTCGCGCGCCAGCAGTCCTTCGGCGAACCGGATGGCGTCGAGCGCCGGCCCGTGCACCTGGGGCATGCACCGGAGGGCGTAAGCGTCCTGCACGCGCGGATCGTTCGCGCGATGCGACTCGCGAATGGCGCTGCCCTCGAGGAGGAGCCGAAGGCGCTCGGCCGCCTCGCGCTGCCCTGCCTGCCCGCGGGCCGCATGGATCCGGTCGTCGAACGCGTCGGGCGTCCCGCGGAGGGCGTCGAGCGTCATGGCGCCGGCCACCTGCGCGGTGTCCCAGAGCGTCATGGCGTCGAGCACCGCGAGCGCGCTGACCGCGGTGTGCGCCTGCGTGCCGTTGATCAGCGCGATGCCTTCCTTCGAGGCCAGCGTCACCGGCCCGAGGCCGGCGTCGGCCAGCGCGGCCGCGGCCGGCATGCGCGCGTCGCCGCGGAACAGGTCTCCCTCGCCGATGAGCGAGAGCGCCAGGGCCGCCAGCGGCGCGAGGTCGCCGCTGGCACCCACGCTGCCCTGTTCCGGGACGGGCGGCCAGAGGTCGGCGTTGAGCATCGCGAGCAGCAGGTCGACGAGCGCCGGGCGCGCGCCGGAGTGTCCCGCGGCCAGGACGTTCGCGCGCAACAGCATCATCGCCCGCACCTCCCGTTTCGCGAGCAGCGGGCCGACGCCGGTCACGTGCGAGCGCACGAGGTTCACCTGCAGTTCCGCGAGCTTGTCGGGCGGGATCCGCACGTCGGACATCTTGCCGAAGCCCGTGGTCACGCCGTACACCGCCGCGCCGGACGCGACGATCCCGTCCACGACGGCGCGACTCGCGACCATCCGGACGCGTGCGTCGTCGGCGAGCGCCACGCGGGCGCCGTCCACCGCAACGGCACGCAGGGCCCGCAGCGTGAGCGTGCGCCCATCGATCGTGACTGCGGCTGTCGTCATGGGGGGGTGGTTCCGGATTGGCTGCCGTACGTCGAGCGGTTGTAGTCGAACTTGATGTCGGGCTCGGCCTTGAGGGCGATGAAGAAGGTAAAGGAGAAGTTGCCGTTCGGCGCCTGCGTGAACCCGAACACGGCGTCCCAGTCGTGCATCTCGCGGCGCAGCGTCACCGACTGGAGGCCGAACTCGCTCCGCTGGAAGTCGTAGTTCGTGGACCAGCTCGCCGCCCACTTGGGCGTGAGGCTGAAGCCGAGGCGCGCCTGCACGTTCGCCTGCGCGGGGACGCGGAAGAACGTGCCCCCCGCCGTCGTCTGCGTCGCGTTCACGTCGGTGGGCGGCGCGGCGAGGGCGTTGCGGACGCAGATGTCGTATTGGAGGGCGTTGACGTCCTTGTAGGGCGCGCACTGCAGCGTGGGATCGTAGTCCACCACGTGTCCGCCGACCGGCGGCCGCTGCTGGTTGAGGGTGAACGAGATCTGCGCCTCGAGCCCCTTCCCGGTGGGCACGTCGAGCCCCGACCCGCGGATCGACTGGCCCGCGCTGCCGGCGATGGGCTCCGGCGCCTGCGCGCCGGCAGCCGGCGCGCCCGACGTGTCGCGCGCCGTCGCCGTCGTTTCCAGGAGCGCCGGCCCGCCGAACAGGCGGCCGAACAGCGCGCCAAGCCCGGACCCCGCGCCAAGGCTGAACGACGCGCGCACCGACTCGAGGTACGGGCTGAAGACCGCGGAGTCCGAGAGCACGCTGCCCTGGAAGAGGGAGTACGACACTCCGGCGTCGAATCCCGGGAGGAGGTCCGACCGCAGCGAGACGTCGAACCGGTCCGTGGCGAACCCGGAGTGACTCTTCGACTTCGCCGCCCGCTCGAAATCCCAGGTGAGCGGCGAGAACTGCATGGAGAGCAGCTTGATTTTCCGCCCACCGTCGGGGCTGAGCGAGTCGCCCGGCGACTTGAGCTTGGCCTCGATGTTCTGCTGGATGCCCAGCGTGATGCGGTTCTGCGCCAGCGACCCGAGGAAGCCGGTCTGGGTCTGGCCGAGCGCGGCGAGGTAGTCCGCCGACACCGCCTTGGCCGGGGAGTACGAGTAACTGAGCGTCGTCTGGATCGAGTGCCGCAGCCGGGCGACGGGCCCGAACCCGCCGTAGAGGGCGAAGAATGTGGGCGAGATCCCGAGGCCGTAGCTGAAGCGCTTGCCCTGGGCCACCCAGCGGCTCCCCGTCCGCTCGCTGCGCACCAGGAACGCGCCCGACGCGACGTTCGCCATCGAGATGGACGGCACCAGGTTCCACGTGCCACTGAAGAAGTTCGGCAGGTTCATGCCGAGGTCGAAGTCCACCTGGCTGAGCCACGTGCGTTCATAGACGCGGGTGCTCTTCCGGCTGGTGTCGACCGGATCCACGATCGTGCGCAACTCGGGGTAGTCGTTGCCGCGGTCGTTCGCGCGGATGGCCGCCGTGATCTGGAAGTCGAACACCTTGAGCGGCGTGGTGAGCGTCACCGCCGAGCTGTGCGTGCTCCGGTCGATCTTGACGCTGTCGATCGTGCCGTCGGCGCGCTGGACGTACTTCCGGGAGAAATCGCCCTGGGCGTCGAGGTGCGAGCTTGTGGACGTCGTGACGCTGAGCCCGGGCGTCCACGTGAGCCACTCGCCGAGGCTGAGCGGCCGCGAGGTGAGGTTCAGGTTGGGGAAGTCCTGGTCCACCTGCGGACGGCCGGGGTACTGGCGGCGCGTGCCGCCGATGCTGAGCTGCATCTGGCCGAGGTCGCGCTGGTAGTTGGCCTGCGAGGCGATCGTCGCGAGCGCCGCGAGCGGCGCGAGCGCGGTCTGGCGCTGCACGCTCGTGCTCGTCGCGAAGTTGAGGTTCGTGGTCAGGTGCGAGCGCGTCGAGAAGTCCTGCGTATGGGACCACGAGATCTGGGTGTTCGACGTGCCGTTGCTCAGCGTGTGGAAGCTCGCGCCGATGCGGCCTGAGGCGAACCGGTTGAGCCAGCGATAGCGCACCTCGGCGTTCCACCGCGTCCACCCGGGGTCGGCATCGGTGGCGTCGGCGCTCGACCGCCAGTCCACGGAGGTCGCCAGGTCCAGGTAGTCGGACAGCGCGAAGTAGTAGCCGAGGTTTTCGACCGTGCGACGATAGTTGGGGCTGTTGCGCACCAGCTCGGTGATGCCGAAGCGCGGCGTGAGGATGCCGCTCCGGCGCCCGCTGCGCGTGTCCTGGAAGATGAACGGCAGCCACATGACCGGCACGCCCATGACGTACATCGTCACGTTGCGCGCGACGAGGAAGTCGTTCGAGACCCGCTTGATCTCCTTCGCGCCGAAATGGTAGTGCAGCACGGAATCCGTGCACGACGTGATGGTGCCGTCGGCACCATAGAACATGTTGTCGCGGCCCGCGGCGGAGTCGGCGGCGGCGAACCCGGCGCGATGCGCCTCGACGTACCACGTCTGGGTCGTTTGCGTGGACGTCGAAACGTCCCAGGCGGTGCCCTCGCGGCGGCTGAGGTCGTACGCGAGATGGTGGAGCGCGAAGAAGTCGTCGCCATGCGACGGATCGTGCATCACGATCGTGTCGCCGTTGGCGCGGATGCTGTCGCTCTGCTGGGCGAACTCGATGGTGTCGGCGATGAGGGACGTCTGGTCGCGCTCGACGACCGCCCGCGCGCCGGTCTTGCCGGAAAGCTTCACGACGCCCGAGCTGGCGCGGAACTCGACGGCCTCACCCTGGTAGCGGACGCTCGACATGCCGGGGCGCTTGAGGAGCTCGAGCGCGACGGAGTCGAGCGGCCCCCAGTTGGCCTTGGGCAGGTTCTTCGCGACCGAGTCGGGGGACTGCGTGCGGCCGCGGCCCGCGCCCTGCTGCTGGACGGGTCGCGGGCGGTTCGGAACGACCTGGGCCTGCGCGAGCGGCGCGAACAGTGCCACCGCCAGCGCCGCGTGCCAGAGCCGGGCGCGGCACCGACTCACGCCGCGGCCCCGGCCCCGATCGCCTCGGCCTCCGCCTTCCGTTTCATCCGCGTGCGATGGACGACCCA
The DNA here is from genome assembly GCA_964556915.1 of uncultured Gemmatimonas sp. Lineage (GTDB taxonomy): Bacteria > Gemmatimonadota > Gemmatimonadetes > Gemmatimonadales > Gemmatimonadaceae > Fen-1231. The sequence continues at coordinate 7,967 of CAZKYG010000233.1, forward strand.
CGACGCGATGATGCTCAGTTCGTACAGGCCGTACACGGGCACGAACAGCATGAGGGTCGAGATGATGAAGTCGCCCGGGGTGATGATTTCGCATGCCACCAGCAGCACGACGAACGCATGCCGGCGGTACTTGGCGAGGAATCCGGGTGTGACGAGCCCCAGCGCCGTGAGCGCCAGGATGAGGATCGGCAACTCGAACATCACGCCGAACGCGAGGGACACGGAGAACAGGAATCCGAAATACTCGCCCGCGGAGTAGAACGGTTCAATCGCGACCGTCTTGATGTTGTCCATCAACCCCATCGTGACGGGCACGAACACGAAGACCGACATCGCGACGCCCGACAGGAACAGCACGGCCGCGAAGATCAATACCGGCACAATGACCTTGCGTTCCCTGGCCGTGAGCGCCGGCGAGAGGAACGCCCAGACCTGGTATGCGACGGCGGGGCTCGCGAGGACGATCGCGAACCCCGTCGCGACCTTGAGGAGGATCGTGAACTTCTCGACCGGGTGCGTGACGATCAGGTTCTTGCCGTGCAGGTACGGCACGATCGGCTTCACCATCAGCGCAATCACGTCGTAGTTCGTGCACACGGTCATCGACACGAAGAACCCGATGATCACGGCCACGAGGGCCTTGACGATGCGCCAGCGCAGCTCCTCGAGGTGGTCGAGGAACGGCATCTCTCCTGCGTCGTTGGGCTGGTCGAGGGGCACGCGGGGCGGCGCCGGGCGGCGCGAAGACTACGGTTTGTTCAGGGACTTCAGCAGGTCGCCGACCAGGAGGGCCTCGTTCGACCTGGGATACTTGTCGGCGAGTTCCTGGAGCAACGTGCGGGCACGAGTCTTGTCGCCCACTTCGATCGCGAACTGCGCCCGCTTGTAGAGCGACCGCGCCGCCTGGGCCGAGCCCGGGTATTTCGTGACCACGAGCGCGTACACGGAGTCCGCCGCGGGCTTGTTGCCCTCCGAGGCGAACGCGTCGCCGATGTACATCTGCGCGTCGGGCGCGCGTTCGTGGTCGGGGTAGCTGGTCACGAGCGTCTGGAAGTTCTCGCGCGCCGACGCCGTCGCGCCCTTGGCGAGGGCGTCGCGGCCCAGCATCCAGAGCGTGCCCGGCGGGGGCGCCGCCGGCGACGCCGGCGACGCCGTGGTCCCCGCCTGCGGTGGCGCGCCGCCGCGGCCCTGGTTCCCCGGTGCCGCCCCCATCGGCATCGTCGCCGTCGGGGGAACCGCCGGGATCGCCTCGACCGACGACCGCAGCTCCGAGAGGCGCTTCTGGCTCACGCCGATCCCTTCCTGCACGGCAACCATCTGCGTGTTCAGGTCGTGCATCGCGAGCGACAGGTCGCCCTGGAGGCGCTGCAGGCCCGCCGACACGTCGCGCACCGAATCGCTGAGCGTGGCGAACTGCCGCGAGAACTGCTGCCCGAGCTGCTGGGACATCTCGCGAATGAGCGCACGCGTCGTCGAGTCCGACCGGGCCTGCTGCGCGCGCATGGAATCGCGCATCGCGTTCACGCCGAGCTGCAGCTGCTCGACGTCACTGCGCGTGGCCAGGCACCCGCCGGTCGCCGCGAGGGCGACCGGCAGGATCAGGCGGAGGCCACGCATCCGGCTCACGGAACCTTGAGCGGGTTGCCGCCGGCGGTGATCTCGAACTCGGCGCGCCGGTTCTGCGACCACGCCGCCTCGTCTTCACCCTGCGCGACCGGCCGCTGCTCGCCGAAGCTCTGCACGTCCATCCGATTCTCGGCGATGCCGCGCGACGCCAGGTACCGTCGCACGCTCGCGGCGCGGCGCTGGCCCAGCGCGAGGTTGTACTCGTCGGAGCCGCGGTCGTCGGTGTTCCCCGAGATCATGATGCGCATGTCGGGATTCGCGTTGAGGATCGGCACCTTGGCGTCCAGCGTCGCGCGCTGGTCGTCGCGGATCTCGTCCTTGTCGAGGTCGAAGTAGACCTTCGCCACCAGCGTGTTGCGCGCCGCCGCGCGCGCGGCCTCGAGCCGGCGCGCCTCCTCGGCCGCCGCTGCGGCGCGACGCGCCTCTTCAGCCGCCGCCGCGGCACGCGCGATGGAGTCGGCGCGCGCCTTGTTGGCGCGATCGATGGAATCCTGGTTGACGCGCGGGGCCGGCGCGGGCGCCGGGGGCGGCGCGGGTGCGGGCTTCTTGCCGCACGCAGCGGCCACGCTCGCGACGGCGGCGAGAACGATCAGTCCGGGAATCCGGGACGTGCGCATTGCGTTTCCTCCTGGATCGTGGGGCCCGTCAGGGCTGGCGAGTGACACCGAGTCGTGGCGACCACGCCGGATTCTGCGCGCGGGCGCCATGGGTGAGCTGACGGGCCCGTGAGCTCTCGGCATCCAGCACCCAGAGTTGGGGCGAACCCGTGCGATTGCTGACGAAAACCATGTGCCGTCCATCCGGCGCCCAGCTCGGATCCTCGTTCTCCCCGTCGCTGGTCAGCTGCGTCGTCGACTTGTCGCGCACCGAGATCGTCATGACCTGAAAAACGCCCTTGATCCGCGACTGGAACGCCACCCGACGCCCATCCGGGGACCATGAGGGATTCGACCGATACAGATCGTCGCCAAATCCGCTGCTGGTAAGCAGATCGACGCTCGATCCGTCCGAGTCCATAATATACACCTCCGCATGCCCGAGGATGCTCGACGTGAACGCGATGCGTCGCCCGTCGGGGCTGAACGTCGGCCCCATGTTGAGGCTGCCGCGACGCGACGTGAGCCGCCGCGGCGTGTCCGTGGAGAACGGCGCCACCGTGTAGAGGTCCGACGCGTCCGACCCCGACGCGAACACGAGCTGCGTGCCGTCGGGCGAGAATGCCGCCGTCTGGTTCATGGCGGCGACGCGCGTGGACCAGGTCTTCCCGGTTTCGAGGTCACGCACGACGATCCGCGAGCCGGACTTTCCGTCCGGCAGGGCGTTGCACGCGAGCCACTTCCCGGTCGCATCCCACGCCGGCGACAGGCAGTCCGCGCTGCCGGGCACCGTGTACACACCCCCGCCGTCGGTGTCGATGAACTGGATCGGTCCGCCGCGCACGGCGTACGCGACGCGCGTGCTCGCGATGCCCGGCTGCCCCATCACCACCCACTCGACCGAGTCCGAGGCCACGTGCACCACGTGGCGCCAGTCGCGTGACAGCGCGGGCGCAGGCAGCGCCATGTCCATGACCAGCACCACGCGCTTGTCCGATACGCCGTGCACGGCCACATGCAGCGTGCCGCCCGGCGTGACCGACGCCTGCACGACCGCGACGGCGTTCAGCTTCGCGTAGAGGTCATAGTTGAGCGGGCCGGAGGTCGCCGCGGTGCTGTCGAGCGCAATGACCGTCACCCGGTCGCTGAAGTCGAGGTCGCGGGTCATCATCGTCTGGACAGAATCGGCGTTCGCACCTGTCACGGGGATAAATGCGACGCCCGGCTTGCCGTTCGCTGCATAGCCGAGCCCGACGCGGACGCCCTGCGCCACGCTGTCCTGCGCGGCGGCGGGCGCCGCGACCACCGCCGCGACCACCGCCGCGGCCGCCAGCAGGAGGAGCGCCGTCGGCGCCAGGCGCGCGGCCGGGCCGCGGAACGGGCGCG
>CAZKYG010000234.1:0-5628 GCA_964556915.1 uncultured Gemmatimonas sp.
GCGCGATGGCGTCGTCGAGCTGGCAGACGCCAACGCCGGTCGCCGGCGTGGTCGCCGCGCGACGCCCGGTCGCCACGCCCTCGCCCGGACCCCGGTGACGCGCGCGCTCGTCCTGCTCGCCGCCGCGCTGCCGGCGGTTGCCGGCGCCCAGGACTGGCGCACGCTGGAATCCTCGCGCCAGCTCGCCGGCACGGATCCGGTCGGCGTCCGCGTGCAGTACGGCGCCGGCAATGCCGAGATCCTCCCCGCATCGGGTGCGTGGCTCTATCGCATGAGCCTCCGGTACGACGCCGACCGTACGTCGCCCCAGGCCGCATTCGACGAGGCGGCGCGAGAACTCCGGCTCGGCACGCGGAGCGCCGGCATGTCCTCGTGGAAAGGCAGCCAGGAAGATCCCAACCATCTGCGGGTGGAGCTCACGGACCGCGTGCCGCTGCGCCTCGCGATCGAGCTCGGCGCCACACGGGCCGACGTCCAGCTGGGCGGGCTCAAGCTGAGTGACCTCGACATCCGTACGGGCGCCACGGAGGCGCACGTGGACGTGGACCGCCCCAACACCGCGGCGCTCGCCAGCATGTCGCTCGACGTGGGCGCCGCCGATGTGACTGTGCGCCACGGCGGCAACCTTCGCGCCACGCGGCTCGCCATCAACGTCGGCGTCGGCGGGCTCGACTACGAGTTCGACGGCGACTGGACCGGCGACATCGACGTTGTCCTGAACGTGGCGCTCGGCAAGGCCACGCTGCGGATTCCCGCAGGCACGGGGGTGCGCGTGACCGCCAGCACGTTCCTCGCGGACTTCGGGCGCGCGGGACTCACGCGCCGGGGCGACGACTGGGTGTCGCCCGGCTACGACGACGCGCCACGCCACGTGCGCGTGGAAGCCAAGGCGGCGTTCGGCAAGGTCGACATCGTCCGCCGCTGACGCGGCGACGCATCAGGCCGGCCGTCACACGGCGCGACGGCCGCGGGCGTCGCCCGACTCGACCGTGGTACCCACCGCAAGGCCGAGGGTCCGGGCCGCGCTGCCATCCCGCACCGCGACCTCCAGCAGCCCGGCCGATCCGACCAGCGCGCACGTGCGGCCCACGTCCACGTCGGCGAACGTGCGCACGACCGGGATCACCCAGCCGGCCACGACGACGGTATCGGATTCCGCGTGCTCGAGGTTCGTGATCGCGTTGCCGAAGCGGTCGATCGCGATCACCTCGCCGGACACCACGCCGTCGCCCGTCCGCACGGGCACGGGCGTGTGCACCACGACGGACGACCGGTGGCGGCGGCCGAGGATCGCCAGCGGCTCCCCGCGCGCGAGCCGCGCGGCCGCCGGCGCGAACACGTCGCGTCCGTGAAAGGTCGGCGATGCGCCGCCGGGCACGTCGAGCTGCACCACCGCGGAATCGCCGACCGAAATCGCCGGTGACAGCACGCCGTTGTCCGGCCCGACGAGGAACCGGCCGTCGCTGTCCACGGCGAGTGCCGCCCGCGCCGTCCCCACGCCGGGATCGACCACCACGAGATGGACCGTGCCGCGCGGAAACCGCCGCCAGTAGCGGGACAGGGAGAGGCGCGCGCGCGCGATGTCCTGCGGCGGGATCTCGTGCGACACGTTGACGATACGCGCTTCGGGCGCGAGCGACATCAGCACGCCCACCATCTCCGCCACGTAGCCGTCTGCCGTGCCGAAGTCGGTCAGCAGCGTGATGATCGGGCCGGGCACCCGTCAGCTCCGGTCGAGCGACTCGGCGACGGCGGTGAGGGCGCGCGCCGCCGCCGTGTCCGGCGCCGACGCGACGATCGGGGTCCCGCCGTCGCCGCCCTCACGCACGGCCTGATGCAGCGGCACCTCGCCCAGGAGCGGGACGCCAAGTTCCAGGGCGAGACGCGCGCCGCCCCCCGCGCCGAACAGCGGCAGGCGTTGCCCGTCCGGCGCCTCGTACCAGCTCATGTTCTCCACCACACCCAGGATCGGGACGCCGACGCGTTCGAACATCTTCGCGCCGCGCAGCGCATCGCCGACGGCCACCTCCTGCGGCGTCGTGACGATGACGGCACCGTGCATGTGCGCCGCCTGGACGAGCGAGAGTTGCGCGTCGCCCGTGCCCGGCGGCATGTCCACGAGGAGATAGTCGAGCCGGCCCCAACGCACGTCGCGGAGGAACTGGTTGATGATCTTCATCACGATCGGCCCGCGCCAGATCGCCGGCTGGTCGCGCTCCACCAGGAACCCGAGGGACATGAGCTTCACGCCATGCGCCTCGAGCGGGACGATCTTCTCGTTCTCGACGGCCGGCTGGGCGCTCACGCCCATCATGCGGGGGATGTCCGGGCCGTAGATGTCCGCGTCCATGAGACCGACATGACGGCCGCGGGCGGCGAGCGCCGCCGCGAGGTTCACGGTGACCGTGCTCTTGCCGACCCCGCCCTTGCCCGACGATATGGCGATGATGCGTCCCAGCGTGGGGAAGGCCTGCGGCGTCGGAGCCGGCACGGCACGCTGCGCTGACTGCGGTGCGTCCATGACCGGCAGCGGGTTGCGCCGGGCGGGCGTCGACGGTGGCGGGGCGCCGGCGGCGCCCGCCGCCACGTCCACGCGCACGTCGCGCACGCCGTCGACGGCTTCGAGGGCACGCCGCACGTCGCGAGCCAGCGTGGGGTCATCGGTCGGCGCCAGGAGCAGCGCGAGGCGCACGCGGCCGTCGGGCGTGGTGGCGATATCGCGGACCTGCTCGCCGGCGACAACGTTCGTGCCGGTCCGCGCGTTCACGACGGTGGTCAGCGCGCGATCAATACGCGCAGTCAGGGAGTCGGCCATCGTGGTGAAAACTAGGCACCGGACCGAGGCGACGCGAAGCGCAAAGGGCGGGCCGACATCGGCCCGCCCCTGTGCCCCGGCGCAACGGCACGCTACGGAACCAGCGAGGCCCAGTACGTGGTGATGTTGAAGTTGGTCGGCTCAACCTCGTAGTAGTGCCCGCGGGCGAACCGGCCCGTGGTCGGGAAGTACGGCGGAGGGTTCAGGCCGGCGCAGGCATCGTACTGGTAGCGTTTGATATAGCCGTGGCCGTCCGTGAGGCCGACGGCGCCACGCTGCTCCTGGATGATGCCGCCGGTGAGGTACAGGCAGCCACGCCCGTCGTTGGCGCCCTCGCAATCTTCGTAACTCGTCGACCCGTCGCCGTAGTCCTGGACGGTGAAGTTGCTGAGCGCGAGCACGACGGAGTGGATGTACTCGTCGCCGCTGCGGTTGGCCCACGTGCGTACGCTGCCGCCGCTCGTCGATCCCCACGGCGCGTTGATCATGTTGTTGGCGACGATCACGTCGTTGCCGCTGAAGAGCCCAAGGATGTCGCGCGTGTCGGAGTTGCACGGCACGGTGCCGCCGGGATCCGTCACGTACTTGATGTTGTCGGCGATGATGATGTTGTCCGTGGCCGCGAGCGTGATCTTGCCGCGCACCGTGCCGCTGATGGCGACCTTGCCGGTCACGTGGATGACGCCCTTGAAGTTCGGGTTCAGCGCGCGGCTGATCGGCCAGAGATACGCGGCGTCGTACGGGCGCGCGGCGGTCACGCGCGGATCCACCGTGCCGGTCCACGCCTGCCACGAGCCGAGCGAGTCGGTGGCGAGGAACGCCCCGTGGCCCGGGCTGGTGGTCCAGTCGTTGAGAATGTCGGAACCACCGAGATAGCAGTACCGGCTGGTGCCGTTGTTGATCGCCCACGGCTTCTGGTCCGACGAGTTGCTCGTGCCGGTGTGATGCCGGTAGATCTTGAAGTAGGAGTGGTTGCCGGTGCCGCTCGTGAGGATGTGACCGCAGTTCCAGGAGTTCTGCAGGCCCTTGGAGTTGTAGTCGGTCGCGGTGTCGGCCACCACCCACCACGAGTTGGCCGTGTTCGCCACCTTGTACACCTTGATGAAGCCTTCGTCGGAATCGCTCGTGTCGCCGTCCCCATTCAGGTCCACGGCCACGAACTCGATGCGCATGGAGGCCTGCCCCTGATTGCCCGCGGTGGAGCTGGTGAAGTTCGTGCCGCCGATGGTGGCCTGCGCCAGCAGCTTGGTGAGGTCGGCGACCGTCGGAAACGCAATGGCGGGCGCGTTCTCGACGTACTTGGGATTCGCCTTGTAGTTGCCGGCGGACCGGTTCGTGATGGTCCCGGCGGTCTTGAGGGTGCCGTAGAAGGTGGCGCCCGCACCGGCCGACGCCGACTGCAGCTGGATGTTGTCGTTGGAGAAGACCGGGCCGTACAGGATGTCGTTCACGCCGAAGACGATCGAGCCTTCGATGTCCGTGAAGTACGCGAACTTCGCGAAGCTCTCCTGCACCGCCTCCGCGCGCCGCACGATGCGGTTGCCGTTGGCATCGGTGACCACCGTGACGATGCTGCCGAACACGCCGTACTGGCCGGTGCTGATGCCCGTCGGACCGATGTACGTGGTCCGCTTGACGCCGGAGATCGTGGCGCCGCTGGCGTCCGTCACGGACGCATTGTTCTCGTACGTCACGTACCCCGACGACGGGTACAGCGCCTTGTTCGCGTTCAGGGCCGAGCGCGCCTGCTCAAGGCCGGCGTCCGCGACCGACTCCAGCATGCTGAGCCGGTTGTGGTACTTGGCGATGAGCTGCGTGTTCAGGCCGAGGAACGCGGCGCCGGAGGCGATCGCCGCAACGGCGAGCACGACCAGCAGGACGATGATGAGCGCGACACCGCGCCGGGGTTGGGGACGCATGGGATCCGTCCGGTTACGGGATGGCAATGGCATTCGAAGTGCGTTGTGACGACAGCGTCGGTGTGCAGTCCTGCGCGGCAACCGCGTAGTAGTACGTGAGCCCGCTCGTCACCGTCGCGTCGGCAAAGGAATAGGTCGTCGAGCCGCCCGGGATCGTGGCGTACGGATCGCCCCAGTCGGTGACGCTGGACAGGCGCTTCCAGATCACGTATCGCTGGACGTCCTGCTCGCCGGCGGCTTCGTCGACCGACGCCGCCCATGTGACCGTGACGATCGGTACGCCCGTGGATGTGGATACCGTGGCCGCCGGCGTGGCCGAGAAGATCGGCGCATCACCGCAGGTCTTGGTGTTCGCCAGCCCGACGTTGGGCAACCGGATGAGGCGCGTCAACGAGCGCAGTCGCTCCTTCGTGCCCGACAGCCCGTTGGTGATGGTGAAGTTCACGCGCACCGCCCGGAGACTGTCAATGCGCGCGACCGTGCCGGTATCGGTGATGGACAGGTGGATCGGCACCGTGTGCCGCCACGGCAGCCCGCTCGTGACCTGCACCAGCTTCGTCTGGCCGCCGGTGGCCGGCGTCGAATCCCGGTAGAACTGGAAGAACTTCGTGCCAGAGGTCCTGAGCACGTTGGTCGCCACGACCTCCGGCGCCAGGTTGTTGATGCGGCGGAAGATGATGTAGTCGTCCGTGCGCGACGTGCTCGAGTCCTTCGAGAAGTAGAACGAGATCGTCTCGGCGTTGCTGTTCACGCCGCCGGTGAGGTAGTTCGTGTCCGGGTACGTGATGGCCGTGAACGGGAGGGTGATCTTCGACGTGGTGCGCAGCGCCATGACGGCGCTGTCCGGCGCGTCGGGGTTGTAATAGACCGCCTCCACGTCGCCCGACGTGTTCG
>CAZKYG010000235.1:0-5533 GCA_964556915.1 uncultured Gemmatimonas sp.
CTGGAGTGGCGGCGGTGGCGCAATCCGCGATGGATGCCGGAGGGCGACCTGCACATCTGGCCCGACGACCACATCGAGTGGGAGCGTATCGAGGGCGCGCTCGCCGCCGCCGGGTGCGACGTGGAGGTGCGCGAGACGTACCTCCTGTTCGAGCCGCGGTATCGGCGCGACGCGTGGGAGCGGTGGCGCGGCCGCGCGGCCGACATGCAGCTGCTCATGGCGAGGAAGCGCGCATGACCGGCCGCCCGCCGTTCACGATCATCACTCCCTCGTACAACCAGGGACAGTATCTCGCCGAAACCATCGAGTCCGTGCTCGCACAGGACGTGCCCGGACTCGAGTACTGCATCGTCGATGGTGGGAGCACCGACGACAGCGTCGCGGTCATCCGGAAGTACGAGAAGCACCTCGCGTGGTGGGTGTCCGAGCGCGACCAGGGCCAGGCCGACGCCATCAACAAGGGCATTGCGCGCGCGACCGGCCAGCACGTCGCGTTCCTGAACTCGGACGACACGTACCTGCCGGGCGCGCTGCACGCGATGCTCGACGCATTTCGGCGGGGACCGGGGGTGCACTGGGTCGCGGGCGGTGTGATCGGGTTCGGCACGGCGGCGGCGCCCACCCTCGAGTGGCACCTGCCGAGCGTGCCGCGGTCGCTGCTCGATTGCCTCACGCTGCGGTTTCAGGCGGCGCAGCCCGGCCACGCGTGGACGCTGGAAACGCTCCGCGCGACGGGCGGGTTCGACGTGTCGATGCGCTGGTACTTCGACATCGAGCTGTATGCCAACCTCCTGGCGCGCGGCGAGCACTGCGTGCCGATCGACCGGCCGCTGGCGTCGTACCGCTTCCATCCCGCGAGCAAGACGGTGGCGGAGACCGACCTGCGCGAGCCCGACTGGGACCGCATCTGTGAGCGCTACCTGCCCCGCCTGCCGCTCCATCAGCGGTGGCTGGCGCGCCACCGGATCCGCATGCTGAAGGCCGGCGGAATGTACACGCACTCGGCGCGCGCGGCGGACGCGGGCCGGCGCGACGACGCGCGCCGCCTCTTCGGCGCGGCCGTCCGGCGCTATCCGCCCGCGCTGCTGGGGCGCAACGCGCGCGGGGCCATCCGCCGGCTGCTCGGGGGTGGCGCTTGAGCCGCGCGCCGGTGCGCGTCTTCTTCCCGTGCACCGGCCTCGGACGCGAGCGCCGGGGATTCGAGACGTTCACGCGCGCGTGCGCGGCGGCGCTCCGGGGGTTTCCCGAGCTCGACGTCACCGTGTTCGGCGGCGGCGGCGACATCGCGCCAGGGGAACGGGCCGTGTGGAACCTGCCGCGCGCGGGGCGCGCCGCGCGCGCGATTGGTGCCGTGTTCGGGCGCGACGCCTACTACGTGGAGCAGGCGACGTTCTTCGCGGGGTTCGCGGGCGCGCTGCTCGCGCAGGAGCCCGACCTCGTGTACTTCGCCGACGTGAACCTCGGCAATGCGTGCTGGCACTGGCGGCGGCTGACGCGCGCGCGGTACCGCCTGCTGTTCTACAACGGTGGCGTGGCCACACGCGCCTTCACGCGCTGCGACATGGTGCAGCAGGTGAGTCCCGAGCACCTGGCGAGCGCGCTCGCCCGCGGAGAGCCCGCCGACCGGCAGTTCCTGCTGCCGCACGGCGTGGCCATCGCGCGCGACTTCCGGCCCGCGGACGACGCCGAGTGCGCGGGCCTGCGCGAACGGCTGGGCGTGCCGGCAGCCGGTCCGCTTGTGCTGTCGGTGGGGATGCTGGACGAGACGATCAAGCGCATGACCTATGTCATCGAGGAGGTGGCGACCATGCCGTCGCAGCCGCACCTGCTGCTCGTCGGCGCCGAATCGCGCGAGACGCCCGCCGTGCGCCGGCGCGCCGCGGAGCGCCTTGGCGGGCGGTGCACGATCCGCACACTGCCGCGCGAGGCGATGGGCGACGCATACCGCGCGGCCGACGCGTTCGTGCTCGCGTCGCTGGTCGAGGGGTTCGGCATCGCCCAGGTGGAGGCCCTCGCGGCGGGGCTGCCGTGCGTGGCGCATGACAGCGCCACCAGCGCCTACGTGCTGGGTGGACTCGGCACGCTCGCCGACCTGCGCGTGAGCGGCGTGCTCGCCTCGAGCCTCGAACGTGTGCTGCGGCAGCCGCGCGACGGGGCCGCCGCGCGGCACCGCTCGGCGTACGAGCGGTTTTCGTGGGACCGGCTCGCGCCGACGTATGCCGAGGCGCTCGTCGCGTGCGCACGCGGGCGGCGTCCCGCGGAGGCGGGGGCGGCGTGACCCTCGACACGATCCCCGTCGCGCTGTTCGCGTATCGCCGGCCCGACCTGCTCGAGCGCTGCCTGGCGTCGTTGCGGGCCAATGCCGTTCCGCTGATCTACGCGTTCTCGGACGGCGCGCGCGACGCCGCCGTGAGGGACGACGTGATCGCGGTGCGCGCGCTGCTGCACGCCGTGGACTGGACCCGGATCGAGGTGATCGCCGCGCCGCAGAACCTGGGCGTGGGCACGTCGGAACTGCGCGGCATCAGCCATGTGCTCGACCGGCACGATGCGGCGGTGATGGTGGAAGAAGACCTCGAGTTCGTCCCGGGCACGTACGACTTCCTCGTGCGCGCGCTCCGGCACTACGCCGATACGCCGAAGGCCATGGGCGTGACGGCCTGGGCCCACCCGCGGCTCACGCCCGCGGGCCAGACGCAGCCGTACTTCACGGGACGGATGTCGAGCCTCATGTGGGGCACGTGGCGCCGCGCGTGGGCCGGCGTGCGGGAGACCAACTCACTCGACCTGCTGCGCGAGTGTGCGGCGAAGGGCGTGGACGTGACCCGTTTCGGGTACGACCTCGCGACGCCCGTGGACAACGACGAAGCGCGCGGCCACTGGGACCGGCGATTCAACCTGCACATGCTTGCACGGGGCGGCCTGTTCCTGTTTCCGGCGACGTCGATGGTGCGCCACACCGGCTACGACGAGCGCGCCACGAACTCGCCGAACGGGAAGGGCTGGGAGGAGGACGTGCGGCCGGCACCGGACCCGGCGGCGGTGCGGTGGCCCGCGGTGGTGGAGCAGCCCGGGTCCGGCGACCTCTGGCGCCGTGAGGTGGGTCCGCCGCCGTTGACCTTCATGGGCCGCGTGCGCCGCAAGCTGCGGCGCTGGCTGCGCCGGTGACCTTCGGGCGGATTCGCGTGCTGCTTGGCCGGGCCCGGCGGGTCCTCGCGCTCGAGCGCCTGCGCCGCGACCTCGGGCGTGTGCCCGCCGGCGCGACGGTCACGCTCGCCGGCCTCCGGCTCAGGGTGACCGACGGGCCGAACGCCTACATGCAGTACAAGGACGAGTTTGTCCGGCGCATCTATGCGTTTGAGAGTGCCACGGAAACGCCGGTCGTGATCGACGGGGGCGCCAACATCGGGATGTTCACGCTCGCGACGCTCCGCGACCATCCTGGCGCGCGGATCACGGCGTTCGAACCCGACCCGGCGATCGCGGACATGCTCTGCGCCAATCTCGCCGCCAATGGCGTGGGGCACGTCACCGTCGTCAACGCCGCGCTCGCGGCCGAGGACGGAACGATGTCGTTCGCTGCCGACGGGCAATCGGGTGGTGCGCTGTCGGCGGACGGGACGATCCAGGTGCGGGCCGACCGCCTCTCACGCCACATCACCGGCCCGGTCGACTTCCTCAAGCTGAACATCGAGGGTGCGGAGCTCGACGTGTTGCGGGAACTGCGTGACGCCGGTGCCATCCGTCACGTCGCGGCGATGGTCGTCGAGTACCATGGGTGGCCACGCGGCGAGCAGCGGCTGGGCGCCATCCTCGACCTGCTCGACGCGTGCGGATTCCGGTACCTGCTGCACGATCAGGACGAGCAGTCCAACCCGCATACCAAGCCGCCATTTCACCCGCCGGGCGACGTGCCGTGGTTCGCCCTCGTCTACGCCTGGCAGCCCGGGCGCGTATCGACTCGCGTCCGGTAGTCGCCGCTCACGCGTCCACCGGTGGTGACGCGGCGGCATGCCGCCACGGCAGGAATCGCCCGAGTCGCAGGCGGCGGCGCAGCGTCCAGTACGCGTCCCGCAGCGCCCTGCGGTACACGGGAAATTTCACGGGCCAGTCCGCGAGCCAGGCGCCCCTGGTGCGATAGATCCGCCGGTCGCTCAGCGGGATGGCGTGCGCGCCGAACCGTTCCTTGTACGCGTACTTGCCCCAGAGCAGGTTGAACACGGTCGCGCCGTCGCCGATCGCGGCGTCGACGGTCCGCAGGAGGCAGAGCGTACCGAGGGACATGGCGTCGAGGGCGGGATCGTGGGCGAGGACCATGAGGGTCCACCCCCGGCCGACGCGCGCGCAGATGGTGCCCCCGAGCACGCGTGCGCCGTCCACGAACACGCCGACGGCGCCCCCGTCACGCACGAGCGACAGCAGGGCGGCCGCCTGCGCGGCATCGATGGCGGACAGGCCACCCTGCGCGGCCATGCGGCGGTGGTTGAGTTCGACGATGCCGTCCACGAGTGCCGGGTCGATCTCGTGGTCGCGCGCCAGGCGCCACGCGGCCGCGGGGTGCGCCCGGGCGAGGTGCCGCTCGTAGTTGCGGAACTTCTGCCGCGAACGCGCGCTGAACGTCGCGTGATACGCGTCCACGGACGCGGGCAGCGCGAGCACGAAATTCTCCAGGCCGCGCGGAATCCGGCGCGTGCGTGCGGCGCCCGGCCCCGTGGGGGTCGCGTCGTCGCGCACACTCGCGATCTCGAGCCGTCGCGTGCCCGGAAACGCCGCGAACAGCCGGTTCGCGCACGCCGCGAGCACGTCGTCGGGGAGGGCCACGCATCGGTTGACGGCGACAAGGGCGCGCCCGGCCTCGTGCACGGACAGCACCTGCGCGAGGGAGCCGTTGCGCCGCACGACCACGTGGTGCAGCCGTGGCAACAGCGCGGGTGCGGAGGCGCGCGTTTCGCGCAGCGTGACGTACGGGTTGTCGGCGGCGGCATCCGCTTCCGCCGCCAGCGCGTCGGGCAGGGGGCCGTGCACCAGCTCGAGCGTGACGCCGGGCGGCGCAGCTGGCGCAGGTGGCACTGGTGGCGCGGACACCCGCGTCACGTTGCGCGCCGGCACCAGTAGAACAGCCAGGGGTCGTCCGTCCGGTACGGCGCGCCCAGCGACCGCCCGTCCATCGCCACCACCTCCGTGACGGTCATCCCCGCGCCCTCGACGTCGCGGATGCAGGCGGCCGGCGTGACGTAGTACTGTGCGAGCGCGAAGTGGTGCGCTTCGAGGAACACGGCATGGCCGCGCGCCTCGAGCGCGGCGAAGTCCTGCGGGCCGTTCACGAGGCGGAACATCAGGCGGTTCCGGATCGCTCCGAGCACGACGCGCAGGGAATACACCGGGCGAGACCAGTGCAGGCGCCCGATGCGCAGGCGCGGCCGCTGGAGCGTGTGGGACGAAAAGACGAACACGCCGTCCGGGGCGAGCACGCGGCGCACCTCGCGCAGCGCGGCCAGGCGCCCGGCGGGGTCGATCGAGTCGATGCCGTTGA
>CAZKYG010000236.1:0-14072 GCA_964556915.1 uncultured Gemmatimonas sp.
TAGAGCCCGCCGCCCGGGCCGTTGGTCGGCGAGTACGTGTACCAGGGTGGACGCCGCGCATTCCACAGCGAGGCGAAGAGGACGTTCGGGTTGTTGGGGTCGAACACCACGTCCACGGCGCCGACGTCGTCGGTGCCGAGCACCTTCTGCCACGTCTTGCCGCCGTCCTTCGAGCGGAACACGCCACGTTCCGGGTTCTTCGCGTACAGGTGGCCGATCGCCGCCACGAACACAACGTTCGGGTCTCTCGGATGGATCGCGACCTTGCCGATGTGCTGCGTCTCGTCGAGGCCGAGGTGCGTCCACGTCTTGCCGGCGTCGGTGGACTTGTACACGCCGTTGCCGTAGCCGTTGGAATCGCGGAGCGTGCTCTCCCCGCTACCCACGTACACCGTGTCGGGCGCGCTCGGCGCCACCGCGAGCGCGCCGATCGACGCGACGGGCTGGGAGTCGAACACGGGCTCCCACGTGCGACCGGCGTCGATCGTCTTCCAGACGCCACCGTTCACGTGGCCAAAGTAGAACTCGTTCGGCCGGCCGACGACGCCGCACACGGCGTCCGTGCGTCCGCCGCGATACGGGCCGATCATGCGCCACTCGAGGCCGGTCGCGAGCGCGCGTACCTGCTGAGCGGCGTCGCGCGCGGCGACGGCCGTCGCGGCGGCGCCCGCGCGGGCCGGCACTGTCCCGGCCGCCGTGGCGCGTGGATCCGCGAGAAGGTCGCCCGGAACGAGCGACGTCACGGACATGGCCGCGCCAAGCTGTCCCGCGCGGACGAGGAAGTGGCGCCGGCTGAACCGCCCGCGCGTAGAGTGGCCGTCGTTCGGCGCTGGGTCCGCGCCGCGCTCGTCGTCGCGCACTGGGTGCTCCGTGAAAGTGGAGGAAGCAGGCGCACCACGCGTTGGGGATCGCGGCGCACGCTGCGACTGCAGATATGGGGAGCGCGACGTCGCGGGGCAACGGCTCGCGACATTCCGTGATGCACGTGAATCCTGAACAATCTGTTAACGCTGACCCGGTCGCGCGGCCATGTGACGTCCGTCATACACCGGCGGTCGTGCCGAACCCACCTTTCGCGCCATGCGTTCGCCATTCGTCCGGGGCGCGGTCGCCGCCATGCTGGGGGTCGCCGCCGGGTGCCATCACGACCGCGCCACCGGGCCCGGTGGCTTCGACACGTCGTTTCTCGGCGCCTGTGGCCAGTCGAGTGCGTTCTTCACCGCCCTGCCATTCACCCGGTCCGACATCATGGGGTGGGTGCCGCTCGGCAACCTGAATCCGCCGGGGCACACGTTCCCGACGGACCACCAGTACATCTACCTCACGAGTTTCCTCTCCGGCGGAGAGCCGGCGCCGCTCTACGCCCCCGGCAATGTGACGATCCTCTCGGCGAAGGTCACGAGGTATTCGACCGGCACGCCGGCCGAGGACTACTCGCTGACATTCTCGCCGTGCGCGGAGGTGAGCGCCGAGTTCGGTCACGTGCGAACGGTCGCCGCGGCTCTGCTTGCGCAGATCGGCGCGATGGACCAGGCGTGCAGGGCATACTCGCCGAACCCGGGCCTCAGCGTCACGCAATGCTACTCGAAGCCCGTGCGGGTCGCGGTGCATGCCGGCGACGTGATCGGCACGTCGGCGGGGCTCGACCTCTCCATGTTCGACGCCCGCGTGCCGGCGATCGCGTACGCGAATCCGTCGCGGTGGACGGCGAACAACAGTGGATTCGACCACTTCCACGTCGTGCCGTTCAGCGACTACTACGCCGAGCCCCTGCGGGCGACCGTGCAGGGCATGCTCGGCTCGTTCGACGGCACGGTGCGGCGGACGGTGGCGCCGCTGGGTGGGTCGATCGCCAGCGACGTGCCGGGCAGTCTGCAAGGCGCGTGGTTCAGCCCGTCGCACCCGACGTATCCGGAAACGCCACATCTCGCGATCGCGCCGTCCAACGTGGATCCGTCGCGCACGCACATCTCGATGGGAACGTCGCAGCCCGGGTTCCCGGCCGGCGCGTACGCCGTGAGCGCGGCCACGGGCACGAACGTGAACGTGTCGCCGTCGCAGCTGACGCCGGATTCGGGCATCGCCTGTTACGAGTTCGAGAACGGCGGCATCGCGCTGGTGCGGCTGACGGACGCGACGACCCTGACGTTCGAGGGGCGGAGCGGCTTCGGCCGCACCTGCGCCGGCGAGCGGCCGTGGGCGTTCACGGCCGCCGCCGTCGTGTTCGCCCGATAGCTACGGCACGACCTTCTTCTCGAGCACGTCCGCGGCCTTGTGGATCAGCGCCGCCTCCTTGTCGAGCGCCCCGGCCACCTTGAGGATCTGCACGTTCGCGAGGTTCCAGTCATGCAGGTCGATGGCCTCGCGCACACCCGGCATCGTCTTCACGCCATATCCCGTGTAGAGGCCCGGCGCGTACAGCGAGTGCCGGAACCACGGGCGCTTCGGCAGGCCGTCCGCGAGCAGCATCGTCTGGTCGGCGGTGCGCAGCAGGCCGTTGAGCTGCCCGAGCGCCACGGACGCGAGGTTCTGCGCCATGGCCACCGCCTGCGCGTCGTCGTACCGCCTGGCCGCGCGCGTGAGCGAATCGAGCGAGTTGTCGAGCGCGCTGAACTCGAGCGCCGGCGCGAGCGCCTCGCGCCTGGGCGGCCGCTTCGGGTCCAGCGGGTCGTTCGTCAGCGCGTACGTGTTGTCGTCGAGCTGCCGGTTGGTCTCCGCGATGCGCCCCGCCTCGGCGTCGCGCAGCGCCTTGAGCTCGGCCGCGTAGCCGCGCGCCGTCTCGGCGAGCTGGTCGAACTGGTACGGCAGCACCTCGGCGTCGGCGACGCGCATGACCGTCGTGCCCGCCGTCTGCGCGAGCGCGCGGCCGTACACGAAGCTCGTGTCGTCGAAGTGCGTGTACCAGTTGAATGAATCGTAGATCGAGTGGTAGATGCCGCCGCCGCCCTCACCGCCGTACCCCATGTCGAGCGTCGGGATGCCGAGGTGCTGGATGAACGGCGTGTAGTCCGAGCCCGAGCCCAGGGCCGCGATCCGGAGGTCGGCGCGGCCGCCGCGGGCCTCGGCCTTCGCCTTGGCGTCGCCGTTGCGGATCGCCGCGGCCTGCATGCGCTTCCACACGGTGCCCTTCGTCTCCGGATCCTCGATCACCCGCGCCACGTCGTTGACGAGCGTCTCGAGGTAGTGCGATCCGCTGACGCCGAGGTAGCCGCGTCCGTTGCCATCGGAGTTGAGGTAGAGCACCGCCTTCTGCTGCAGCTCGGCCGCGTGCTGCTCGGCCCATTCCGTGGAGCCGATGAGCCCGTGCTCCTCGCCGTCCCAGGCCATGTAGACGATGGTGCGCTTCGGCCGCCAGCCCTGCTTGAGCAGCTCACCGAACGCGCGCGCTTCCTCGAGCTCCGGCGCGAGTCCCGACAGCGGATCCTGCGCGCCGTTCACCCAGCCGTCCATGTGGTTGCCCCGCATGACCCATTCGTCGGGCCACGTCGAGCCGGGAATCTTCGCGATCACGTCGTACAGCGGGACGATGTCCCAGTTGAAGGCGAGCTTGAGGTGCACCTGCGCCGGGCCGGGGCCGATGCGGTACGTGATCGGCAGCGCGCCGCGCCAGTTGGCCGGCGCCACCGGACCCGTCATCGCCGCGAGCAGCGGCTGCGCATCGGCGTACGAGATCGGCAGCACCGGGATCTTCATGATCGTCGGCGCGTCCTTGCGGTCGAGACGCTTCGCGTCCGCGGTCGCGCCGATGTTCGGCGTCAGCGGGTCGCCCGGGTACACCGGCATGTCCATCACGCTGCCCCGCTGCACCCCGTCCTTCGGGCGCCACGGTCCGGCCGGATACACCTCGCCCTGCGCGTAGCCGTCGTCGCGCGGGTCGGAGTAGATGAGGCATCCCACCGCGCCGTGCTCGTACGCGACCTTCGGCTTGATGCCGCGCCAGCTGCCACCGTAGCGCGCGATCACGATCGCGCCCTTCACCGAGACGCCCTGCGCCTCGAGCACCTCGTAGTCGGCCGGCGTGCCGTAGTTCACGTACACGAGCGGCGCCGTGACGTCGCCGTCGCCCGAATACGAGTTGTACGTCGGGAGCTGCTCCGACTTCTGGCCCGACGTCGGGTCCTCCTTCAACGTCGGCTCCTCGAGCCGCGCCGTGAACTTCGTTGGCGCGACCATCTCCAGCAGGCGCTCCTTCGGCGTCGGGAAAAGGACATGGAACTCCTCGATGTCGGCCTGCCATCCATAGGAGCGGAACGCGTCGCGCACCATCTCGGCGTTCTGCTTGTCGTGCGGCGAGCCCAGGTGGTTCGGGCGCGACGACAGCGTCTGCAGCATCTGGCGAATGCGCGCGGGATCGGGAATCGCGCGGAACTTCGTCTCCCACTCGCGCTGCGCCCTGCTCGACTCCACCGTGTACCCGCGGAGCGGCGGATCCTCGGCGCGCGCGGCGAGGAGCGCGAGCGCGGCGACGGCGACAGCGACGGAACGACCGGACGGCATCATTGCTGGAGTCCTCCCAAATGGTGGCGAACGTTATTTCGCGGCCGGGCGCAGTTGTAAGGGGCCGCGCCCGGCCGTGCCGCGAACTGTGGTGAGAACCGCACCCGCCACCTGACGGACCGCACGCCGTGCACTACCTTTGCACTGCATCAATTGGAGTCACATCCCATGAGCGTGCAAGGCGATTACGCGCGGTTCTTCGGTCGCGAGCTCGCGACCGTCCGCGACGAACTCCTGGCGTACCCGGATGCGGCCGCCATCTGGGCCATGCCTCCGGGCGTGCCCAACTCGGCCGGTACCCTCGCACTCCACATCGCGGGGAACCTGCGCTGGTTCATCGGTGCTCAGCTCGGCGGCAGCGGATACGTGCGCGACCGTGATGCGGAGTTCAGCCTCCGCGGGATCGACCGCGACACCCTCATCCGCAACATCGAGGCCGCGAGCGACGAGGTCGCGCGCGCCCTCGCCCAGCTCGACGACGCGCGCATGGACCAGCCGTTCCCGCTCGAAGTGGGCGGCGTGCGCCTGCCGACGGGCCGATTCATCGGACATCTCGCCGTGCACCTTGGCTACCACCTCGGGCAGCTCGACTACCATCGCCGCATCGTCACCGGCGTGAACAAGTCGCTCGGCGCGCTGGCGCCGAGCGCGCTGGCCGACCGCTGAACCGCCCCTCCACCCCGCCGGAGCGCCGCGCGTGAACGGACTCTCGCCGAACCTCTACCTCGCGGCGCTCGGACCACTCACCGAGCTCCTCGGCGTCATCGTCGTGGTCGGCGTGTTCGCGCTGCTCCGCAGCCAGGCGGACCGGCGGCCGTACTTCAAGGCGTGGGAGGCCTCGTTCGCGTTCTTCGCCGTCTCGCTGACGGCGGGGTTGTTCTACGAGCGGTTCGTGGATCCGTCGAGCGTCTTCTATCCCGTCGCGCCGACGACGACGAAGCTCGCCGCGCTCGTGTTCCTGATGTTCCGGCTGCTCGGCATGGCCATGGTCGTGAAGGGCGCGCAGCTGTATGCGCGTGGCACCGTGGCGGGGTGGCTGACGAAGGTGGCGATCCCCGTGGCAATCGTGCTCGCGGTCGTCGCCGACACGAGCAAGACGCCCCTCGCGCCCCTGCGCCTGCTCCACGGGCCGTTCGGCGCGCTCACGATGGCGTACGCCGCATGGCTGTTTGCCGGGCTGCCCCGCTCGCGGCAGAGCGCGGGCACCCGCACCGCGGCGCTGTCGTTCGTGCTGCTCGCGCTGCTCTCGGCGGGGCTGGCGGTGTTCTACGGCGTGCAGCGCGTGGCGCCGGACCTCACCACCAATCCGTGGCTCATCCGGTTCGCGCGCTACGGCTTCTACACCGACCTCCTGCTGCGCCTCCTGCTCGCCTGGGCGATGGTGCGGCTGCTCATCGAGGACGGCCGGCGCGAGGCGGACGATACGCGTGCGCACCTCCGGCTCGTGCAGGACCGCGAGCGGCTCGGCGAACTGTACGACCAGGACGCCCGCGTGCTCACGCGCCGCGCGTTCGACGCGCTCGTGGGACTCGACTTCGCGCGCGCGAGCTTCGGCACGGTGGGGCGCCTGCGCATCGCCAACTACCAGCGTGTCGCGAACGAACGCGGGCCGGCCGTCGCCAACGCACTGCTGGCGCACCTCGCGGGCGTGCTCGACAGCGCGCTGCGCGCGCACGACCGCGTGTATCGCTGGAGCGCGGACGAGCTGCTCATCGTCATGCCGCGCGCGGTGCCGTCGGTGGCGC
Source organism: uncultured Gemmatimonas sp. (assembly GCA_964556915.1). Classification (GTDB taxonomy): domain Bacteria; phylum Gemmatimonadota; class Gemmatimonadetes; order Gemmatimonadales; family Gemmatimonadaceae; genus Fen-1231. Next base: position 6,243 of record CAZKYG010000236.1, read on the forward strand.
GCGCGCGCATCGAGTTCCTCGCGGCCCGCGCCGCGCCCCTCACGGTGGGCGGGTCGCAGGTACCGGTGCGCGCCGAGCCGGCCGTGGCCATCCGCTACTATCACGGCGGCGAGGAGCTGCCCACCGCCGCCGCCGCCGCCGCGCAGGAAGGGGCGGGCGCGGTACTCGAACCCGTGGCCGCCACCCGATGATGCGCGGGCCGCGGGCCTCCGCACTGCGCTACACCACGCTCGTCGCCAGCGGCGCGCTCGCCGCGGCGGCACCGGCTCCAGCCCAGGAGGCGCCCGTGCTGATCCACGCGGCCCGCGCCATCGACGGTCGCGGGCGGACGATCGACGACGCCGCGATCGTCGTGCAGGGCGGGAAGATCGTGTCGATCGGTCCGCGCACGGCCGCGCCGCAGGGACTCGCGAAGGGCGTCCGCACGATCGACCTGGGGCCCCGCACGGTGATGCCTGGCCTCATCGACGCCCACGCGCACGTCACGTGGTACTTCAACCGCCAGGGCCGCTACCACACGCCGCGCGACGGCGACACGCCGCAGCAGTCCATCCTCGCTGCCGCCGCCAACGCCGCGGCCACGCTCCACGCCGGCTTCACCACGATCCAGAGCCCCGGCGACGCGGCGGACGCGGACCTGCGCGAATGGATCGCCACGCAGGGGCTCCCCGGTCCGCGGATCGTCACCTCGCTCACGCCACTCCAGCGCGGCAGCCCGGACACGCTCCGGGCGCTCGTGCGCCAGCGCAAGCAGCAGGGCGCGGACTTCATCAAGCTTTTCGCCTCGGCAAGCATCCGCGACGGCGGCAGGCAGTCGCTCACGGACGAGCAGATCGCGGCCGTGTGCGGCGAGGCGCGCGCGCAGGGCCTGCGCGTGATCGTCCACGCGCACTCGGCGGAGTCCGTGAAGGCGAGCGTGAACGGTGGCTGCACGCAGGTCGAGCACGGCGTGTTCGTGGACCAGGAGGCGCTCGACCTCATGGCCGCCCGCGGCGTCTGGTTCGACCCCCAGTGCGCGCTCGTCTTCACCAACTACCTCGACAACCGCGCGAAGTACGACGGCATCGGCAACTACAACGCCGAAGGGTTCGCCGCGATGGAACGGGCCATCCCGCTCGCCGCCGACGTCATCCGCAGGGCGCTCGCCACGAAGGGCCTGAAGGTCGTCTATGGCACCGACGCCGTGGCCGGCGCACACGGGCGCAACGCCGAGGACATGGTGTGCCGCGTGCAGAAGTCGGGCGAAAGCCCCATGCACGTGATCATGTCGGCGACGAGCGTGAACGCGGAGGCCCTGGGCCTCGCGAACGAGATCGGCGCGCTGGCGCCGGGGCTCGCGGCGGATATCATCGCCGTCGACGGGAACCCGCTCACGGACATCACGGCCGTGCGCCGCGTGAGCTTCGTCATGAAGGGCGGGCACGTCTACCGCAACGACGGCCAGCCCTGAACCCTGGTCGGCCGCGGGGACGCGCGGGCCGGCCGGGCGACCGGCCGCCACGACCCCTCGCGCCGACTACCGCTCCTTCAGGGTGCGCATGAAGTCGCGCAGGTAGCCGCCCCAGACGGCGGGCAGCGAGTGCGTCCCGTGCCCGTGCGTCTGGTCGCTGATCGGGATGAGCACGAACTTCGCGTCCTTGAGCCGCGCCATGTACGGCGCGACGTTGTTCAGCTCGGGCGGGTTCACGAAGTCGTCCGCCGAGTTGATGTGGAGGATCGGCGCCGTGATGCGGTCGAGGTGCTTCGAGGGGTCGTAGTCGCGCGACGCCTCGAAGTACCAGATCATGTCGTTCGGGTCCGTGTTCGCCGCGCCGCGCGCGACGTACGCGTCGATGATCGAGTCCGCCGCGGCGCCGGTCGGCGCCTGCTTGTGCTGCACCTTCGGCGCGCTCGTCATCATGAACAGGAACCCCTCGGCGGCCTTCATGCCCACGAGCGGCTTCGTGTAGTTGCCGTCATGGTAGTCCGGGTCGTTGCGGATGCTCTGGACGATCATCTCGCGGATCATGCGATTGCGCCCGGCGATCGGGTTCGGCGCGCAGGCGAGCGGCACCGCGCCGTCCATGAAATCCGGGTACGTGTAGAGCCAGATCCATGAGTGCATGCATCCCATCGACGTGCCGGTGACGATGCGTAGGTGGTTCACGCCCAGCCCGTCGGTGAGCAGCAGGTACTGCAGCTGCACCATGTCGTCGTAGGTGTACTTCGGGAATTTCGCGCGCAGCCCGTCGCTTGGCTTGGACGACTTGCCATGGCCGATGTTGTCGGGCAGCACGACGAAGAACTTCGTGGTGTCGTACGGCTGACCCGGGCCGTAGAGCTGGCCGGCCCAATTGCGCCCGAGGAACGTGTCCGTGCCGTTGCCCCCCGTGCCGTGGAGGATCAGCACCGCGTTGCGCGTGACGCCGGCCGCGTCCTTGCGCGGCGCGCCAAGCGTGGTGTAGTGGATGCGAACCTCGGGCAACGTCTCGCCCGTCGTGAAGCGGAAGTTGCGGGCGATGTAATCGCCTGACGTGCCCTGCGCACTGGCGAGGGCCGGAACGGCCAGCAGGATGGCAATGCGGATCGTGCGCATGGAAGCCTCGATGGGGGCGCCGTCAATCATACGGCCGGACGGCCGCCGGCGGGTAGCGGCACGCGCTGCTGCGGTGTGGCGCTTCCCGGGTGCGCGCGGTTACCCTGCATCCGCCACGTACCCCACCGCTTGACGTCGCCCGACCTTCCGTCCACCACCTCGTCCGTCTGGGACGACGGCCACGGCCCCCACTTCCCCGCGCTCGACGCCGACGTCCGCGCCGATCTCTGCGTGATCGGCCTTGGCGCATCGGGGCTCAGCGCGGTTCTCGAGGCGCGCGCCCTCGGCGCCTCGGTGATCGGTCTCGACGCGACGGTCACGGCGGGCGGCGCCGCCGGGAGCAACGGCGGCATCCTGCGCGCCGGCCTCGCGAAGTTCCACCACGAGGCCGTGGCGGCGTATGGCCGGGAACGCGCCGCCGCGCTCTACCGCCTGACCGCGGCCGAGATCGACCGCGCCGTCCGCGACACGCCGGTGGCCGTGCGCCGGACGGGCAACCTCCGCGTCGCCGCCGATCCCGCCGAATGGGCCGACTGTGCGGCCCAGCTCGCCGCCCTGCGCGCCGACGGCGTCGCCGCGGAGGAGCGCGACACGCCGTTCGGGCGCGGCGTGTTCGTCCCCGCGGATGCGGCGGTGCAGCCGCTCGCGCGTGGCCGCGCCCTCGCGCGACGCGCGGTGGAGGCCGGCGCCGTGCTCCACGAATGGACGCGCGTCGGGTCGTTCTCCGGCACGGAGGTGCGCACGCCACGCGCGTGCGTGCGGTGCGGCGCCGTCGTCGTGGCCGTGGACGGCGGGCTCGAACACGTGCTGCCGGCGCTCCGGGGCCGCGTGCGGACCACCCGGCTCCAGATGCTGGCTACGGAACCCGATCCCGCGGTGCAGATTTCCAGTCCCATGTCCTCGCGCTTCGGTTACGACTACTGGCAGCAGCTGCCCGACGGGCGCATCGCACTCGGCGGGGGTCGCGACCGCGCGATGGACCGCGAGTGGGACGCGCCGGCCGTGCCGTCGGACGAGATCCAGTCGTACCTCGAAGGCGTCCTGCGCGAGCGGATCGGCTCGCGCGCACAGGTGACGCACCGCTGGGCGGCACGCGTGGCGTACTCGACGTCGGGCCTGCCCGTGCTCGCGGAGGTCGAGACGGGCGTGTGGGCGACGGGCGCCTACAACGGCACCGGCAACCTGATGGGCGCGCTCTGCGGGCGCGCCGCGGCGCAGCTCGCGTGCGGCATGCCGTCGGCGTTCGCCGCGGTGCTCGACGGTTCCGCCTCACGGCCGGACGCGTGCTGAAGCAGACGCCGTTCCACGCGCGGACGGCGCCGCTCTGCCTGGGGCAGAACTGGCGGCGCTGGGCCGGCTACCTCGCCGCGAGCTCGTACGACCTCGTGCACGACCGCGAGTACCACGCCATTCGCAACGCGGCCGCGCTGCTCGACGTCACGCCGCTCTACAAGTACATGATCACCGGGCGCGACGCCGCGCGGCTGCTCGACCGCATCGTGACGCGCGACGTGCTGCGCATGAAGCCCGGGCGCGTCGCCTACACCACGTGGTGCGACTCCGCCGGCAAGGTGATCGACGACGGCACCGTGTCGCGGCTGGACGAGAACCGCTTCCGCATGACCGCCGCCGACCCGACGCTGCGCCTCCTGCACGAGAACGCGGTCGGCATGCAGGTGGAGATCGCCGACATCTCCGATTCGACCGCCGCGCTCGCGCTGCAGGGCCCCAATGCGCGCGTCGTGCTCGAGCAGCTCACCGGCGGCGACCTGTCGGGACTCAGGTACTTCCAGGTCACGAAGGCCACCGCGCGAACGGGCGGCGGCCTGGCCGCGATCGAGATTTCGCGGACCGGGTTCACTGGCGACCTCGGCTACGAAGTCTGGATGGACGCCGCGGACGCGCTCGCCGTGTGGGACGCGCTCATCGCCGTGGGCACGCCGTACGGCATCGTCCCGACCGGCATGCTCGCGCTCGACATGGCCCGCATCGAGGCCGGCCTCATGCTCGCCGACGTGGACTACGTGGGCGCGCACAAGGCGCTCATCCCGGCGCAGACATCGTCGCCCTTCGAGCTCAACCTTGGCTGGACGGTGAAGCTCGACAAGGAGTACTTCAACGGCCAGCACGCGCTCGCCGAGGAGCAGGCACGTGGCGTGGCGTGGAACTTCGTCGGCATCCACGTGGACTGGGACTCGCTCGAGGCGCTCTACGCCGAGGTGAACCTGCCGCCGCGCCTGCCGACCGCGGCGTGGCGCATGAGCGTCCCGCTCTACGACGGCGAGGCGCAGGTGGGGTACTGCACCAGCGGCGCGTGGAGCCCGCTGCTCAAGCAGTACATTGCGCTCGCGCACGTGCCCGCGCGCTTCGGCGCGCCCGGCACGAAACTCGACTTCGAGGTTACCGTGGAGCACCGGCGCAAGCGCGCGGCGTGCCGCGTGACCCGGACGCCGTTCTTCGATCCGCCGAGGAAGAAGGCATGACCGCCACGAAGCGCTACGACGCGATCGTCATCGGCGGCGGCCACAACGGCCTCATCAACGCCGCGTACCTCGCGCGCGCGGGCCGCACGGTGCTCGTGCTCGAGAAGCGCGAGCTCGTGGGCGGCGCGGCGGTGAGCGAACAGGTCTTCCCGGGCTTCACGTTCTCCGTGTTTTCGTACGTGGTGAGCCTGCTGCGTCCCGAGATCATCCGCGAGCTGGACCTGCCGTCGCATGGCCTGCACGTGCTCCCGCTCGAGAGCACGGTGACGCCGATGCTGAACGGCGACTACCTCGCCGGCTGGGGCGACCACGACCTCTCGCGCCGCGAGCTGTACCGCCATTCGCCGCGCGACGCCGACGCGTACGACGAGTACGGCCAGCTCATGCACCACATGGCGTATGCGGTACGGCCGATCCTCTCCATGCTTCCGCCCGACCCCACGTCGCTCTCGCCGCGCGACCTGATGGGCTTGCTGAAATTTGGCAAGCACATGCGCGGCCTGGGCGCGGAGAAGTTCCACGCGCTGCACAAGCTCATGACCATGAGCTCGGCCGACTTCCTCGACGAGTGGTTCGAGTTCGACACGCTCAAGGCGACGAAGTCGGCGAGCGGCATCATCGGCACGTTCCTCGGTCCGCGGTCGCCGGGCACGGCGTACGTGCTGCTCCATCATTACATGGGCGAGCTCGACGGCGTGTTCCGCGCGTGGGGCTTCGCCAAGGGCGGCACCGGCGGCGTGAGCGAGTCGATCGCCGGCGCCGCGCGGAAGTTCGGCGCCGAAATCCGCTGCAACGCACCGGTCGCAAAGGTGATCACGCGCGGCGGCAAGGCCACCGGCGTGGCGCTGGAGAACGGCGACGAGTTCCACGCCGACGTGATCGTCTCCGGACTCGACCCGCGACGCTCGTTCCTGCAGCTCCTCGAGAAGAAGGAGCTGCCTGCCGACTTCGCCGACGCCATCGAGCGCTACAAGTTCCGCGGCTCGTCGGGCAAGGTGAACCTCGCCCTGTCGGAACTGCCGCGGTTCACGTGCCTCGCAGGGGGCGGCGCGGAACGCGACGCGCTCCGGACGGCCGCGTGGCGCGGCGCCTTCTCGATCAGCCCGTCGCTCGATTATGTCGAGCGCGCGTACGACGACGCGAAGTACGGCCAGTTCTCGCGCCGCCCGTACATGGACATCGTGATCCCGTCCATGATCGATCCGGGCATGGCGCCGCCGGGCAAGCACGTGATGTCGATCTTCGTGCAGTACGCGCCGTACAACCAGCAGGGCGGCTGGACCGACGCCAACCGCGAGGCGTTCGGCGACGCGGTGATCAATACCCTCTCCGAGTTCGCGCCCAACCTGAAGTCGGCGATCCTCCATCGGCAGGTGATCACGCCGAGCGACATCGAGCGCATCACCGGGCTCACCGAGGGCAACATCTTCCAGGGCGAGCTCGCGCTGCACCAGCTGTTCTTCTTCCGGCCGGCGCCGGCGTGGGCGCGCTACAACACGCCGATCGCGGGCTACTGGCAGTGCGGCTCGGGCACGCATCCCGGAGGCGGGATCATGGGCGCGAGCGGCCGGCTCGCCGCGCTCGAGATCCTGAGGCGCACGTGACGTCGCGCGCGTATGACGTGATCGTTATTGGCGCGGGCGTGAACGCGCTCACCGCCGCCGCGTACCTCGCGCGCGCGGGGCGCAAGGTGCTCGTCTGCGAGCGCCGCGACACCGTGGGCGGGTCGGCGAGCACGGTGGAGATCGAGCCGGGCTTCCACGTGGACGCCGTGCAGCACGACCACGGCTGGGTGCCGAACGGAGTGTTCCGCGACCTCGAGCTCGACAAACGGGGGCTCCGGATGCTCGCGCGCGGCGCGCGCATGGTGGCAAAGGGCGAAGACGGCGCCACACTCGCGTTCGACACCGGTGGTCCCGACCTCGATGCGCTGCGCAAGCTGTCACCAAAGGACGCGTCGCGCTGGCCGGAGTTCGCCGCGCGCGTCGAGGCCGTGTCGGGATTCCTCGAGCACATGTACGCCAGCGCGGTGCCCGACACGTCGCTCGGCGAACCGGGCGACATGCGGACCGCACTCCGCCTCGCGATGCGCTATCGCGGCCTCGGCAGGCGCGACATGGTCGAGGTGCTGCGCGTGCTGCCCATGTCCATCGCCGAATGGCTGGACGACTGGTTCGAGCATCCGCTGCTCAAGGGCGCGCTCGCGTCGCGCGGCATCACGCACTCCGTGTACGGACCGCGCGCGGCCGGCACCGCGTACGTATTCCTGCATCATCACGTCGGCCGCCGCGCGGGATCGCTCGGCACGCCGCGGGCAACGCTCGGCGGCACCGGGGCACTCGCGCGCGCGCTGGAGGACGTGGCGAAGGCCGCGGGCGCGGAGGTGCGCTTCGGCGCCGGCGTGAAGCGGATCGTCGTGGAGCGCGGCACCGTGACCGGCGTCGAGCTCGCATCGGGCGAGGTGATCGGTGCGGCGCGCGTGGTGTCCGGTGCGAGCCCGCGGCACACCTTCCTCGAACTGTGCGACCCGTCGCGCCTCGAGGAGGAGTTCGTACACGCGGTGTCGCGCATCCGGTACCGCGGCGCGTTCGCGAAGGTGAACTGTTCGCTCGACGCGCTGCCCGCGCTCGGCGAGGGCGTGCACGGCGCCATCGTCGCGCCCACGATGGACTACCTCGAGCGCGCCTCTGACGACCGCAAGTACGGCCGCGTGTCGGAGCGGCCGTTCATCCACGCGGTGTTCGCGAGCGCGTTCGACGACTCGCTCGCGCC
>CAZKYG010000237.1:0-6520 GCA_964556915.1 uncultured Gemmatimonas sp.
ATGCTCGACATCACGTCGGCAGCCGTGGACGGCGCCGACGCCGCCCCGGCGGCAGACGCCGGTGCGCTGCTCGGCCTCGAACCGACGTCGTTCACCGACGCGATTCCCGCCGAGCCAGAGCCCATGGATGCTCAGGCATTCGACGAGATCGACCTTTCGGCGATTCCAGAGGCGCGGACGGAGCGCGAGCCGGGCGCAAACGACCTCGCCCTTGGCGGGGAACTTCCCGAGATCGTCGCGGCGCCACGCGTCAGCGGGTCGCTCATCGAGATCGCCATCGAGGAGGGCGAGTCCCCGGCGGTCGAGCTGCCGATGATCGATACGGTGCCGGACGCCGAGTCCCTTGGTCTCGAGCCGACGGTCATCGATGCGCCGGCCGACGCCACGGACATCGGGATCATCAACGTCGAGGAAGCGGAGGCGCACCGGCCGGCCGCGGTCACCGGCGAGATCGAGGCGGTGGTTCCCGAGGCGCCGACGCAATTCGGCGAGGTGGAGAGCGCGGTGGTCGAGGAGCCCCCACCGCCGGTGCGGCGCTCGTCGGCGATGATGGCGGCCAACTCCGTGCTCACGCTGCGCATCAAGGTCGAGGACGAGCCCGAGAACTGGGGTCTGCGCCGCCAACTCGGCGAGGCCCTGCTCGACGCCGGCGAGCGGGACGAAGGCATGCGCGAACTCGAGTCGGCGCTCGCCGGGTTCGACAAGGCCAACGACATCGACAGTGCATCGTCCATCGCGGACGAGATCGTGCGGCTCGACCCGTCGTCGGTGCGGTATCACCAGAAGCGCGTGGAGTACGCCTTCCGCTCGAACGACAAGGGGCGCACCGCGGATGCCTACCTCGCCCTGGCTGACGCGCTCCTGCGCAACGGCCAGGCCGAGCGCGCGCGGACCGTGTACCAGCGCGTGCTCGAACTGGTCCCCGGCAATCCGAGCGCGCAGGCAGCGCTGGAGTCGCTCCTGCCGGCGCCGGAACCTGCCGCGCCCGGCGGTTCGCGCCCGGCGACCCCGCCGCGCGGCAAGCGCTACACGGGCGCCGTCGAGCCGGTGAAGGACAAGGCCCCGGAACCCGTGCCCGGCAGTGACGACGACTTCGTGTCGCTCGGCGACTGGCTTCGCGAGGACGAAGGGCCCAAGAACACGCGCATGGTCGTCGAGGAGCAGGAGCCGACCGGCGACGAGCAGGCCGATTTCGCCGACATGCTCAAGAAGTTCAAGCAGGGCATCTCGGAAAACGTCGAGGAGGAGGACCACGAGGCCCACTACGACCTCGGTGTCGCGTACAAGGAGATGGGCCTCGTGGACGAGGCGATCGCCGAGTTCCAGAAGGCCCTGCGCGGCACGCAGCATCGCGCGCGCACGTACGAGGCGCTTGGCCAATGCTTCCTCGAGAAGAAGCAACTCCCCGTGGCCACGACGATCCTCAAGCGCGCCCTGAGCGAGCCGGGCATCGGCGACGAACAGCTCGTCGGTGTGCTCTACCTCCTCGGGTACATCCATGAGGCCCAGGGGAAGCCGGCCGACGCGAAGGGATTCTACGAGCGCGTGTTCGCCGTGGACATCCAATTCCGTGACGTGGGTGATCGGCTCAACGCCGTGGACAAGGCCCTGAAGTGAGCGTGGAGGCGCGCCTCACCACGCCGGTCGCATCCGCACTCCTCGAGATCCAGGAGCCGGTGCGCGAGCGGCTCGACCGCGTGCCGGCCGAGATGTGGCGCATCGTGCGGGCCGAGGCGCCGATCATCGCGGCCGCCAACGCGCACCTCCAGGGCATGAAGGGCAAGATGTTCCGGCCCACGCTCCTCCTGCTGGCGAGCGAGCTGCAGGAATCGCCCGACGGACGCGAGACGGCCCTTGCCGCCGTCGCCGAGCTCGTGCACCTCGCCAGCGTCGTCCACGACGACTCCGTGGACCACTCGAACGTCCGCCGCGGGCAGCCGACGATCAATGCGCTGTTCTCGCACCAGATCGCCGTGATCATGGGCGACTACCTGTACTCCAAGGCCCTGGCCGAGCTCGTCCGCATCGGCGACCTCGCGCCGCTGCGCGCCTTCACGGCCGCGTCCAACGAGATGACCCTCGGCGAGATGCGCCAGCTTGCCGCGTACGACGCGCTCAGCTTTGGCGAGGAGGACTACTTCCAGCTCATCCTCGCGAAGACGGCCTCGCTCCTCGGCGCGGCGTGCGACGTGGGCGCGCTCTGTGGCGCGCCCGCCTACTGCGACGCGATGCGCCGCTACGGCACCCAGCTCGGCATGGCGTTCCAGGTGGCGGATGATCTGCTCGATTACACCGAGGTGGAAAGCGTCACCGGCAAGCCGAGCGGCAACGACCTGCGCGAGCACAAGGTGACGCTGCCGCTCATTGCGGCGCTGCCGCGGATGTCGGCACCCCAGCGCGCGCGCGTGGACGACCTGTTCGCGAACCCCACGCCGGGCGACGCGCAGATCGCCGACGTCGTGGCGATCGTCACGGACTGCGGCGGCATCGACTATGCGCGGCGCCGCGGGCAGGCCTTCGCCGACGAGGCCGAGGCCGCCCTGGCGCCCGTGCCGGACTCGGCGGCCCGCGATGCGCTCTGCGGCGCCCTTACGTACGTCATCGACCGGCGGTCGTAACATTGCCCCCCGCCGGATCGTCCAAACATCGGCCGGGGTACCACTTGGCGGTCCTCGCTGCCGGATTCGTCACGGGGGGGCTGCTCAACGCGGCCGCACGCGCGTGGTTGCCGGCCGGGGCGGTGAAGGAGTTCCTCACCACCGGCGTCACGCCCTCGTTAGGACATATTGATCTGGATCTCGTTATCTTCAAGTTCGGGATCGGGCCGTTCGCCATGGACGTCTCGCTGCTCAGCGCGGTCGGCGTGCTGATCGCATACCTTATAGCGCGATCGCTGTTCTAGGCCGACCAGAACGGGGACGGAGCGGTTCAAGGAGGTCACAATGTTTGGCATGGGTCCGATGGAGCTGTTCCTGGCGCTCGTGGTGGTGCTGCTGCTCTTCGGGGCAAAGCGCATCCCGGAGATTGCCGGTTCGTTCGGCAAGGGCATCCGCGAGTTCAAGCGGAACATGAACGATGTCCAGAAGGAGATTCAGGCGCCGCAGTCGCAGGCCGAGTCGCTGCCGCCCGCGGCGCCCAGCCGCGACCGCGAAGAAGCCCCGCAGCGCGAGCCGAAGCGCCTGATCTAGCAGCAGGCGCGGTCGCCCAGGGGCGGCACGAAACGCAGACGGCCGGGCATCTTCGCCCGGCCGTCTGCGTTTCGTCCCCTGCGGCCGGCTCAGCTGCCCGTGGCCGACTGCCGGCGCTGGAGCGCGTTGATCTCCGCCCGGTGGTCGTCGATTTTCGCCGCCTTCCGCAGGTTGGTGAGATACGCGCGAACGCGTTGGTCACGCAGCGAGTTCTGCACCTGCAGCCGCTGGATCGTCTTCTGCGCTGCCCACTTTGCGCTGTCGGCCTCGGTGCGCTTGTCCACGCGCAGCACGAACACCGCGTCCGATGTGCGCACGGGTTCGCCCACCTTGCCGACGGGCAGCGCGAACGCCGCCCCCGTGGCCTCGCTGAGGTAGCCAAACGCGGCGACGGGCGTGGACCGCGAGAACGGGCCGGCCTTCTCCACCGGGCGCCCGGCGTCCTTCGCAGCCGCCTCCAACGACGTCTTCGCGGCGGCCTGCGCGAGCGTCCGCGCGGTCGTCATGCTGCCGTCGAGGGCCTTGTCGCGGGCGATGATGGTGCGAATCTCCTCCTTCACCGTTTCCAGCGGCTGCTGGCCGCCCTGGTGCAGGGAATCGAGGCGCGCCACGTAGTATCCGGCGTCGTCGTCAAAGAGATCGCTCGACTCACCGGGCCGCGCCCCGCCGAACGCCCACGCGCTCACGCTCGGAATCGTCCGGCCGAGGTAGATGGCCGTCTCGCCTTCCGACACGTTCACGCGCGAGATGAGGAGGCCGAGGTCCTTCGACGCCTTGTCGAACGCGTCCGCCGTCGTGGCGCTCGCGGTCGCCTTGGCCAGCTGGTCGGCCAGGCGGTCCGTGGCCGTCGCCGCCGAGTCGCCCTGCTTGACCAGCTTCAGGATGTGGTGGACGTAGGCCGTGTCGCCGGTCCGCTTGTCCACGCGAATCAGGTGGAAGCCGAAGTCGGTCTTGATGGGCTGCGACAGCGTGCCGACCGGGAGCGAGAAGACGGCGTCGTCGAACTGCTTGACGTACGTCCCCTTCACGGAGCGTCCCAGGTCGCCGCCCTTGACGGCGCTGACGCTGTCGTCCGACTCGCGCTTGGCGACGTCGTCGAACTTGGCGCCCTTGGCGATCTCGTCCCGGATCGCACGGATGCGCGCCAGGGTCTGCGCCGTGTCCGCCGCCGTCGGGCGGCGCGGAATGGACATGATCGACACGACCGCCGTGCCGGGCCGGTCGAACGGCGCCTTGTGGGAGTCGTAGTACGCGCGGATCTCGGCGTCCGTCACCGCGTCGCGGTTCTCCTTGGTCGGCGCGGGGCGGAACGCCACGTAGCTCACCGTGGCCGAGTCGCGCGTGTCCTGCCAGATCGTCCACAGCCGCTGGTCGCTGACGTACAGGTCGCCCGCGACCTGTGCGAAGAGCTTCTGCTTGGGAATCTCGGTGCGGTAGAAGTTCTCGAGGCTGAGCAGGATGCCCTGCTGCTTCGCCACCGGGCTGGCCAGGAATCGCTGGTACTTCGCCGGGTCGAAACGCCCGTCCGTCTGCAGGTCCGGCATCTGCTGGAGCTGCGGCGGCGGGCTGTACTTCGCCATGTCGACGATCTCGGCGTCGGTCACGCGGATGCCGCGACGGTCATACTCGTGACGCAGGAGGATGTCGTTGACCAGTTCGTCGAACGCCTGCTGGTCCACCTGGCGGCGTTCGTCGAGGGTGAGACCACGGCCCTGCGACTGCTCCTGCTGCTGGGCCATCTGTGCCGAGGTGTTCACCCAAGTCGTATATAGGATGTTCTCCCCGTCCACCTTGGCCACCACGGACGACGTGGTCACGGGACCACGTCCGAGCAATCCCGACATATCGGCGAACAGGAACACGCCGACAAACGCAATGGCGACGATGATCCAGATGTAGATCGCGTTCGCCCGCATCTGCTGCAGCACGGCTAACGACTCCTGAATTGGGTACGGGTGTCGGCGGCGATAATTTGCCGCCGACAGAGCCTTTAAGGTTACCGGTCGCCAAGCCCTAAAATCAAGAGACAACACGACTTCTGATTGACGGCGTTCGCCGTCCTGTCTAAGCTTCACACACTTCACCCCGGGGGACACCCTGGCTCCGTCGCGGCTGGACGAACTGCGGAAGCGCTACGAGGAGAACCCTCGGCGCTTCTTCGCGCCCCTGGCCAATGAGTATCGGAAAGCCGGGGACCTCGACCAGGCCATTTCCCTCTGCCAGACGCACCTGGACGAACAGCCGGGCAACATGAATGGCCATGTCGTCTATGGGCAGGCGCTCTTCGATGCCGGCCGGTACGACGAGGCGCAGGTGACGTTCACGACCGCGCTCGGGCTGGACCCGGAGAACCTCATCGCGCTCCGCCACCTGGGTGACATCTCCCGGCTGACCAACAACGCCCCGCAGGCGATCGAGTGGTACAACCGCGTGCTCGAGGCGGACCCGCGGAACGACGAGATCCTGGCGTTCATCGACGAGCTGAAGGCGTCCGCACCGCCCCCGCCACAGCCCGCGCCGCCCGCCCCGCCGCGGGAGCCGACGCCCGTGGCGTCTCCGGTCGTGGCCGAGGCCCCTCGTACTCCCGCCGCACCCCAGGGTGCGGACCGGGCCAGTCAGGCCGCGACGCCGGTCATGCCGGTTGACAGTGTCCCCGCCAAGCGCCCCAGCGTTCCGCTGGTGGACGTCGAACTCGACTTCGGCGACACCGCGCCTGTGCCGCCCCCTGTGGCGACGCCGTCGGAGCCGGCCGTGCCGATGGCAACTGATGCGCCGACGCCCGGCGTCGCCGACCTCGAGTTCGGGAACATCGAGTTCCCGGATGCCGGCGCCACGCCGGCGCATGACGAACCCGCGCCCGTCGGGATCGAGTTCACTGACCTCGGCTCACCAGCGGAGGAAGCGCCGACGGTGCCACCGACCGCGCCAGCACCCGGCGACCTGACGCTCGACTCCGGGCTCGGCTGGGACATGCCCGGTGATATTGCCCTCGACGGTGAACCGGCGGACGAGTCGACCGAGCCGCCGACCACGCCCGAGGTGTTCGTCACCGAGACGATGGCGGAACTCTACCTCCAGCAGGGGTTTCGCGATGAAGCCCTGTCGGTCTATCGCAAGCTTGCGGAGCAGAACCCGGACGATGCCTCAATTCGCGAGCGCATCGCGAGCCTCGAGGGTGGAGGCCGTTCGAGCCTGACGCTCGAGCGCGTATCCGAGGAGATCCCGGTCGTGGCCCCCGGCACTGATCACCTGGTGCCGATGAACGACGCCGCACCACCGGCTGCGGACGAGTTTGCGGTGGAACCGCTCGCGCTGGACACGGGGTTCGACGC
>CAZKYG010000238.1:0-5786 GCA_964556915.1 uncultured Gemmatimonas sp.
GAGCCGCATCCGGCGACTCGGCCGGGCCCGGCCTGCAGTGGCGCTGGCTGCGGCCCTCGGCCGTCGGCGCGCTCAACACGACGTTTGCGTACAACGTGCTCCCGGGTCCCGCGTGGGACGGGCGCGGCCTCACGGTAGCGATGGACGGCGGCATCGTGGCCACATGGGGCCGGTTCCGCGCGCAGATAGACCCCACGTTCTTCGCCAGCGAGAACGCGTCGTTCGACCTCGCCCCCAACGGGCTCACCGGCACCGGAACGTTTCGCGACGCGCGGTTTCCCAAGGAAATCGACTTCCCGCAGCGATTCGGCGCAGGCACGTACTCGCGCCTCGACCCCGGCAACACCACGCTCTCGCTCGACCTCTCGCCCGTGCTCGTGGGCCTGAGCTCCGCGGCGCAGTCGTGGGGCCCGGCGCGCGAGTTCCCGCTCGTGCTCAGCGCCAACTCGGGCGGTTTCCGGAACGCGTTCCTGGCCACCAAGGCACCACTCGACCTGTGGCTCGTCCGGCTGCACGGCCGCCTCATCGGGGGAACGCTCGAACCGTCCGGCGAGGCCACGCCCGTGCCCAACCCGCTCCGATGGGCCACCGGCGTGGCCCTCACGCTCATGCCGCGTGGCATGGATGGGCTCGAAATCGGCGGCTCGCGCTTCGTGTCCGCCTTCTCCGAGAGCGGGATTCCGTCGCTGGCCAACGTCCGGCGCCTGTTCTCGCGCGGGCTGCGGGCCACGCTGAACACCAGCACCGACGACAACATCTCCACGGAGAACCAGCTCGCGTCGGTGTGGTTCCGTTGGGCCGTGCCGCGCACCGCCACCGAGTTCTACGGCGAGTACTACCGCGAGGATTACTCGCTCGACCTGCGATGGTTCCTGCAGTATCCGGACGACCTCGCCACGTACGTGCTCGGCCTCCAGCACGTGTGCGACCTGGGCGACGGGCGGCTGCGCGCGCTGCGGTTCGAGATCGTCAACGGCGAGCTCTCGTCGTCCAACAAGCGGCAGCGTGCGTCGGACCCGTACACCGGGCGCACCATGCTGGACGACCCGTATCCACCGTATCTCCATTACAAGGTCCTCTACGGCCACACGAACCACGGCCTGCTGCTCGGCTCGCCCGAGGCGTACGGCGGCGCCGCCGTGCGCGCCGGCTGGGACGACTACGACAGCCGCGGCCGCACCTCGTTCACGTTCGAACGCCAGCTGCGGTTCGACTGGCTGCCGGGCACGCCCTCGGGCGTCACGCCGCACCCCGACGTGATCGTCTCGCTGCGGGCCGAGCGCTTCCGGTTCGTCGGCGACCGCGAGTTCGGCGTGACGGTGATGCCCATGCTCGACCTCAACCGCGACCTGCACGCCGGGCAGGACCGCTTCAACCTCGCGGCGGCGTTCTCGATGCGGGGTTTTCGCTAGCCATCCAGGCCAGCGCGAGCACGAGCCAGAACGTCGGGTCGGCGTTCACCTGGTAGAACACGTTCAGCACCGCCGCGCCCGCCACCAATGGGCGCAGCGCGCCGCCCTCCACGAGCGGCCAGCCGAGCAGCACCACCACGGCCAGGAGCGCGACGATGCCGCACTCGGCCAGCATCGTCACGTAGAGCGAGTGGAAGTTGCCGTACGCGTTGCCCGGAAATACGTCCTGCAGCACGAGGTACGAGTTGCCGTACCCGACGCCCAGCGCGAACCGGCCGGGCGAGCTGGTGGCCTCCTCCAGGCCGCGGGCGATGAGCGTCACATGCTCGCTCGCCGACGCCTCTGACGCGGAGAATCGCCCGGCCAGCGGCTCGAGCGTGTCGAGGTAGCGTTCGCTGCCCGACGGCACCCAGTACAGCGCCACGGCCAGGGCCGCCGCGCACGCCGACGCCGCGACGAGCCAGCCCGCGCGCAGGCGCAGGCGGCGGCGCGTCAACGCCACCATCCCGATCGTGGTGGCCGCGCCCAGCATGGCCGACCGCGACAACGTCGCCGCGATCAGCACCCCCACTATCGCCAGCGTGGACCGCCGCAGCGCGGGGCGGTGTTCGCCCGCGGCCACGAGCCATCCCAGCACGAGGAACGTCCAGCCGGCGCGCGTCGGGTCCGCCACGAACCCCGTGAGGCGCGGGATGGCGCCGTACACGAACACCTCGAGCGTCACGGCCGCGGGCCCGACGTGCACCGTGGCCGGCACGCGACCGAGCAGCGCGCCAAGCTCGGCGACGTTGGCGAGCGCGTGCACGGCCACCGCCACCACGGCGGCACGCCCCAGGAACGCGCCGAGATCGCCGCGGTCCGACGCGAGCACCAGGACGGCCCACGTCCCGGCAACCTGCACGGTGAGGAGTGCCGCGCGCGACGCCGACGATGCCCCGCCCTGCGCCACGGTCACCGACGCCCACACCACGCCGAGCAACACGGCCGCGACCGTGGCGTAGCGCACCGCGCCGCGCGACACCTCGAGGCGCGAGCGCCACAGCGCGCGGCGCGCCAGCTCCGAGGCCAGCACGACCGGCGTGAGCGCGAGGAACGGCGTGAGGACGAATGGGAGGCCGTCCACCAGGTTGATGCGATCGGCTCCGAGCGCGACCACCCACGCCCCGAGCAGCGCGGTGTGCAGGCGCCTCATGCGGGCCGCGCCGCAAACGCCAGCGCGAGGCGGCCCACCACGAACGCCTCCGACGCCAGCACGGCCACGCACATGCCGGCCGCGTGCCATCGCGGCACGAGCACCGCGATCAGCGCGAGGTTCAGGGCCGCCGCCGCGCCCACGGATGCGAGCACGAGGCGCTCACGCCCGAACGGCAGCGCCCAGTACGTCCAGAGCACCGTGCTCACCGCGATGACGGGGAGCAGCGCCGCCAGCAGGCGCAGCACGGGGATGGCCGGCAGGTACTCCCGGCCCAGGAACACCGTCACCACCCACGGCGCGGTGACGAAGAGCGCGGCGCCCGCGGCCGCGCCCAGCAGGCCCATGAGCACGAGCAGGCGATCGATGAAGGCGCGGGCCGCCGCGGGGTCGGCCGCGTGCAGGTAGCTCACGCGCGGCAGCACGGCCTGCGTCACGGGCTGGATCATCGAAATGGCCGCACGCACGATGCGGTCGGCGCCGCCGTACGCGGCCACGACGGCGGGCGCCGCGGTGACGCCGAGGAGCAGCGTGCTCGCCTGCGTGTACACGCCGCCCACGGCGCGAATGCCGAAAATGGCGCCGTTGCGCCGCAGGGCCTGCATGCCGGCGCCGGCGGTGGGCCGCAGCAGCGGGATCTCGCGCGCCACCGCCACGCCCAGCGTCGCCAGCTCGAGCGCGGCGAACGCGGCCTGCACGCCAAGCACGAGCCAGCCGTCTCCCGGCCGGCGTACCACGACGATCACCGCCACGGCCGCGAGGGCGCGTGCCCCGCCGTCCACGGCCGCCGCGAACCGCACGCGCTCCACGCCCTGGAAGTACCAGAACGGGTTGAGCCCGCGGCACACCGCGTAGGCCAGTGCGCAGGTCACGAGGGCGCCCTGCCCGTGCAACCCGGGCACCAGGGCGCCGGACGCGAGCGCGAGCGCTGCCGCGAGCGGTACCAGCAGCACCTTGGCGCTCAGCACGTCGCGAAACACCTCGGCCACCCGCGGCGCCGCGGCCGGGCCCTGCGCGCCCACCCGGGCGCGCGCCACGTCGCGCGTGCCCGAGAGGTCCGACGCGTAGTCGAGGATGATGATCAGCCAGGCGGCGAGCGCCTGCGCCGCCAGCACGGGCGCCCAGCCTTCGGGGCCAAGGGCGCGCGCGAGGAACGGCACCATGACGAACGGCCCGAGCATGCCGATCGCCTGGGCCATCATCAACCACGCCGTGTTGCGGGCGATGGTCACGGGCCGAACGCCCCCGCCACGAGCGCGCGGAGCCGCGCGCGATCGCCCGTGAGCACGTACTGCGCCGCGCGCAGGGCGCGCGTGGGCCAGAAGAAGGCGTGGAACCGTGCGCGGTCGGCGGGGCCGAGCCACTCGCGCGCGAACTTGAGCCGGTTGCGGTCGCGCATGCGGATCTGGTACGGCGTGGGCGGCGGCGGCGGAAACGCCACCTTGTGCCGCACCGTGGCGCCGGGCACGTGCAGGAACCGCTGCCCCGCGCGCGCCCAGCGCACGCAGATCTCCGTGTCCTCCAGGTAATTGATGTAGTCCTCGCGGAACGCCCCCAGCTCGCGCAGGGCCGTGGCCCGCATCAGCAGCGCGCAGCCCGACACCATCGGCACCTCGCGCGGCGGGGCGCCGGGCCGCTGCGCCGCCGGCAACGCCGCGCGGCTCCGCCCGAACCCCGCGTGCATGCCCATCGCGCGCATGCGGTCGAGATAGCCGTCCGCCCACCACACCACGTCGGGCGCGCCGGCATGCACCACTGTCGGCACGGCGATCGCGGCGTCGCGGCGGGCGTCGAGCGCGGCGACGAGCGCGGCCACGCAACCGGCATCGGCTTCCGCGTCTTCATTGACGACGAACACATACTCGGCCCCGCGCGCCAGCGCGTGCGCAATGCCGCGGTTGTTGCCGCCCGCGTAGCCGATGTTGGCGCCGCTCTGCACGAACGCGTGCGCGGGGAACCGCGCCCGCAGCCGCTCGCCGCTCCCGTCGGGCGACGCGTTGTCCACGATCACGATCTCCAGCGGCGGCTGCTGGGCCTCGAGCGACGCGACGCACGCCTCGGTGAGCGCCTCGCGGCAATAGTTGAGCACCACCGCGATCGTTCGCGGCCCGGCGCCCGCGCTCACGCGCCCGTCCCGGCGTCCCTCCGCGCGCCCACGCCACCGAGCACCAGGGCCGTGCCCGCCAGCAGGCCGGCGAGCCCCGCGGCAAGCAGCGTGATGGACGGCAGCGGGAACGAGCGTTTCCACTGCGGGCGGGCGATGTCGATCGCGCGCGCCTCCCCGCCCTCCCCCACCGTGGCGAGGCGCAGCTCCACCCGCTGCGCGTTGAGCGCGAGCGACGTCCGCGAGAGCCGTTCCACCTCGCTCGAGTACTTGAACGCGTCCTCCACCTGGTCCGGCAGCTGGTCGAGGCGGGCCGTGACCGACGCGATCTCCTGGTCGAGCGTCGCCCGCTGGTCGGTGACCGACGCGGCGTACGTGCGGGCCATCGGCTCCAGCAGCGCCTCCAGGCTGTCCACCCCCGCGCGCACGCCGGCCACGCGCGGGTCGTCCTGGCGCCGCTGCTGCTTGAGGAGTCCGGCGCGCTCCACGTCGAGGTCGCCGATGCGACCCATCAGCTCGCTGATCGCCGGGCTTCGGAGGAACGCCGGGTACGCGCCGATCTGGTGTGGGTCCAGCGTGTGCGCCTTGAGTTGCGCCAGCAGCGTGGCCAGCGCCTGCTCCTCCATCACGAGCGTCTCGCGCTGCTCGCGCAGGCGGAGCAGCGACTCCAGGTACGCCTTGGCGGCGCCGGCCATGTCCACCGAGCGCGCCCGCGCGTGAAAGTCACGCTGGCGCGCGAGCGCCGCGGTGAGCGCGGCGTTCACCGAATCGATCTGCAGCGCGACGAAGTCCAGTTTCTTCTGGTTGGTCGTGCGGTCCGCGCCGCGGCGGCGCACCAGGAAGCGGCGCACGAGCACGTTCGCGGCCTCGGGCGCCGTGAGCGAATCGCCCGCGGGCCACGAGATGCCCACCAGGTCGCCGCCGAGCACTTCCACGCCAACCCGCTTGCCGAGCTGCGTGATGGTCTCCTCGCGGTCGCGGAACTTCACCTTGGCGCTGGCGAGCCCCGCATCGGCCAGGCGCACGGTGCCCGCCGGCACGCGCACGGACCCGCCCGCGGCGACCGTGGTGTCCACGC
>CAZKYG010000239.1:0-6240 GCA_964556915.1 uncultured Gemmatimonas sp.
CGCAGGTCCGGCGCGAGCGACTCGCCGTCGGCGCGCCCGGGCGGAAACGCGTCGTCAGTCACGGTGATCGTCCGCGAGATATTCCTGCAGCCGCGCACACGCGCGCGCGACGCGCATCTTGAGCGCCGACATCCCCGCGCCCGTCACGGCCGCCATTTCCGCGTACCCCATCTCCTCCACGTGTCGCAGCAGGAACGCCTCGCGCTGCTGCGGGTCGAGACGGGCGAGCGCACGGTCGATCGCGTCGCGCAGTTCGAGGTCGCGCCCGCCGGGCGGCGTGGCCGGCGCGTGCGTCGCGTCGGCGAGCGTGTCCAGGCGCGCGTCGGTGCGCGCGCGCACCTCGAGCAGCGTGCGGCACCGGTTGATGAGGATCGTCATGAGCCACGTCCGGAACGCCACGCTCCCGTCGAACCGCGCGAGCGCGCCATACGCGCGGACGAACGCATCCTGCGACGCGTCCTCGGCGTCCTGCACGTTGCCGAGCATGCGGGTCGCGTAGCGCACGCAGACGCGCGCGTGGCGATCCACGAGCGCCGCGAATGCGGCGTCGTTACCCTCGAGCGTGGCGCGGACGAGTGCGTCATCATCGGTCATCTCTCGGCCATTGTACCCGCCCGGCGCCGCCCCGGTCACCGGCCGGCCGGCATCGTCGCGCCGGAGACGATCACGGCACGACGATCAGGCCCACGCGTCCGTTGAACTCGTCGGCGGCGGTGTGGACGCCGGGCGGCACGGTCCACGCCTCACCATTGACGCGCACGTTCAGCATGTGCACGCCCGGGGCGAGGTCGAGCGTCAGTTCCCACACACCCGGCGACGCCTCCGCGAGCGCGGTGCTCGTCCAGCCGTTGAAGTCGCCGGTCACCTCCACCGTGCGGGCGAACGGCGCGCGCAGCGTGATCCGGTAGCGCCCGGCGCCCGCCGGCTCGAGCATGAACGCGCGAGCGACCGGCCGCACGGGCGCCGGCGCCGGCCGCACGAACGTCGGCGACCAGAGACGCACGCCGAACGACACGTACCGCGCGGGCGGCCCGGCCGCCCCGCGCGACGATGCGCCGGCGCCCGCCACGAGCCCGACGCCGTTCGCCACCTTCGTCGTGACCGTGGCGGCGAACGCCGCGGTGCCGACCGTGTCGGACTGCGCGCGCCGCGTGGCCCACGCACTTACCGCCCAACGACCGGCCGCCCAGTCGGCACGCAACGTGAACGCCGGCGCGGCGCCCAGGAACCGCGCCAGCGACGTGTCCACGCGCGTCCACGTCGCCGGGTACACGTGCCATCCCGCGGTGTCGGTGTACACGCTGTCGAACCCGTGCACCGGCACCTGGCGAATCTCGCGCCGCACCGTGCCCACGCGATCGGTTTCCACGGTGGCACTGACGAGCGCGTTGCCGAGCAGCGCCCATGCGCCCGCCGCACCGCTGCCGCCGCCGGTGCCCGGCCCCGCGCCCACCCACACACCCGTGCCGCCGAAGCGCGCGGATGCCGTGGCACGTGCGTTCCATACCGGCCGCGCGCCGATCATGCCAGGCGCGCCGAACATGCCAGGCATGTCGGTCGCGCCGGCTCCGGACGCCGACGCGGTCCATCCCAGCCGCCACGCCCCCGGTGCACGCGACATCATGCCGGCGTCCACGCTCCAGGCGGAGACGCGCGGGTCGCGCGCGAGTCCGTCCGCGCGCAGGTCGCCGAACACGAACCCGGTCGGCCGCACGATCGCCGCGGCGCCGATGGCCGATTGCCGCGCCACGTTCGCGTCCGGCGACGTGCCCATGACCTGCGTAGCACCGAGCAGGTCGATGCGCGCCACGCCCTGGGCCGGCACGACAACCGGCGCCGCGATGACGAGCGCAAGGCAGGTGAAAGATGCGAAACGCTGGGGTCGGGACATGCGGGGCACGGGGTCGGCGAGGGCCGACCATTATACCCGGAATCGGGCGACGCGGTCACCGCGGGAACCGGGTGACCGTGCGCGGCGGGCGCAGGTACAATGGGCACACGTTCACAGGAGCAGATGCGTGACGAAGCACATCATCATGGCGGCCGCGGCCGCCGTCGCCCTTGCCGCATGTTCGCACGACGGGCCGACAACGCCCGCGCCGGCCTCACCGCTCGCGGGCCTCTCGGCGGGCGCGTCGAACGACACCACGGACGCCACCACACCGGTCGTTCCAACGTCACCGGGCTCGTTCCACGGCGTCGTGCTCGGGCACGGCACCGGCACCGACACCCTGAACACGGCGCCGCGGATGGCCGGCTCGGTGATCACGGCGTATCCGCTGCTCGGCTACGACGGCGACACACCCCGCGTCGGCGATTCGGTCGGCACGGTCACCGCGGGAGCGGACGGCACGTTCCAGTTCCCGACGATCGCGGGCGGCACCTACGTCGTGACCGTCGTTCCGCCCACGGGCAGCGGCTACCGCGGCATCTACATCACGGCCACCATTTCCAACGTCAGCAACTCGGGCTCGTGGTGGGTGGTGCTGTCACAGCAGTAGCGGGATGAGGGTTCGGCGGGCAGCGGCCCGCCGCACCCCACCTCCCGCCCCGGCCGGAAACGTCGTACAACTATTGGTTAGCGTTCCGTGTCCCAGTGGGCACGGATCGTCCCGCCAACAGGCACGCCGGTCGGAAAGGAGCCAGAATATGGAAACGTTCGTCCAGGACGTCCGGGTCGCGCTGCGCGCCTTCCGCCGCGCCCCCGCGTTCCCGCTCACGGCCATCGCAACGCTCGCGCTTGGCATTGGCGCCACGACCGCGATCTTCAGCACGCTGAGCGCCGTCCTGCTCAAGCCGCTCCCCTATCCCAAGGCAGACGACCTCTACAGCCTGCGCACGGCACTCACCGACGGTCGCGTCACGACCGGGTTGCTCTCGGGCAGCGAGATCTTCCGGCTGAACGACCCGGGGCTCTCGATCGAGCGCGCCGCGGGATTCCAGTCCGGCGACCTCACGCTCATGGCGGACGACGGCACGCCCACGCACATGAAGGTGTACGCCGTCACCGACGGGTTCTTCGATCTCTTCGGCCTGCCGATGCTGAAGGGCGGCTTTTCCCACGACGACTTCGTGCCGTTCCAGCCGCCGCCGCCGGGGGCGCCGCCCCAGCCGGGCCCGCTCCCGGCGGTGGTGATTTCCGAGCGCATGTGGCGCGATGTCTATCACAGCGCGCCGGACGTGGTCGGCAAGCCGATCCACTTCGCCGAGTTCAACTCGACGGTGTCGGGCGTCGCGCCGCACGACTTCGACATGCCGCACGGCGCCGACATCTGGCTCGCGCAGCGCACGCCCCCGACCGACGTCAACCACGGGCAGGAGGCGTTCATGCGCCTCAAGCCGGGCGTCACGCTCGAACGCACGAAGAGCGAGATGGCGAGCGTCATGAGCGGCCTGGCGCGCGACTTCCCGCAGGGCGAGACCGCGGCCCGCATCTACGTGCCCCGCCCGCTCGTGGCCTCGATCGTCGGCGACCTCGGGCCGATCCTGGTCATCGTCATGTCGGCCACCGGCGTGCTCCTCCTGCTGGCCTGCGTGAACGTCGCCAACCTGATGCTGGCGCGCGGTGCCGCCCAGGCGCGGGAGATGGCGGTGCGCGCCGCCCTCGGCGCCGGCATGGGCCGCCTGGTGCGCCAGCTCCTCACCGAATCGTTCGTGATCGCCGCCGCCGGCACGGTCCTCGGCCTCATGGTCGGCGCCGTCGGGCTGGAGGGCCTGCTCGCGCTCGGCGCGTCCAGGCTGCCCCGCCTCGACCACGTGCCGTTCGACGGCCGCGTGCTGCTCTTCTCGCTCGGCGTGCTCGTCGTCTGCAGCGCAATCATCGGGCTCGCGCCCGCCATCCGGCTCGTGCGCACCGACATGAAGACGATGATGAACGACAGCTCGCGCTCGTCCAGTGCCGGCCGCGGCACGGCCCGCTGGCTGAGCTCGATGACGGTGGCCGAGGTGGCCCTCGCCATCATGCTCGTCGCGGGCGCCGGCTGGCTGGTGCGCGGCTTCGCCAACCTCCGGAACACCGACACCGGGTTCGCGACCGACGGGCGCCTGCTCTTCGACGCGACCTTCCTGCCGCCCCGCTACACCAACGCCGATGCCGTGCGCCAGGGGCACGCCGACCTGATCAACGCGCTGCGTGGCGTGACCGGCGTCGCCGACGTCGGTCTCGTGTCGGGATTCCCCATGCGCGGCACGCTCGAGAGTTCCCTGCTGGCGCAGTTCCACGGCGAACCGTTCGACCAGGCCAACCCGCCCGGCACACGCCAGCGGTTCGTGAGCCCGGGCCTGTTTGCCGCGATGGGCACGAAGCTCCTCGCCGGCCGCGACTTCGGCCCCGAGGACGTCCCGACCTCGACGCCGGTCGCGATCGTCAACCAGGTGTTCGTGGACCGCTACCTCAAGGGCCGAGACCCGATCGGCGTGCAGTTCGCCGCGGGCTACCCGGCGCCGAACCCGCAAAATGAGGTCACGATCGTCGGCGTAGTGGACAACGTCCGGCAGAAGTCGCTGGCCGAGACGGCTGAACCGTCGTTCTACCAGCCGCTCTCGCAGGTGCCCATCCGCCGCGCCACGGTGGTCGTGCACACGACACAGGCGGACCCGGGCCGCCTCACCGGCGCGATCACCGCCGAGGTCCGCAAGCTCAACCCGAGCATGGCGATTGACTACCAGCTCGCGTCAGACGTGGTGGGCAGCACGCTTCAGCGGCAGGAGCTCGGCATGACGCTCATGCTCATCTTCGGCGTCATCGCGATCGTGCTCGCGGCCGTCGGCATCTACGGCGTGGTGTCGTACGCCGGCTCGCTCCGCCGCGACGAGATGGCCACGCGCCTCGCGCTGGGTGCGTCGCCGCGCGCCGTGTTCCTGCTCGTCATGAAGCAGGGCGGCCTGCTCGGCCTGGTCGGCGCTGGCATCGGCGTCGCACTCGCCTACGCGTCCGGCCAGCTGGTGTCGAGCCGCGTGTACGCGATTCGCGCCTCGGATCCGCTCATGCTCGCGAGCGCGATCCTGGTGATCACGCTGATCACGCTGGCGGCCACGGCCCTGCCCGCGCTCCGCGCCTCGCGCCTCAGCCCCTCGAGCGCGCTGCGGTCGGAGTAGGCCCCAGGAGGCGTTGCCGGCGGACTACTCCGCCCGCAACGCCTCCATCGGGTCCACGCGCATCGCCCGCCGCGCGGGAATCGCCGTCGCGACAAACGCCACGAGGGCCATCCCCAGCACCGCCGCCGCCAGCACGGGCGCGTCCGCCGGGCCCACGCCGAAGAGCACCGCCTGCATCGCCCGCCCGAGCGCGATTCCGCCCGCCACGCCGGCCACGATCCCGGCCGCCAGCAGCCCGCCGGCCTGCGACGCCACCACCCGCGCCACGTCCGCACGCCGGGCGCCGAGCGCCACGCGCACGGCGAACTCGCGCGTCCGCCGCGCGACAAGGTAGGCGATCATGCCGTACAACCCGATCGCCGCGAGCAGGAGCGACACGCCGGACAGCACTTCGAGCAGCTGCGCCGCCACCTCCTGCGTGCGCAGCGGGCCCGCCACGTAGTCCGTGAGCGACATTGCCGCGTACACCGGCACGGTCGGCGCGGACGCGTGCACCGCGCGTGCGATCTCCCCCGCCACGGTGTTCACGTCACGGTCGGTGCGCGCGAGGAACGTATAGCCGTACTCGTGCCGGAAGACCTGCCGCACCGGCACGTAGAAGTACGGCGCCGCTCCGTCCGTCACGCGGTGCGTCTTCACGTCCTGCACCACGCCGACGATCGTGAACCAGTTCCCCCACCCGTGCACGCGCACGCCGAGCGCCGGGCGGCCGGCGAGGTACCGGCGCGCGAACGTCTCGTTCACGATCATGGCGCGCGCGTGGGCCGAGTCGTCGGCCGCCGTGAATTCGCGCCCCTCGACGAGCGGAATGCGCATCACCTTGAAGTAGTCGGGCCCGATCGCCGCGCGCTCGATCTTCATGTTCCCGGTCAGCGGCGGCGTGTAGCCCTCCACCTGCAGGTCCTCCCACGAGTCGCCGGCGATGCCGAGCGGCGGGAAGTCGGTGTAGCTCACCGCCGTCACGCCGGGCTCGCGCCCCACGCGCTCGGCCACGTCGCCGAGGAACTGCTCCGCCCGCGCCGAGTCGTAGCCGGCCAGCGTGACGCTCACCGACGCCATCGCCACGCCGTGCGGGTCGAAGCCCGGCGCGACCGCGAGGGCGTTGCGGTAGCTCCGGTAGAACATTCCCGCGCCGACGAGCGC
>CAZKYG010000240.1:0-5966 GCA_964556915.1 uncultured Gemmatimonas sp.
GCCACGGCAGGCGGGCCATGCGCGCCGCCATGGGCGCCGCGACCGCGGACCAGCCATCGTACTTGAGCGCCCGAAGCGCGGCGCTGGCCGTCGGGTCCGGCACCCAGCACACGGACCGGGCCGCCCGCACGAACGGCGGCAGCGCGGGACAGAACGCGCACGCGTCGCCGCGCGTCGGGTGGCCGCAACGCTCGCAGCGCGGCGCCGCCAGCGGCCGGAGGCGTGCCCAGCAGATGTCGCACACGATGCCGTCGCCCATCGGGGCGTCGCATGCCACGCACGCGCGCGGCAGCACGAGGTCGAGCAGCGCCGCCGTCGCCGTCATGACACGGCCGCGCGCATGGCGCGCCGGTCGGGAGCGCGGCCGAACCATCGCTCGAACGCGAGGGCACCCTGCTCGAGCAACATCGGAAGGCCGTCGCTCGCGCGGAGCCCGCGCGCCCGGCACGCATGCACCCAGTCGGTCTCGCCGCGCCGATACGCGAGGTCGAACGCCGCGGCGTCCGGCGCAAGCAGCGCGGGATCCACGGGCACGGCGCCGGCGTCCAGTCCCACGGGCGTGGCGTTGACCACCAGCCCCGCGCCGCGCACCGCCTCGGCGAGGTCCCAGTCGGCCCGCGCGATGCGCGCATAGCGGTGCGCCAGATCCTCGGCCCGCGACATCGTGCGCGACCACACCCGGGCACGCGCGCCCTCCCATCGCTCCACCGCCGCCAGGACGGCGCTCGCCGCCCCGCCGGCGCCGAGCACGGCGACCTCGAACGGTCCGTCGGGCAAGCCGACGGTCGCGCGGACGGCGGCGTCAAATCCGCCCACGTCCGTGTTGTCGCCGACGAGCCCCCCACCCTCGGTCCAGAACGTGTTCACGGCGCCAGTGCGCTCGGCGACCGGACTGAGCGTCGTGCACAGCCGGGCGAAGGCTTCCTTGTGCGGCACCGTGACATTCCCGGCGGCGCTCGACGCGCACAGTGTGTGCGCGGCTTGCGGGAGATCACGCGGCGCAATGTCCAGCGCCTCGTAGGTGAGAGCGATGCCCGCCGCCCGGAGCGCGGCATTCTGGAAGCGCGGCGAGAGGGAATGGCTGACGGGATGACCGACGAGCACCAGGCGACCCGGCAGCTCGGTCATGTGGCGGCCGTCCCGGACGAGCCGATGCGATCGAGCAACTGCTCGATGAGCTCCTCGAGCTCGTCGGCCGTCGCCCGGTAGCGGTCCAGGTCGCCGCCGAAGGGATCGTCCACGGCGGCGCCGCGCGCGCCTCCCGTGGCATAGTCCGCGAGGAGGTGCGACTTCCCCTCCCCGCCCAGCACGTTCGCGCGCTCGACGTGATGCGCACCCATGCCGAGGATGAGGTCGGCGTCCGCGACGACGGACCGCGACAGCGCGCGCGCCCGGTGCAGGTCGATGTCCAGCTTGCGTTCGATGCCCACGAGGAGGGCGGCGTCCGACGCGGGCGCGCCGTCCCACGCACTCGTCCCGGCACTCGCGAATGACACGGCGGCGAGGCCGCGCCGCCGCGCCGTGGCGCGCGCGATGGCTTCCGCCATCGCGCTGCGGCACGTGTTGCCCGTGCACACGAACAGCACGCGCAGGCTCATCGGTCGCCGACGAGTCCAGGGACGGCCTCGCGCAGCCGGGCGGCGGACACCGCGCCCGGGCGAATGACGCGCGGCACCCGCCCCGTGCAGTCCACTACGGTCGATGGTTCCGACGGCGCCAGCGTCCCCGCATCAAGCACGCGGAGCTTCCCCGCGGCCACGAGCGCCGACCAGTGCGACACGATGTCGGCGGCGTTCGCCGCGGGCGGGCTGCCGGGCTGGTTGGCGCTCGTGGACGTGATGGCGTCGCCATAGGCCGCGATCAGCTTTTGCATGCCGGCGTGCGGCGTCCAGCGCACGGCAATACCGCCCTCGGGTCCGCGCAATGCCTCCGGCACGCGACGCTCCCCGCCGGGAAGGACGAGCGTGAGCGGGCCGGGCCAGAACCGGGCGGCCAGCATGCCCGCCGATTTCGTGAGCGTGAGGCCCAGACGGTCGATCATGCCGCTGGCGGCGATCAGGACGAGGAACGGCTTGCCGCGCGGACGCCGCTTGATCTCGAGCAGCGCGTCCACCGACGCGCGGTCGATCGCGCCGCCGAGGCCGTACACGGTCTCGGTCGGGTATGCGAGGACGCGGTGCGCCTGGAGGTGCGCGATGGTCCCGGGGATGGCGGCCTCGATTTCGGCCGGCGACCAGAACGGGATGGCGCGTGCCGACGGCGTCATGCCTCGATCCCCCGCAGCGCCTCGGCCAGCGCGAAGTCCGCCTCTTCCGTCACTTTCAGCGCGCGCTCGCTGCCGCGCACCACCACCACCTCCATCCCCATGGCTTCGCACAGCGCCGCGTCGTCGGTTGCCTCACTGCCGCTCGCGACCGCCTGGCGGTGCGCCCGAAGGATCATGTCGGCCGGGAACCCCTGGGGCGTCTGCGCGCGCCACAGCGACGCGCGGTCCACCGTGCGCACGACGCGGCCGTTGTCGGCCACCAGCTTCAGCGTGTCGACGACCGGGAGCGCGGCCACGGCGCCGCGACCGCGCCGCGCTTCAGCCACGACCCGATCGATCGTCGCGGGCGTCACCAGAGGACGCGCGGCATCGTGGAGGAGCACGATGCGGCACGCCGTGGACAGGTCCTCGAGGCCATGCCGGACCGACTCACCGCGCGTCGCGCCGCCGGGCGTGACCAGCAAGCGCTCGGTGTCGCACTGGAACAGCCACGGCGGGGGATCGCCGGCCACGGACCGCGGCAGCACGCACACCACGAGCGCGACGTCAGCGCGGGCCTGAAACGCCTGCACCGAGTGCAGCAGCATGGGCTTGCCGGCGACCCAGCGAAACTGCTTGAGCTCGCCCGACGCCCCGCCGACGCGCGTGCCCGCCCCGGCGGCGACGATCACGACCCCGACGTCCGGTGCGGTCACGACGCAAGCGCCTCGACGAGGTCGGCGACGCTGTCGATGCCCCGCACCCGCATGGTGCGCGGCGCTCGCGCGCCCGCCGCGCGGCGCGCGACGAAGGCGGTCTGCATGCCCATCTTCTCTGCCTCGGCGAGGCGCCGTTCGACCTGCGACACGGGGCGCACTTCGCCGCCGAGCCCGACCTCGCCGATGAACACGGCATGCGGGTCGACCGGCGTGTCGTGCACGCTCGACGCGAGCGCGGCGGCGATCGCGAGGTCGCCGGCCGGCTCCTGCAGCCGGACGCCACCGACCACATTCAGGAACACGTCCAGTGCCGACACCGGAAGCCCCGCCCGGCGTTCGAGCACCGCGAGGAGCATGGCCAGGCGGCGCGCGTCGAAGCCCGTGGACACGCGCTGCGGCGTGCCGAAACCGGCCTTCGACGCGAGCGCCTGCACTTCGATCAGGACCGGCCGCGACCCCTCAATCAAGGCCGTCACCGCGCTTCCCGATGCCTGCGGACCGGCGCGGTTCGCGAGGAACAGTTCGGACGGGTTCGCCACGGCTTCGAGCCCCCGCTCCGTCATCCGGAAGACGCCGATCTCGTCCACCGACCCGAAACGGTTCTTGGTGGCGCGGAGCACGCGGTGGTCCAGGGAGCTGTCGCCCTCGAAATAGAGCACCGTATCGACGATGTGCTCCAGTGTCATGGGGCCGGCGATGCCGCCGCCCTTCGTCACGTGGCCGATGAGCAGCACGGCCACGCCGGTCTCCTTGGCGAATCGCATGAGCCGCGCGGCGCACTCACGCACCTGGCCGACGTTGCCGGGCGCGCCCTCGAGGTCCCCCGTGAAGATGGTCTGGATCGAATCCACGACCATCACCACCGGGCGCCGCTGCGCGGCGGTTGCGATCACCGTCTCGAGCAGCGTCTCGCCGAGCACCGACACGTCCTGCGCGCCCGCATCGAGGCGATCGGCCCGCAGCTTCACCTGCAGCGCGGACTCTTCACCGGACACATAGAGCGTCGGCGCGCCGGAGCGCTCCAGCTCCGCCGCCACCTGGAGCAGCATGGTGCTCTTGCCGATGCCCGGCTCCCCCCCGACGAGGACGAGCGAGCCCGGCACGATGCCGCCGCCGAGGACGAAGTCGAACTCGTCGATGCCGCTCCGGATGCGCGCGGACTGCGCGCCCGTCACGTCACCGACGCGCGTCGTGCTGACCACCTGCCCCGTCGGGGCAAACCCGGCCGCCGCGCCCTTGCGGCGGCCGATGCCTGCCGGGCGCGCGGCCACCGGTTCCTCGACGAGCGTGTTCCACTCGCCGCAAGCGTCGCACCGGCCGGCCCACTTGGCGTACTCCGTGCCGCAGTCGGTGCACCGATACGCGGTGCGTGCGCGCGCCATGGCTGCCTATTCCGGCTGGCGGGAAGTCCAGTTCTCGAAGCGCGTGAACTGCTTCCGGAAGGCAAGCTTCACGAAGCCGGTCGGCCCGTTGCGTTGCTTGCCAACGATCACTTCGGCGTAGCCTTCGAGCGGCGTGCCGTCCGGCAGCTTGGTGGGGTTCCCCTGGTCGTCCACCGGCCGTTCGTACATCTCCGGGCGATAGATGAACATCACGACGTCGGCATCCTGCTCGATCGCGCCGGACTCACGAAGGTCGGAGAGCTGTGGGCGCCGATTCTCGCCGGTGCGCTGTTCCGGGGCGCGCGAGAGCTGCGACAACGCCACCACGGGGACCGACAACTCCTTGGCCATGATCTTGAGCGAGCGCGAGATCTGGCTGATCTCCTGCTGCCGGCTCTCGCTCGGCGGCCCGGACAGCAGCTGCAGGTAGTCGACCACCACCATCTGGATCCCGGCCTGCGACTTGAGGCGCCGGGCGCGCGATCGCAGTTCCAGGAGCGTGAGGCCTGGGGTGTCGTCGATCCAGATGGGTGCCTGCCCAAGCAAGGCGGCGGCCTTCGCCAGGTTCGAATGGTCCTGGGTGGTCAGGCGCCCGGACCGGAGTCGCTGGGCGTCGATGAATCCTTCGGATGCGAGCATGCGCGTCACAAGGGATTCTTTACTCATTTCCAGCGAAAAAATCGCCGTCGGAATATTGCCTTCGACAGCAGCGTATTGCGCGACATTGAGCACGAACGCCGTCTTGCCCATGGACGGCCGGGCCGCGACGATCACGAGGTCGGCGGGCTGAAAGCCCAGGGTCAGCTTGTCCAGGTCCGTGAAGCCGCTTGGCACGCCGGTGGTGGGACCGCCCTCGCGCAGCTGTTCGATGCGCTCCATGGCGGGCCAGAGCAGTTCCTTGATGCGGGTGAAGCCCTCGCCCCCGCGGGTCTGGCTGACCTGGAAGATGCGGTGTTCGGCGAGGTCGATGAGCTCGCCGGCGTCCGCCGGCGATTCGTGCGCCTCGACCACCAGGCCCTGCGCCACCTGGATCAGGTGGCGGCGGAGCGCCTTCTCCTTGACGATCCTGGCATGATACTCGACGTTGGCCGCCGTCGGCACCGCGTACAGCAGCACACCGATGTACTCGCGTCCGCCGGCCGCCTGCAGCGCACCCTCGCGTTCGAGTTCTTCGGCGAGGGTCACCGGGTCCACCACGGCGCCGTTCTGGTGCAACGTGAGCGCCGCGTGGAAGATGCGCCGGTGGCCCTCGCGGTAAAACATCGTCTCGTCGACGAGCTCCACGGCGCGGGTCACGGCGTCCGCGTCGAGCAGCATCGCCGACAGGACGGCTACTTCGGCGTCTTCGGAATACGGCGGCTTCCGATCGCGCGACGCATCGCGGACCGGATCACGCCCCGGCGGGGTGATCGAATACTCTGCGGGCGAGCTGGACATCTTCCCAGGTCGGGCGCTTCCAGTTGGGGTTTCGCAGAAGCGCCGCGGGGTGGTACGTCACAACGAGGGGCACCCCGTAAAACCGGTGTATCTGCCCGCGTAACTTACCGATTGGCAGCGTGGTTTGCAGCAGCGTCTGGGCCGCGAAGGTTCCCATCGCGAGGATGACGCGCGGCCGGAGCA
>CAZKYG010000241.1:0-12323 GCA_964556915.1 uncultured Gemmatimonas sp.
GCTGCTCATTCCCGGCGTCGGCTTCTCGGTGGAGCCCGGAGAGCCTCGCCGCGCATCGCCGCTCGGCGGAGAAGCTCGCGGTCATCGCGCGCGGCGCCTTCGCCGAGGCGGGCGCGGCGGCGGCCGCCGGTGCGCCGATCACCGAGTACGACCTGATGCGGTGGATCCAGAGCGAGTTCGCCGCGGCCGGCATGGAGACCGACCACGGCCCGAACGTGTCGGCCACGGAGAATGCCGCCAATCCGCACTACGAGCCGTCGCCCGACCATCCACGCCTGCTGCAGCGCGGCGACGCCGTGCTGATCGATCTCTGGGCGTGCGAGCCCGGACGCATCTACGCGGACCAGACGTGGATGGCCAGCATCGGCGAGCCGTCGCCCCGGCTGGTGGCCGTGTGGACGGCGGTGCGGGATGCGCGCGACGCGGCGCTTGCGCTGCTCAGGACGCGCGTCGAGGCCGGCGTCCCCGTGCGCGGAGCCGACGCCGACGACGCGGCGCGACGCGTCATCGAAAGAGCGGGGTTCGGGCCGTTCTTCACGCATCGCACGGGCCACTCGATCGACGCACGCCAGCTGCACGGATCCGGGCCGAATCTCGACAATCTCGAGACGCGCGAGGAGCGGCTGCTCATTCCCGGCGTCGGCTTCTCGGTGGAGCCCGGCGTGTACATCCCCGGTGAGCTGGGGGTGCGGTCGGAGGTGAACTGCTGGATCGGCGACGGCGAGCTGGTCGTGACGCCGAGCGAGATCCAGCGGGAACTGATCGTCGTGTAGATGGCCGCGCCGACCGCGTCCGCCCCCACGCTCCGGCGCGAACTCGGCCTCTTTTCCGCCGCGCTGCTCGTCGTCGGCGGGATCATCGGCAGCGGCATCTTCTTCACGCCGTCCGAAGTCGCCCGCAACCTCGGCGGGGCCGGCTGGATTCTCGGCGTGTGGGTGATTGGCGGCATCGTGGCCATGGCCGGCGCGCTCACCTTCGGCGAGCTCGGCGCGATGCTGCCCGAGGCCGGCGGCCCGTACGTGTACATTCGCGAGGCGTTCGGCCCGCTCGCCGCGTTCCTGCACGGCTGGATGATCCTGCTCATGATCGCGAGCGGCGCCATCGCGGCCGTCGCGCTCAGCTTCGGCAACTATCTCGAGCGCTTCGTGCCCACCGAGGCGCTCGGTGGCCCGATCGGCATCGCCGCAATCACGATCGCGGCGGTCACGACGCTCAACGTGCTTGGCGTGAAGCCCGGCACGTTCGCCGCGAACCTGTTCACGGTGTCGAAGCTCGCCGCGCTCTTCGCGCTCATCATCGCGGGGTTCCTGCTCACGCCGTTGGCGCCGGCGACGCCGGTGCACGCGCCCGCCGCGCCAGGGCTGGCCGGCGGGCTCGCCGCCGCGTTCGTCGCCGTGCTGTTCACGATCGGCGGGTGGCAGCAGACGAACATGGTGGCGGGCGAGATCCGCGACCCCGGTCGCACGTTGCCGCGCGCGCTCGTGCTTGGCGTGGCGATCGTGATCGTCGTGTACCTCGGGGCGAACGTGGCGTACCTGAACGCGCTCGGCCGAGACGGGCTCGCCGCCAGCACGGCCGCCGCCGCCGACACCGCGCTGCGCCTCATGGGCGAGGGCGGCGCGCGCGCGATCACCGCCGGCGCGATGATCTCGATCTTCGGGTTCGTGAACGTCGCGCTGCTCACCAACGCGCGCGTGCTCTACGCGCTCGGCCGCGACGGCACGATGCTGCGGGTCGCCGGCCGCGTGCACCCGCGCTTCGGGTCGCCGCACATCGCGTTGCTCATGCTCGGCGGCTGGTCGCTCGTGCTGCTCCTGGCCACGCGTGGCTCGCTGGGCGCGCTGCTCTCCGGCGTGGTCTTCGCCGACTGGGTGTTCTTCGGCCTCTCGGCCGCGGCCGTCTTCCGGCTGCGGCGCACGCGGCCCGACCTCGAGCGGCCGTATCGCGTGGCGGGCTACCCGTGGCTGCCGGCCGCCTTCGTCGCGTGCGCCGTCATCGGCGTTGCAAGCGCGTGGGTGTCGGCGCCGCTCATGTCGCTCGCCGGCACGGCCATGCTGGCCGTCGGCGCGATGTTCTATCGCCTGCGCCGCGGGGCCGGGCGACCGGCCTGACCCGGCGTGCCGGCCCCGATCCGGTTCACAGGTGGCGGTCGACCGCCATCGCGGCGAAGAGCAGCGCCAGGTAGAGGAGCGAGTACTTGTAGAGCTTCCAGGCCGGTGCGCTCCACGGCATGCCGTCGGCGTGCCGGTACCGCCAGACGAGGAACACGTCGCGCAGGAAGATCGCGCCGAGCACCGTGGCCGCCGCGAGGTAGGGGAGTCCGAACATGCCGATGCACCCGGGCAGCAGCGTGAGCGCGACCAGGAGCACGCTGTACCAGAGCATCTGGTCGATGGTCTCGCGCGTGCCCCATGCGTTCGGCGCCATCGGCACGCCGGCGCGTCCGTAGTCCACCTGCTTGTTGAGGGCGAGCGCCCAGAAATGCGGCGGCGTCCAGTAGAACACGATGAGGAAGAGCAACACCGCGCGGAGGTCCACGGTGCCCGTGACCGCCGCCCAGCCGACGAGCGGCGGGAACGCACCCGCCGCGCCGCCGAGCACGATGTTCTGCGGCGTGGACCGCTTGAGCCAGCGGGTGTACACGAACACGTACGCGTAGAAGCCCGCGAGCGCGAGGCCGGCGGTGAGGACGTTCACGAGGCGCGCGAGCAGGAACGTCGCGGCGGTGGCGCTGGCGACGCCGAACGCGAGGACGGCCTGCGGCGCCATGCGGCCCGCGGGGATGGGCCGGGTGCGCGTGCGCGCCATGACGTGGTCAATGTCGCGGTCGAAGTACATGTTGACCGCGTTGGCGCCACCGGCCATCAGGTAGCCGCCCACCATGACGACGAGGACCGTGAGGATGTCCGGCGAGCCGGCGGCGTACATGGGCATCGCCGTCGTGAGCAGCAGCAGCGAGATGATGCGCGGCTTCGTGAGCGACACGAGGTCCGCGGCGAGCGGACGCGGGGCGTCCGTGCCGGCGGCACCGGGCCCGGCGGCCGGGGACGTGCCCGACGTGCCGGTGGTCATCCGCGCACCCCGACGGCCGGGGCCGTGCCTTCGACCCGCAGCGCGGCCGGGTGCATGGCGGTCCAGGCGAACATGAGGAGGACAATGAGCGCCACGGCCGGCGCGATCGCGTAGGCCCACTCGAGAGCCGCGCGTGGCGGCGCCGACGGGTGCCGGAGGCGGACGGCCATCCCGCGCGCCGTCGAGCGCAGGATGAATGCCTGCGCCACGGCGATCGCGACGGCGATCGCGGCGAAGAGGATGTCGGCGAGGGTGGTGGCCACGGGTGCGCGGTTGGGATGGCGTCCGGAAGCGTCGGCGGCGGGGAAATCCGCGCGGACCGGAGCACTGAAAGGTCGCGGGTTTCGGGGATGGATTCAACACGCGACGTGTGCCGGGGAGCCTGGAGACCGGTCTCCGCCGGGTGGACAACGGCGCATTGGTCGCGCGGGAGGCGGCCGCACGGTAGCATTGGCGGATGCCAACGCCCGCCCAGGCCGCGCCCGCGGCCGACCCCGCGGCGCCGCGCGGCCTCGAGCGCCGCATCGGCCTCTGGAGCGCCGTCGCCGTCGTCATCGGCTCGACGATCGGCTCGGGCATCTTCCGGTCGCCCGCCGGCATTGCCGACAAGCTGCCCGGTCCGCTGCCCCTCCTCAGCGTGTGGGTGGTGGGCGGCCTCTTCGCGATCTGCGGTGCGCTGACGCTGGCGGAGATCTCGACGGCGCTTCCCGAGACGGGCGGCGTGTACGTGTTCTGCCGTGAGGGCTGGGGCCGGCTGCCCGCGTTCCTGTTCGGGTGGGGGCAGCTGGTGATGATCCGCGCCTCGTCGCTCGGGGCGATCTCGATCACCTTCGCCGAGTATTTCTTCCGCGTCCTGGGGCGCGACCCGCAGGCCGCGAGCGAGGTGATGCACGTCCGCTGGACGGCCGTGGCGGCGATCCTCCTCACGGGCGCCTTCAACACGATTGGCGTGCGCACGTCGGCCGCGGTGGTGAACTTCACGGTGCTGGCGAAGTACGGCGGGCTGGTCTTCATCGTGATCGTCGCGCTGGCGTACGGGTTGCCGCACGGCGGCGCCGCGCACTTCACACCGGCCGTGCCGGCGGGAAGCGTGAGCGTGGCGGCGTTCGGTCTCGCACTGGTGTCGGCGCTGTGGGCGTTCGACGGCTGGGCGGACGTGGCGTACAACGCGGGTGAAGTGACCCATCCGCAGCGGAACCTGCCGCGCGCGCTCGTGGGCGGCACGCTGCTCGTGATGGCGATCTACCTCGCCGCGAACGTCGCCTACATGGCGGTGTTGCCGATCGACGTGATCCGCCACTCGAAGCTCGTGGCCGCGGACGTTGCGCAGGTCGTGATGGGCACCGGTGGCGCGGCGTTCGTCTCGATCACGGTGATGGTCTCGACGTTCGGCACGCTCAACGCCGTGCTGCTCACGAGCCCGCGCGTGTTCTTCGCGATGGCCGACGACCGGTTGTTCTTTCCCGTGTTCGCGAAGGTGCACCCCACGCGCGGCACGCCGTGGATCTCGGTGGCTCTGGTGGCGGTGCTCGGGAGCGCGTTCGTGCTCATCGGGTCGTTCGAGTCGCTGGCGGACGCGTTCGTCACGGCGTTCCTGCCGTTCTACGCGCTGGCGGTGGCCGCGATCTTCCGTCTGCGCGGCCGGCCCGGCTACGCGCCGTCGTTCCGCGTGCCGCTGTATCCGCTGGTGCCGCTCGCGTTCGTCGCGAGCGTGCTGTACCTGCTGGGCAACGCGATCGTGCAACCGGACAGCCGTGCAAGCACGCTGGTCGTGCTGGGGGTCGTCGCGCTCGGCGCGCCCGTGTACTACCTCACGATCGGCCGTCGCGCCGCCGCGTAGGTCGCAGGGCGCGGCATTACCTCCCGGTGCGGCGTTGCGTCACGCGACCATGGCGGCGCAGGCCGCCGCGTACACGTCGCGGGAAGACGCGTCAAGGGCGCGCGCGGGAGGCGCGCGTGTTTCAGCCACGTCACGGCTCCGGCCATGCGTTGCGCTCGTCCCGGATGTGCCTAGCTTCCACTGCGTAGGTGCAGGCGATTCCCACCCATCCCTCTGAGGATTCCGCATGAAAACGTGGCGTTGGCGACTTGCGCTCAGTGCAGTCGCCCTGGCCCTCGGCGCTTCCGTGGGCACGGCACAGGTCACCACCGGCTCCGTGTCCGGTCGCGTGACGGACAGGAACGGCAACCCGATCCCCGGCGCGCTCGTCCAGGTGAAGAGCCCCAGCACGGGCCTCGTCCGTGCCGCGGAGACGAACGGCGAAGGCCGCTACTTCGTCTCCGGCGTGGAGCCGGCGTCGGACTACACGATCCAGGCGCGCCGCATCGGCTTTGCGCCCGACACCAAGGAGCAGCAGGCCGTCACGCTCAACCAGACGCTGAAGCTCGACTTCACGCTGAGCGAGGTGGCGACGCAGCTCTCCGGCGTGCAGATCGTCGCGACGGCGGACCCGATCATCGCGCCGTCGAAGACCGGCATCGGCACGACCATCACCGACTCGTCGCTGCACCGGCTGCCGTCGCTCAACCGGACGTTCACCGACTTCGTGTCGCTGACGCCGCAGATCTCGACGTCGGGCCCCGGCCTCTCGGGCGGCGGCGCCAACAACCGCTACAACAACATCCAGATCGACGGCTCCACCGAGAAGGACCTGTTCGGCCTCGGCTCGACGGGCCAGCCCGGCGGGCAGGCGGGCGGCAAGTCGATCGGCATCGAGGCGGTCAAGCAGTACCAGGTGCTCCTGTCGCCGTACGACGTGCGCTTCGGCAACTTCTCCGGCGCGCTCGTCAACGCCGTGACCAAGAGCGGCGCGAACACCTTCTTCGGCAGCGCCTACTATTACATCCGTGACTCGGCCCTGACGCGCAGCGTGCCGGGCCTCGGCGCCTTCCGCCAGCAGCAGTACGGCATCTCGCTCGGCGGTCCGATCGTGAAGGACAAGGCGCTCTTCTTCCTGAACGTCGAGCCCCAGACGCAGACGAGCCCGAACTCGGGCCCGTACGCCGGCGGCACGGTGCCCGGCCAGCTCATGACCGACGCCGACCTCACGCGCGTGCAGTCGATCATGCAGGGGCTGGGATACGCGGCCGCGGACGGATCGCAGCGCCAGAACACGAACCCGCTCAACAACGCCTTCCTGCGGTTCGACTTCCAGGGCCTGCCGTACAACTCGATCCTGACGATCCGCGACAACTACGCGCACGCCGAGCAGGACGTGTTCAGCCGTGCGGGCGGCACGACGTTCAACCTCACGGACAACGGCTACACGTTCAAGTCGGACAAGAGCGCGTATGTGGCGCAGCTGAAGTCGCAGTTCTCGAATGGCGCGTACAACGAGTTCTTCGCGGGCCTCACGCACATCCGCGACGGCCGCGTGACGTTCGTGCCGCCGACCGAGCCGCAGATCGCGGTGCGCGGCTCGAATGGCGTCTTCGCGCAGTTCGGCGCCGAACGCTCGTCGCAGGCCAACCAGCTCGACCAGGACGTGTACGAGCTCACCGAGAACTACACGTTCCCCGTGGGGTCGAACCATCGCGTGACGGTCGGCACGCAGAACCAGTGGTACAAGGTCCGCAACCTGTTCGGCCAGCAGCGCTACGGTTCGTGGACGTTCAACTCGCTCGACTCGCTCGCCGGCACCTGCGCCACGTGCAACGGCGTCGCGCTCGCGTCGGCGTACTCGATCGGCGTGCCGGCCACGGGTGACGGCGCCGTGCGCTTCCACCAGGAGACGCACTCGCTCTACGCGCAGGACGAATGGACGCCGACGAGCCGCCTCAGCGTCACGGCCGGCATCCGGGCCGATGCGTCGTACTTCCCGGACAAGCCGCCCCTCAACCAGAGCGTGCTCGACACGCTGGGCCGCGACACGCGCCAGATTCCCTCGGGCAACTGGCAGGTCGCGCCGCGCGTCGGCTTCAACTGGGACATGACCGGCGACGGCAGCAACCAGCTCCGCGGCGGCGTCGGCATCTTCACCGGTCAGCCCGCGTTCGTGTGGATGGCCAACGAGTACCAGAACTCCGGCAACTCGGGCTACAAGCAGCTCACGTGCAACAACAGCAC
The DNA here is from genome assembly GCA_964556915.1 of uncultured Gemmatimonas sp. Classification (GTDB taxonomy): domain Bacteria; phylum Gemmatimonadota; class Gemmatimonadetes; order Gemmatimonadales; family Gemmatimonadaceae; genus Fen-1231. Next base: position 7,139 of record CAZKYG010000241.1, read on the forward strand.
CAACAAGCCGCCGGTGTTCAACGCCGCGGCCATCAGCACGCCGCCGACGGCGTGCGGCGGCAGCGGGCTCACCGCGGCGGCCGGTTCGGAAGTGGACCTCGCGCGCAAGGACCTCAAGTTCCCGCAGAGCCTCCGCTACACGATCGGCTACGACCGGGAATTCATGCGTGACTACGTGGTCACTTTCGAGGGCATGTACTCGGCCGGCCTGAACCAGCTCTTCTACCAGAACATCGCGCTCGCCGGCCCGCAGGGCGTCGACCGCCACGGCCGCGTGATGTACGGCCCCGCGCCGACGCAGCCCGTCAAGGTGGGCGGCACGTACAACGCCACGACCGCCGCCGCGAGCGGCGGGTACAGCAAGTCGCAGGTGTTCGAGATCAGCAACTCGAGCAAGGACTACACCTATCAGCTCACGGCCGGCATCACGCGGCGCTACATCAACAACCTCGAGGCGTCGCTGTTCTACACCTACACGGTGGCGCGCGACGTGCAGAGCCTGACGTCGTCCACGACGATCTCGCAGTACCAGTTCGGCAAGTCATACGGCGCGACCCCCGAGAGCGCGCAGGACCTCGGGACGTCGATCTTCGAGTCGCCGCACCGCATCGTGTTCTCCACGACCTACACGATCCCGAAGACGGGCACGGACCTCTCGCTCCAGTACACGGGCGAGAGCGGCACGCGCTTCCACTACACGTACGGCGGGTCGAGCAGCGGCGACCTCAACGGCGACGGCATCGGCAACGACCTGATCTACATCCCGAAGAACGTCCGCGACTCGAGCGAGATCATCTTCGTGCCGAGCGGCGCGACGACGGTCGTGCAGCAGCAGGACGCGTTCGAGAAGTTCATCAACAGCAACAAGTGCCTGAAGGAGCAGGCCGGCACGATCATGAAGCGCAACTCCTGCTCGGACGGCTTCCACCACCTGTGGAACCTGTCGGTGCGCCAGCGCATCGGGTCGCTCTTCGGCAGCTGGGGCGGCGTGAAGAACAGCCGCCTGAACGACCTGCAGATCCAGTGGGACGTGTTCAACCTGGCGAACCTCATCAACGCCGACTGGGGCCGCTACCTGATCACGAGCCAGTCGGGCGCCAACAACAGCGCCCTGCAGTACAACTCGAAGGAAGCCGGCTCGATGATCGTCGCGGATGCCAAGGGCCCGGACGGGAAGGGTGCACGTCCGAAGTTCACGTTCAACCCGGCGACGACATTCTCCTCGGTCGCCACGGCGACATCGGCGTACCGGATGCAGCTGGGGATTCGGTATACGTTTTGAGAAGCAGACGATAGACGACAGACGATAGACGACAGACGACAAAGGGTCCGGGGCCGATGCTCCGGGCCCTTTATCGTTGCGGTCTTTCGATGACAGGGGCGGGGAAATGCACTCGCGGGGTGCCACCCGCCACTCCATCATCACCCTCATGTTCCCGCATCGACGCCTCCACGTCTGGCGCCGGGCCCATCAGCTGGGGGTCGCGATTCTGCGCGAGTCGGCCTTCCATCGCCCGGGGCCGGTGTCAGACGTCGCCGCCCAGTTGCGTCGCGCTGCCATATCGGTCAGCGCCAACATCGCCGAAGGCGCCGGCGCAAGCTCCCACGCCCTCTTCGCTCGCCACCTCGGCATCGCGCTTGCTTCCGCGAATGAAAGCGACGCGCTCCTGCAAGCCATTGATGAATCCGGGCTCGCGGGCGCGGCACCGTGCGCAACGTGGCGGCACGAACTGTCCGAGATATGCGCGATGCTGCAGGCGCTGCGCATGAGAGTCTCGCACGAGGCGAGAATCGGCAAGCCGCCACGGCAGCCTGCCTGAATGCGTGCGGTCGGTTGTCTATCGTCTATCGTCTATCTTCTATCTTCTATCTTCTATCTTCTATCGTCTATCTTCTTAGAAAATCGACAACTTGATGAACTTGCGCGGGTTCTTCTGGAACTCCGTGAGCAGGGAGTCCATCCGCTGGACCAGTGAGCGCACGTCGTTGTAGGCGGCCGGGTCGTTGAGCAGTTTTGCCGCCGCGCCCTGCCCGTTGTTCACCTTGTCGAGCAGCGCGTCGAGCCGCGTCGATGTCGCGCGGAACGCGAGCGTCAGGGAATCCACGGCGAGCCCCGCGCCCTTCAGCACCCGGATGGTCGAGTCCACCTGCGCCGAATCCACCGCGTTGGCGACGCGCCGGAGCGCCGCCTGCGTCTGCTTCAGCTCGGCGTTCTGGTCGGCCGCTGCCTTCTCGATCTGCGCGAACATCGCGTTGGCGCGGGTGACGGTCGTCCGGATCTCCTGGAGGCCGTGCTCGTCCACCAGTTCCTTGCGCAGCGCGCCCGTCAGCGCCGTCAGGTGCCCGGCGAGCGTATCCACGCGCAGGAGCACGTCGGAGATGGACGGTGCCGCGCGTCCGGCGGGCACGGTGTCGCCCTCGGCCAGGACCTGGGGCGACGGGCCATGCGGCGTGAGGGCGACGAGCACGTCGCCGAAGAAGCCGTTCGGCTCGATGGTCGCCGTCGTGCCCTTCGGGATGTGGTAGCGGTTGCGCACCCGCAGCGTCACGACGAGCACCCCGTCGCTGCGGAGGTTCACGTCGTCCACGTATCCCACGTTGACACCCGCGAGCAGCACCGGCTGGCCCTGCTTCACGCCCGCGCCCCAGTTGAACTGTGCGTACACCGGATAGCCCGGCGCGAGGCCGCCGCGCGCGAGCCACAGCGCGCCGACGAAGCCCACCAGGAGCGCAAGGATCGTGAAGATTCCGACCAGCACTTCGTCGCGACGTTTCATCCAGGGAACGGAAGATGGAAAATGGAAAACAGACGATGGTGCATCGAACAGCGCGTGGCGTGGCGCGGGCGGACTACTGCAAATATGGAGCGAGGAGGAATGCGGTGGCGGCGTCGAGGATGAGGATCCAGATGGATGAAATCACGACCGCCTTCGCCGTGGACTTGCCCACCCCCTCCGCGCCCGCCTGCGTGACGTACCCTTCGTACGCGCAGAGGTAGGCGATCGCGGCGCCGAACAACGTGGCCTTGATCAGGCTGTACGCCGTCTGGAAGTGGTCGTAGCCGAGCCGCACGCCCTCGACGAACGCGGACATCTGGACGCCGGCCACGAAGACGGCGCCGAACGCGCCCGCCACCACACCGACGCCGTCGGCGAGCAGGGTGAGCAGCGGCAGCATCACCACCCCGGCAATGAGGCGCGGCACCACGAGGTAGGCCACCGGGTCGTAGGCGAGCGTCTCGAGGGCATCGATCTGCTCCGTGACCCGCATCGTGCCGATTTCGGCCGTCATCTTGGCCCCGACGCGGCCGGCGAGCACGAGACCCGTGAGCAGCGGGCCCGTCTCGAGGATCGTGATCTGCCGCGACGACCGGCCCACCACCGAGAGCTGGATGCCCGGGAACAGCTGGTAGCGCACCTGGATCGCGATCACGGCGCCGATGAACGCCGCCACCATGATGACGAGCGGCACGGAGTCCACGCCGATCGCGCGCATCTGCTTGACGATCAGCGGCATGTAGGTGTTCGGCTCGCCGAGCGCGCGGCGCAGGTCGCGGAGGAAGAGCACGCGCTGGCCGAACCCGCCGAAGAAGCTGATCGTCGCGCGACTCACGCGCCGGAAGAACTGCATCGGCGCGCGCTGCACGATCGGAAACGCGCGCGTCTCGCGATGGTGCCAGTGTTCCTGGGTCACGTGCGGACTTTCACGAGCAGGATCGCCCCGAGGGTGCCGAACACGGCGCAGGGAATCCAGGCCGCGAGCTCGGGGAGCACGATGCCCTTCTCGCCCACGGCCAGCGTCATCTGGACGAGCATGAGGAACACCACGGTGGTCGCGAGGCTGATGCCCACGCCGAGGGCCGGCCCGCCGCGCTGCGTGGTCGTGGCGAGCGGCGCCCCGAAGAGCATGATGATCAGGCACGTGGCCGGAATGGCGAGCTTGAGCATCCGCGCGGTGCGGAACTTGTTCACGTCGGTGCCGGACCGCTCCATCTGGCGGATGAACTCGCCGAGCTGCCGGTAGCCCATCTCTTCCGGCGCGCGCGGGTCGGCCATGAGGACCTTCGGCGACTCGCGGATGTGCGCGTCACGCAGGGAATCGAAGGCGATGGAGATCGTGGTGGAGTCGGTCGGCATCAGGTGCATCTCCCCCTGGCGCAGCGTCCATCCGGCGCCGGCGAAGTACCGGGCGGCGCGGGCATAGATCACGTACGAGGGATACTCCGGACCGGTGCCACGCCGCTCGATCTCCACGTCGTCGAGCGTGCCCTGGATGGCGTCGGCCTGCCCGATCTTGTACACGCGGGCATCCTCGCTCGCGAACGTGAAACTGGCGCGGTAGTCGCCGGTGCGCTCCTTGCGCACCTGCAACAGCTGGTCACGCCGCTGGTTGGCGTCGGGCATCAACTCGGCAAGCGTCAGGCCCAGTCCCATGGACACGAGCGCGCCGACGGCGATCGGCAGGATGAACCGGTGGAAGCTGATCCCGCTCGCCTTGGCCGCGGTGATCTCGGAGTGCCGCGTGAAGTTGCCGATGGAGAACACCGTGGCGAAGAGCACGGCGGCGGGCAGCACCAGGAACATCGTCTCCGGCACGCCGAACACGTACGCCTTGGCGATGTCCACCGGCGGCAGCTGCCGCTGCAGGTACTTGCCCAGGTTCTCCGTGACGTCGAGCACGATCACGAGCACCGGGAAGCCGATCGTCGCCGCGGCGAAGATGCCGAGGAACTCCTTGAACACGAGCCGGTCGAGCGGACGGACGTGGAGGCGCACGCGCGTCGGCGCTCAGGCGGGCTCGTGGGACGGCGGCGCGCCGCGTCGGCGCAGCCGGTCCATCGTGCGCGCGAACCAGTCGGACAGCTCGCTGCCGCGGTGCGTGGCGCCTTCGCTGCCGAGGCGCGCCGTGAGGACGACGCCCGTCAGGAGGAGGAGCACGTTGGTGCCCCACATGGCCACGTACGCCGGGAGCATGCCGCGACGCGCCAGCTCCTCGCCCGCGATGAGGCCGCAGTAGTAGATGCCGAACACGGCGAGGCTCACGCCGATCGTGAGGCCGACGCCGGCGCGCGGGAACCGGAACGCGACGGGTGCGCCCAGGAGCGCGAAGATCACGCAGGCCGTCGCGATGGCGAACTTCTTCTCGATCTCCACCTGGTCGCCATAGATGAGCGCCTGCGAGGCGG
>CAZKYG010000242.1:0-3916 GCA_964556915.1 uncultured Gemmatimonas sp.
GGTGGGGGGGGGGGCCACCGTGCGGGGCGCGGGCCCACCACCCCTCACCCCGCCCCCTCACCCCTCTCCCCACACTCGCCCCACACCCCTCACCCCTGCCCCTCACCCGGATGTGGAACAGGGCCCGCGCCGTCGGCGCGGACCCTGTTCGCGTATGATGACTGCGCGCTTACTTCGTGAGCGCCGGCGCAGACTCGGCGGCCTTGATGCTGATCTTGCGCGGGAGCGCACCCTTCGCCTTCGGGACCTTCAGCGTCAGCACACCCTGGGCGAATACCGCCTCGATGTGCTCGGCGTCCACGTGCTCGGGCAGCCGGATCGAGCGCGAGAAGCTGCCGGCGAGTCGTTCGCTCGAGAAGACGCGGAGCTGGCCGTTCTCCCGCTGCACGGGAAGCGTGGCGGCGCGAGTGCCCGTGATCGTGAGCGTCCCGCGATCGAACTGGATGTCGACGTTCTCCTGGTGGACGCCCGGGAGATCCGCCTCGATGACGAACGCGGTGTCGGTCTCGTAGAGATCCACCGCGGGAAGCCACAGCTGGGCGCGCACCGGCGAGTCGGTAACGCCCGCGGACGCGCGCTGCATCGCGTCGTCCATCTGGCGGCTCCAGTCAAGCATGCGATCGAGCAGGTTTGGATAGTAGGTCGTGAACACCTGACAAGCCCTCCGGTGACGTGTATTCGGGCGTGCCGCACGCTGCGGACGTCCGGTGCCGCCGGACGTCTCCGGCGGCGACACGCAGGGAAGGAGCATGCGGCGTGCCATCCGCGATTTGCCGAACTGGCACGCCGGTTTGTCGGCGTGGCGCGCCGGTTGTCAGAACGACGCGTGCGACGGCCGCGTGCGACGCACCCGCCCAACCAGCGCCCTGAGCGCCGTGTTGCTGGGCAGTGCCGCCAACCCCGCCACCATCAGCCACCGCACCTCCGCGCGGCTGATGCGCACCGAGCCGCCCGGCGTCAGCATGGCGTGCGTCGCCGACAGCTCGCGCAGGGTGGCGTACGCGTAGAGGAGCGGCAGCACGCAGAACGCCCGAATCGCCACCGCGCGCCGGGGCAGACGCAGCAGGTATTGCAGCGCCTCGTCGAGGTCCGCCCACGCGAGCGCGATGAAATCCGCCACCGCCGCATGGTTGGCGTCGCGGAATCCCGGCGCGAGCAGCGTGTCGTGCCCGCTGCCGTGCTCGGCCAGGGTGCGTGCCGGGATGTAGATCGCGTTCTCGTGCTCGGCGTCCCAGGCAATGTCCTTCAGGATGTTCACGGTCTGCAGGGCCTCGCCGAACCGCTGGCAGCGCTCCCACAGTCCCGCATATTCGCGATCGCCGATCGCGCGCGAGTGCTCGCGCCAGAGCTCGGTCAGCATGCACCCCACCGTGCCGGCCACGTAGTAGCAGTACTCGCGGTACTCGGCGAGCGTCGCGATGCGGATGCCCTGCGGATAGAGCAGCGTGAACTTCCGCATCCCGCCCGCCATCTCGCGCACCCATCGCACCACGATCGCGCGGGTCCGGTCCGGCAGCGACCGGAGGATCAGGAACGCCCGGTCGGCGCGCTGCACCAGCGCCACGTGGGCCGCGCTGCCGCGCACGTCGGACGCGAGCACGGGAAATGCCCCGGCGGCCGCCGCATCCTCGAGCGCGGCGGCGAACGCGTCGAGCAGTTCGGCCTTGCGGCCGGCGGCCATGGTGCCGTCGTCCTCGACCGTATCCGCGATGCGGTCGAGGAGGTAGGCTACGCGCACGGCGCGACCCAGCTCGCCGCGCAGGAACCGGATGGAAATCGCGAACGTCCGCGAGACGCCCGGGAGGATCTCCCCGGCCCAGCGGTCGGCCGCGGCGACGTCCGCCGACGGGTCAGCCACCGGGGCGCGTGTCCGTGTACTCGAGGCGGTCGAGCGCCTGCTCGAGCGCCACCTGCGCACGGGTCATCAGCCGGCGAAACGCCCGCCGCACGAGCGAGACCGCCAGTGCCGGCACCACCAGGGCGGGGACGAGGGAGAGCGCCGCCGCGATCATCAGGCCGCTGCTCGTGGCGAGCCAGAACGCCGGCACGCCGACGACGATGCCGGCCCCCGCCCCGATCAGGGCGGCCGTGGCCCGCTGGGCGCGCGTGCCCGAGTAGTCGGCCACGAGCCGCACGTGCGAACGATTGCCCTCGACGGCCACGACGACGACGCGCACTTCCGTGGCGCTCGCGAGATGGAACCCGCGCCCGCCCACGCGGAGCGCGCGGCGGATGGCGGCGACGAAATCCTGGCGCGGCTCCCACGACATCTGGTCGGGAAACCGCCGCTTCACCTGGAGGGACTCGCTCCGCTGCATCCAGGCGTCCACGGTCGCGAGGGACGCCGCGGCGCTCCCCGGCACGAGCCGCACCGCCTCCGCGACCGCGCCGCCGAGGAGCCGGTGCGCCAGGCCCGACGCATCCGGCAGGTCGACGTGCGCGCGCACTTCGGCGATCGCCTGCCGCACGTTCGCCGACGAGAGCCCCACCTCGCCCGCGATCTCCACGAGCTGCGCCTCGCTGAGGCCGGCCTCGTCGTCGCCCGCCTGCGCCTGCAGCTCGGCCGCGCGCGCGAGCACGCGCTCGAGGGCCGCGCGGGAGAGCGCCGGCGGCTTCGCCGGTGGGCCGGTCATGTCAGATGCCGCTGAAGGCGACTGCCACCTGCCGCTCGATGGACGACAGCATCGCCTCGGGCAGGGGGAAGGCGGCGGCAAAGGCCGCGGCCACGTCGCCCGTGTCGGCGTGGCCCGTGGCCCGCAGGTAGAATTTCTGGTAGGCCGTGGCGGCGTCGGCACCGACGTGGGCCGCGAGGATCGCGCCGCCGCGCACGAGCGCCAGCGACTGGTATTTGTCCGCCTCGCCGCTCCGCGTCTGGGCCGGCGTCACGTTGTCGGCGACGGCGGCCGACGTGATGGTGCCCACCATTTCATGCATCAGGCAGTAGATCGCGTCGGCGGCGTGCTCCGGCCGCTCGGGAAAGCCGACGACGATGGTGTTGCCCTGCGCGCCGCCCGTGACCGTCCGGCCCTCGGCCTCCAGCACGGTCGAGAGGATCACCTCGCCGTCGCGTTGCTGCGTGTGGTTGAGGAACGACTGCAGCGCCGGCCGGTAGCGCGTGCGCCACAACGAGTCCACCGCCGTCAGCGCGGCGTCCCGACGGCGCGTTTCGGCGAGCCACCACTCGTGATGGAACTTCTCGCGCTCCGACCGGAGCCCGAGCATGAAGCGCCGGGCGAAATCACGGTCGTCCTTGGTCCGGAACACCGACGCCAGGCGTGCCACCAGCGCGGCGTCGTTGCGGCCCGCGCGGTTCGGGTCGCCGTCGGCGCGGATGAACGCCTCCATGGCGGCGTCGAGCTCGGCCCACGTGCCGAACTCCATCGGGATGAATTGCGCGCCGAGGAGGTTGGGGCGCGCGCGGATGGCCGACCGGAGCACGTCGGCGTTCGCATCGAGTTCCGTGATGGCGGACGCGGCGTTCCGCGCGACGATCATCGCGTCGCGATAGCCGGCCCGGTAGAGCGGCACCGGCGATGAGTCCGGCGCGACGAACGCGAACCCGTGCAGCCAGAGGTCCACATGCTCGCGCGTCTTGATCGGCCACGTGTTGCGCGGTGCGACCTGCGCGCGCACGCCGCGCGTGGCGGCGGGGGCCAGTGCGATCGCGACGGCCAGGCACGACCCGAGCGCCAGCGCACGCCATGGCGGCGCCAGGCGTCCGGGCGCGGATGCCGGCACGGGGTGCCGCGCCCATCCCGGCCACCGCAGCGAGGTCACGCCGTCGCCGCCCGGCCGCACGCCACGCAGAACTTCCACCCCGGCTCGAGCTCCGCGCTGCACGCCCCGCAGCGGCGCACGGCGAGGTCCTGCCCGCAGTGGGGGCAGAAGCGTACCTCGCGATCCGGCGGCAGCGGCT
>CAZKYG010000243.1:0-24721 GCA_964556915.1 uncultured Gemmatimonas sp.
CCGCCCCGGGCGACGTGGCGCGCTTCAATTGGAACACGCCGGTCAGCCTCTCGCCGAACAACCCGAAAATCCTCTGGATCGGCGGGAACCACCTCTTCAAGTCGTACGACCAGGGTGACTCCTACGTGCAGAGCCCCGACCTCACGCGGCAGGTGGACCGCTGCAAGGTCAGCGTGATGGGCGTGGCGGGCGACAAGGCGCAGCTGTCGAAGAACGACGGCCTCTCGCAGTACTCGACGATCATCGCCGTGTCCGAGTCGTCGGTGATGCCGGGCGTGGTGTGGGCCGGCACCGACGACGGCATGCTGCAGGTGAGCCGCGACGGCGGCGTGACGTTCACGGAAGTGGGCAAGAACCTGCCGGGACTTCCGCAGGGCGCGCTCACGAGTGACGATCCGTTCTGGATCTCGCGCATTGATGCATCGCATCACGACGCGGGCACGGCGTACGTGGCGGTGGACGGGCACCGGAGCGACGACCTCCACCCGTACGTGTTCATGACGACCGACTACGGCCGCACGTTCAAGAGCATCTCGAGCGACCTGCCGGCATACGGCAACGTGCAGGTGATCCGCGAGGATCCGAAGAACCCCGACCTGCTGTACGTGGGCACGGAGTTCGGGCTGTTCATCTCGCTGGATCGGGGCGGGCACTGGGAGAAGTTCATGAACAACTATCCCACGGTGCGCACGGACGACATCCTCATCCACCCGCGCGACGGCGACATGATCGTCGGGTCGCACGGGCGCAGCGTCCTCATCGCGGACGACATCACGCCGCTGCAGCAGTTCACGGCAGCGGTCCGCAATGAGGACGCCCACCTCTTCGACATCCGCGACGCGGTTGCGTACGTCACGGACCGCACGCTGAACGAGCACAACGGCGGACAGCGGCTGTGGACGGGTGAGAACGCGCCGCGCGGTTCGGCGATCAGCTACTACCTGAAGTCAGCGGCGAGCGACGTGAAGATCGCCATCACCGACGCGCAGGGCCGCACCCTCTGCTCGGGTGAGGCGCCGAAGACGGCGGGCATCAACCGTATCCAGTGGGCACTCACCGCGCCCATGCTCGCCGGCCAGAACGGGTTTGGCGGTGGCGGCGGCGGAGGGCGCGCGGGCCGCGGCGGCGGCGGGCCGGCCAACACGAGCTGCGGCAGCGAAGCCGGTGGCGGCGGGTTTGGTGGCGGTGGCCGCGGCGGATTCGGTGGCGGCGTGGCACCGGGCACGTACAACGTCACGCTCACCGTGAACGGCAAGTCCATGAGCAAGCCGGTCACCGTGCTCCAGGATCTCTGGAGGAGCGAGAAGTAGGCGGGCAGACGGAGGAACGAGCGGGCGCCCCGGTTTCCCGGGGCGCCCGTTTTCGTTTTCCCGTCCAACCCTTGCGAGCCGGGCCGTTTCGCCGCACACTGACGCCACTCCCGTGAACGCGTCCTCCCCCGTCGCCCGCGTCGTCCGATCGCTTCGCCGGTCGCCGGGCTTCGTCGCCATCGCGACGCTCTCGATGGGCATCGCGCTCGGCATCGCGACGAGCGTGTTCGCCGTGATGGATGCGATGACGCATCCCGAGCCGCCGTTCCGCGACGTGGACCAGCTGTACAGCGTGTATTTCTCCGTGCGCGTGGCGCAGCCCCCGCCGGCGCGCGTGCTGGACGACGCCGTCGCCGGCCTCGAGGGCGTCGAGCGGGCCGCCGGGTGGCAGGCCGGCGGGTTCGACGTCATGGTGATGTTCCGGTCCGGATTCCGCCCCACCTACGTCAACCGGGTATCGGCGGGCCTCTTCGGGGCGCTCGAAACGCGCACGCGCGTCGGGCGGCTCTTCAACGAGACGGATTTCGCACGCCAGGACGTCGCGATCGTCACCGACAAGGTCTGGCGCCGCGACTACGGCAACCGGCCGACGATCGGCGACGCGACGCTGCAGACGGGCGGGCAGGTCTACCGCATTGTCGGCGTGCTGCCGTCCGGCACGGACCGCAGCCTCTATGGCGACGTGTTCCTCGCATCGGCCGAGCCGCCGCAGGGCTGGGGCGCGATGATCGTCCGCCTCAAGCCCGGCGTATCGGTCGCTGAGTTCCAGCCGCAACTCAAGGCGTTGAACGAGCGGCTCACGCGGCTGTACTCCGTGGGGCCGAAGGACCGTGGCATCGGCGCCGTCATCCACGCGATGCGCCCCGACCCGCTCACGGTGCGCGACTTCCACCGCGCGATGGTGGGCGCGGCGTTCTGCATCCTGCTTATCGCGTGCGCGAACGTCGCCGCCCTCATGCTGGCGCGCGGGCTCGCGAAGCGGCGCGACTACGCGTTGCGCCTCGCGCTCGGCGCGCACCCGTTCGAGATCGGCCGCGAGGTGGTGGTGGAGATCAGCCTCCTCGCCATCCTCGGGTGCGTGGCCGGCGCCGTCGTGACGTCGTGGTTCGTCGGGCTCATCGGCCGGGCGATGCCGGCCGAGATGGAGTGGCAGGGATTCGTGCAGCCGCAGTGGAGCTGGCGCGTGCTCGCGCTCTCCTCCGCGGCCGTGTTCGCATCCATAGGAGTGGCCGGGGGATTCCCCGCCTGGATCGCCGCGCGCACCGATCCCGCGGGTCCGCTGAAGGACGGCGCGGGATCCACGACCGGGCGTTCGCATACGCGTTTCCGCTGGCTTGTCATCGCCGAACTGGCGATCGCGATGACGCTGCTCATGAGCACGAGCCTGATGCAGAAGTCCATCCGGCTCATGCAGCACTATGACTGGGGTTATCCGGTCGAGCAGCTCGCGATCGCCGGTGTCGGCGCGCCGTGGCGCCACGACTCGACGTCGCTGGACGAGATGGCGCGGCGCCAGCAGCAGGCGCTGGAGCTGCTGCGCGCCGCGCCCGGCATCGCCGACGTCCAGATCTATGCCCGCCGGTCCTGCGGAATCCTGCAGAACATGGTGGTCAGCGATCGCACGGCCGAGGGCGGGCGCTCGCTGTTCATCGGCTCCAACGCGCGCGGCACTGGCGGGTGCGAGGCGGTGGGGCCGCACTTCTTTCGCCTGGCGGGGATCGACATCGTCGCCGGACGGGACTTCGACGACGGCGACCTCGCGGGCGAGGGCGCGGCCATCCTCGACCAGAACACGGCGAGCCGGCTCTTTCCCGGCGAGAGCGCCGTGGGGCATCGGCTCAAGTTCGGCGGATGGCGTTCGAACGCGGACTGGTACACCGTGGTCGGCGTCGTCAGGAACCACCACCTGGGGTTCGACAACCATCCGGAACTCGGTGCCGACACGTCGGCCACGGTCTACGTCGTGTCGGGTTTCCAGCAGGCGATCAACGCCGATCCCCGGCGTGCGCCCCGTGGTTCGCTGTCGATGACGTTCCTCGTGCGGATGAGCGGCAACCCCGACTCCGTCAAGCTCGGCGTCGCGCGCGCGCTGGCGCCGCTCACGCCGCCGGGCGGTCAGGCGGGCGCCACCGAGTGGAACGCCGACTATCACGAGATGCTCCGCACCGAAGGCTTCCTCTCCCTGATCTTCACCTGCCTCGGCCTCGCGTCGCTGCTGCTGGGCGCGGCGGGACTCTACAGCGTCGTGTCCTACGTGACCGGCCAGCGCATGCGGGAGTTCGCGGTGCGCGTCGCGCTTGGCGCCACGCGGAAGAACGTGTCGCGGCTCGTCCTGCGCGAGGCATTCCTGATGTCCGTCGGCGGGACGGCGGTTGGTGCCGGGTTCGGCATGTGGGCGGCGTTCATGTTGTGGGACCGGATGTGGGGCATCTACCCGGTCGATGCAGAGGCGCTCGTCATCGCCGAACTCGTCCTCGTGGTCACGACGATGGTGGCGTGCCTCGTGCCGGCGCTCCGCGCGGCGAACGCGGACCCGCTCGAGGTGATGCGGGCCAACTAGGGCGTCGGCGCCGTCAGTGCGTGCGTAACACCGCGAAAATCGTCGCGGCCGCGCCGACCATGCTGCCGGTCCAGAACACGAGCATCCAGCGGAGCATCCGGGCCTCAAACTTCGCCAGTCGGGTGTCGATCTGGGCGAACCGCACGTCGACCGCGGCGAATTCCGTGCGCATCTCCGCGCGGAGCTCGCCGAGCCCGCGAGCCATCTCTGCGCTGAGCTCGCCGAGCCGACGATCCATCTCTGCGCGGAGCTCGCCGAACCCGCGATCCATCTCGGCGCGGAGCTCGCCGAGCCGGCGATCCATCTCGGCGCGGAGCTCGCCGAGCCGGCGATCCATCTCGGCACGGAGCTCGCCGAGCCCGCGATCCATCTCGGCACGGAGCTCGCCGAGCCCGCGATCCATCTCGGCGCGGAGCTCGCCGAGCCCGCGATCCATCTCCGCCCGGAGCACGGCTGCGTGGCGCTCGATCTCCGCACTGAAGCGATCGAGGTTCGCTTCGTTCAGGCGCAGGAGATCGGTTCTGTAGGTCGCGTCCACGTCGTTCATCCAGTTGACGAGGTCGTTGGCCGCATCGTCGCCGATGGCGTCGTAGAACCTGCGTGACAGGCGTGCGGTGACCGGCATCGAAGCGTCTCGTCGTTGGGACGCTTCGACAGTAACGGTACGCTCGGCCGGGGCCATCATCAATCCCTTGCCGGAACGGCCATTCCACTGCTGGCACGCCGCGCCGGTGCGCCGTATTCTCTCCGAACGGCGTCTCGTCGCGCCGCCATTCATATGAAAGAGGTCCAGATGTCCCGATTCGTCTCCCGCGCGCGCCGCGCGGTCGTCTCCGCGTCCGCGATCCTGCTGTCGACCGTTGCCGCTGGCACCGCGATCGCCCAACGCCCAACGGGTGGCAGCGCGCAGAGGCCCGGCGGTCCGGCGTCTCCCGGCGGATCGCCGGCGGCGATGGCGACGGACAAGAAGATCCTCAACCTCGGTGACTACGGCCGGTGGAACCGCATCACGGCCACGGCGATCTCCAACGACGGCAAGTGGATGAGTTTCGCGTACACGCCGAACGAGGGCGACGCGACGCTCCACGTGAAAGAGCTCGACGGCACGCGCGAACACGTGATTCCGATCGGTGGGCCGGCGGCCGGCGGCCGCGGCGGCGGTGGGCTTGGCGGCGCCGGTGGCGGCGTGACCTATTCCGACGCCTCGACGGGGGCGGCCTACTACGTGAACCCGCCGAGCGCGGCAAACGGGCGCGGTGGCCGGGGCACCGGCGGCGCTGGCGGCCGCGGCGGAGCGCCGGGTCGCGGCGGACCGGGCGGCAACGGCGCCAACGCACGCCACCTCGAACTGCTCGATCTCGCGAACGGCGCCAGGACGGAGTTTCCGAATCCGTCGGGCTTCACGTTCAGCAAGGACTCGAAGTTCTTCGTGGTGAAGATGAATCGCGCCGCCGGCGCCGACACGTCGCACCGCGGCACGGACCTCCTCGTGCGCGACCTCGCCGGCCCGAGCCCGGGCACGACACGCAACGTCGGCAACGTGGCCGAATACGCGTTCGACGGCGCGGGTCGCCAGCTCGCGTACACGGTGGATGCGGCGGACAAACTCGGCAACGGCATCTACGTGCTGAACCCGGCCACCGGGGAGACGCGGGCGCTCTCCACGTGGCAGGCGACATATGAACAGCTCACGTGGAGCGACGAAGGCGCGAACCTCGCCGTGCTCGTCGGCGAGAAGAAGCGTGAGCTCAAGCAGCGCGACAACGAGCTGCAGGCGTGGACCAACGTCGGCGGGCAGGGTGGCCGCTATGTGGACTTCGATCCCACCGAGCCCGGCAAGGGCGCCGGACTCCCGAAGGGATTCGTGCTCAGCGAGTACGCCGCGCCGCGCTGGAGCAAGGACGGCAGCCGCATCTTCGTCGGCGTGAAGGAGCAGGAGGACGAGATTGCCGCCGCCGACTCGAACAAGGCGAACGTGGACGTCTGGCATTACAAGGACGTCGAACCGCAGTCGGTGCAGATGGTGCGCATCCAGCAGGAGCGGCGCGCCACGTATCCTGCCGTGATTGATCTTGCCGCGAACCGCCTCCGCGTCTTCGGCGACTCGGCGATGCGCACCGTGACGATGACCGCCGACGACCGGTGGGGCATCGGCCGCGACGACGCGGCGTATCGGGGCTCGGTGGAGTGGGGCGCGAGCAAGGCCGACCTCTATCGTGTGAACGTCGCGACCGGCGAGAAGACGCTGATTGCCTCGAAGCTCTCGCGCACGTACGGCACGTCGCCCGACTCGAAGTGGTTCCTGTATCTCAGGGACAAGCGCGTGCACGCGTTCAACCTCGAGACCGGCAAGGACAACGTCATCGACAGCGGCGTGCCGAAGGGGTTCGTGGACGCGACGGACGACCACGCCTACGAGCTGCCGATCTATGGGATCGCCGGGTGGAGCAAGGACGGGAAGTCGGTGATTCTCGACCACCGGTTCGACCTGTGGTCGCTCCCGCTCGACCCGTCCAGCGGCACGCCGGTGAACCTCACGAAGGGCGTCGGCGAGAAGGAACAGATCGAGTTCCGCATCAATCGGCTCGGCGCCGGTGGACGTGGCGGTCGCGGTGGCGGTGGAGGAGGAGCCGGAGGCGACGACGTGGGAATAGATCTCTCGCAGCCCCTTCTATTGAATGCGACCGGGCTCTGGACCAAGAAGAGCGGGTTCTGGACCCTGCCGCCCGGCGGCACGCCTGCCCCGCTCCGGTATATGGACAAGTCGATCGGGGCCACCACCAAGGCGAAGGACGCCGACCGCGTCATCTACACCGAGCAGACCTTCCAGGAGTTCCCGGACTACTGGGTGAGCGACACGAAGTTCGCGTCACCGAGGAAGGTGACCGACGCCAACCCGTTCATCACCGAGTACGCGTGGGGCAGCAAGGTCCTCATCGACTACAGGAACTCGAAGGGGCAGCACTTGCAAGGCACCCTCACGCTCCCTGCGAACTATGAGCCGGGCAAGAAGTACCCGATGCTCGTGTACTTCTACGAGATCATGTCGAACACGCATCACCAGTTCTCGATGCCCGCGTTCGACGACCGCCCGCAGATGAGCACGTACGCGAGCAACGGCTACCTCGTTTTCCAGCCCGACGTCGTGTACGAGATCGGCAAGCCCGGCTCGAGCGCCGTGGACTGCGTGACGAGCGGCGTTAAGGAAGTCATCAAGGAGGGTTACGCCGACCCGAAGCACATCGGCCTGCAGGGCCACAGCTGGGGCGGATACCAGTCGAGCTACATTCTCACGCAGACGAACATCTTCGCCGCCGTCGTGACCGGCGCGCCGCCCACGAACCTCATCAGCTTCTACGACGAGCTGTACAAGCAGACCGGCACCGTGCAGCAGGGGATCATGGAAGTCGGCCAGGTGCGCATGGGCGAGAACGTCACGCCGTGGAACAGCACGAAGCTGTATGAGGAGCAATCACCGATCTTCAACGTCACGAAGATCACGACGCCGTTCATGATCCTGCAGGGCACGGCCGACGGTGCGGTGGACTGGGTGGAGGGCCTGCAGTACTTCAACGCGGCGCGTCGCAACGGCAAGCAGGTGATCTTCCTGTCATATCCCAATGAGCCGCACCACCTGGCGAACAAGGAGAACCAGAAGGACTTCCAGGTGCGCATGAAGCAGTTCTTCGACCACTACCTGCAGGGTACGCCGATGCCGGACTGGATGGCGAACGGCCTGCCGCAGGTGCGGAAGGGCGAACCGAACAAGCCCACGACGCCAACGAGGCCGTAGCGGCGTGTCGCGCGCGTTCGTCAACGAGGATGCCGGCGGCAACGACCGCGCGCGCCACTACACCACGGGACTCCCACCGCGCGATGATCCCTCGTACCTCGCGGCGGCCGCACGCGTGCTCCTCGAGTCCGCCCGCGCTGGGGAGACGTTCGCGGGCGAGGAAGCCACGGGCATCTACTGGGGCGACGCGCGCCTCGCCCCGCACGTCGAGGCGATCCTGGCCGAGGCGCGCCGTGCCGGCGACGACCGGCTGGAGCAGCTGGCCGAGCGATTCCTGCGATAGCGCCCGCCGCCGGCGAGCCTTGACTGTGTCGCCGGCCATACGTATCATGACTTCATGAAGAAGAATCATGACAAGAGGCCGTCGCGGGTCGCGGAGCCGGTGCAGGTGTACCTCGCACCGGGCGAACACGCGCGGCTCGACCGGCTGACGGCGCATCTCGATGCCACCAAGTCTGACGTGATCCGGCGCGCGCTCGAGGCCCTCGAGCGCGAGGTGGCCGATCCCGCTCGCCACCCGGTGTTGCAGCTGGTCGGCATCGCCGACGACATCGCGTCGCCCGACGTCGGCTACGACGTCGCCGTGGAGCACGACCGGTTCCTGGCTGAGTCCGAGATGGCCTCATGGACGAAGCCGGCGAAAGCGACGACGCCGTCGCGGCACAAGCGCCGTGGCCGCTGAGCTGTTCGTCGACACGAGCGCCTGGTACCCGATCGCTGACAAGTCGGTCGCGGGCGCTGCGAAGGTGCGTCGCGCGCTGCACGACCGCGTGGCCGCGGGTGCGCGGATCGTGACGACCAACCTGATCGTCGCCGAGACGCATGCCCTCCTGCTCCGGCGGGTCGGGCGCGAGGTGGCGCTCGCTTTCGCCCGCAACGTCGTCCGCGCACCGAACGTGGTCGTCTCGAGCGACCCCGACCTTGAAGCCGTGGCCGTCGCCAACTGGCTCGAGCGATTCGACGACCAGCCGCTCTCGTTCGCCGACGCCGTCAGTTTCGCGGTCATGAAGCAGCGTGGAATACGCCACGCGCTCACGCTGGACCGGCATTTCACGGTGGCGGGCTTCGTCGCACTGCCGCCCTGAGCATCCAGCGACCGGGGGGCGTTCAGCGTATGTTCATGTGACTTTCGCCGCGCCTGGAGCGCCCCCCCCCGATGAAGAAAGCCGCTGTTCTCCTCCTCCTGCTGGCCGCGCCGCTCATGGCGCCTCTCCCTGCGCAGGGCCGCGCGTTCACCCCTGAGGACTGGTACAAGATCGCCCGCGTGGGTGGCGGCGTGCTGTCCCCCGACGGGAACACCCTCGCGTTCACGGTCACCACGGTCGTTGAGGACAAGAACGAGCGCCACACGGAGGTGTGGGTCCAGTCGCTCGCGGGCGGTCCGTCGCGCCGGATGACGTCGGCGGCGTTCGAAAGCACGAACCCGCGCTGGTCGGACGACGGCAACATCCTCTACTTCACGTCGCAGCGGCCGGGTGGAAAGCCGGGCAACACGTGGGCCGTGCGCATGGACCAGGGCGGCGACGCCTACGCGGTCGATCCGGGCGCGGCGCCGGCCGGTGGCGGGGCCGGCGGACGCGGTGGGCGTGGGTTCGCGGCCGCGAGCGCGGCCGCCAGTCCAACGGACAAGAGCTTCACCATCACGGCGGGCAACGGCGCGGCCGGCGGCGGCAGGGGTGGACGTGGCGGCGGGCGGGGCGGCCGCGGCAACGCCGATGCGGCCGAGCCGACGTCGGTCGCCATGAACGACCCGTACGCGAAGATGGGTCCCCTCGCGCGCCCGCCGCAGGGTGCCATCACGAAGCCGCTCGATCCCGCGCGGTTCGACGGCCGCCACTTCATTGACGAGCGCACGCGGGCCAACGGCGTGGGCTTCGTCCCGAGCACAGGCCGCGGCGCCAACCCGAACGGCACCGATCCGGAGATCGGGGGCGGCCGCGGCGGGCGCTTCGCGTTCCTGCCGCCGAAGGGCACGGCGCCGGTGCAGCTCTTCATTCGTCGCGGTTCGGAGTCGAAGCCACTGACGAACACGAACTACACGCACTTCGCGCCGAGCGTCTCGCCCGACGGCAAGTGGGTGGTGTTCAGCGCCGATGCGAAGCTCCGCTCCGACTCGCTCGTCATGCGCGAGCGGGACTCCCTGGCCAAGCTCCCGCCCAATCGCAAACGCGACGAGGCGGACCGCAACGAGAGCGACCTCTACATCCTCCCGGTGGCCGCGTGCGAGTCCGGCGACGCCACGGGCTGCAAGCCGAAGAAGGTGGACTTCGCGGGCTCCGAGACGAACATCATCTGGTCCGCCGACGGCCGCCAGTTCGCGTTCGTCGGGCACCCGGGTCCGTACAGCGCCGAGCACCTGCTCCTCGCCACGGTGGACGGCGGCAAGCCGACGGACCTGCTCGGCAAGTGGCCGTATGAGCCGGGCCAGATCGAGTGGTTCAAGGACGGCAAGATCCGCATGACCACCAGCACGGGCGGCAGTTCGGGCCTCTGGCAGGTGGATCCGGCCACGAAGGAGCTCTCGCCGATCCTTGGCGGGCGCCGGCAGGTGAGCGGCATCCTGATGGACAAGGCGCAGACGAAGCTGGTGTACACGTCCACCGACGTCTCGCACCTGGCGGAGTACTACGTGAGCGACATCGATGGCCGCAATGAGCGCAGGCTCACGTCGTTCAACGACGCACTGCAGAAGGAAGTCGCCTTTTCCGACGCGGAGCGCTTCACGTACAAGTCGGTGGACAGCGTCGAGATCGAGGGGTGGCTGATGAAGCCGTACGGGTACGAGCCCGGCAAGAAATATCCGCTCGTGCTGTACATCCATGGCGGCCCGCACTCGGCGTACGGCGAAGGATGGTTCGACGAGTTCCAGTCGCTGGCGGGCGGCGGGTTCTGGATCCTCTTCACGAACCCGCGCGGTTCGAGCGGCACGAACAACTGGTTCACCAACGCCAGCCGTGGCGACTGGGGCGGCAAGGATTACATCGACCTCATGAAGGCGGTGGACATCGCCGCGAAGCGTCCGGACGTGGACTCGACGAAGATGGGCGTGACGGGCGGGTCGTACGGTGGCTTCATGACGGCGTGGGTCACCACGAAGACCAATCGCTTCAAGGCCGCCGAGACGGACCGCATGATCAGCGAGTGGACGTACTGGTGGGGCGCGAGCGATGCGCAGGGGCTCACGAACAACGAGTTCTTCGGCAAGCCGTGGGAGAACCAGGCGATGTACGACTCGCTCTCGCCGATCCGTCACGTGAAGAACGTCAGGACGCCCACCCTGATGGTGCAGTCCGAGGAGGATTTCCGCACGCCGATGGGCAACGCCGACCTGTGGTACACGGCGCTCAAGTCGCAGGGCGTGCCCACGGAGTTCGTGCGCTACCCGCGGTCCAACCACGACCTGTCCCGCACGGGCGAGCCGTGGCTGCTGGTGGACCGGCTCGGGCGCCTGCGCCAGTGGTTCGACTACTGGCTGATCAAGGGCGGGCCGCAGAAGTCCGCCACGCAGGAACAGAAGTAAGACCGCCGCTTCGGCGCTTCGGGGGACCTGCCACGACCGCTCATGGTCGTGGCGGGTCCCCCAATCATTTGCCGACCCGTAAATTCATCGGGATATGACCCGTCAACACGACCGCTACCTCCCGTTCATGCTCCTGCTCTTCATCGGCAGCGGCTGCGCGGCCCTCATCTACGAGATCGTCTGGTTCCAGGTCCTGCAGCTGGTGATCGGGTCGTCCGCGATCTCGCTTGCCGTGCTGCTCGGCACGTTCATGGGCGGCATGTTCGCCGGCTCGCTCCTGCTGACGCGCTATGTGTCGCGCGCGGAGCACCCGCTGCGGGTGTACGCGAAGCTCGAGGCCGCGATCGGCGTGTGCGGCGCGGCGCTGATCGTGCTGATGCCACTCGTGTCGCGGTTGTACACCGCCGTGGACGGCGGCGGACCGGCGAGCGTCGTGCTGCGGGCGATCGTCTGCGTGCTGCTCCTCCTCACACCGACGATGATGATGGGCGCCACGCTGCCCGCGATCTCGCGGTACGTCGAGGCGACGCCGGCCGGCGTGTCGTGGCTCGGCTTCTTCTACGGCGGCAACATCGCGGGCGCCGTGGTGGGGTGCCTGGCCGCCGGCTTCTACCTGCTGCGGCTCTTCAACCTCACCACGGCGGCGCTCACGGCCGTGGCGCTGAACGCGATTGTCGCCGGTCTGGGCCTGCTGTTGTCGAAGCGCGCGCCGTATGAGGCGCCAGCCGCCGGCGCACCGGGGGCTGGCGAGCCCGTCGCGCGCGCCAGCGTGTGGTCCGTGTTCCGCGGGATCGCGTCGTGGGATCCGCGCGGCGTGTACCTCGCGATCGCCTGCTCGGGCCTCACCGCGCTCGGCGCCGAGGTGGTGTGGACGCGGCTCCTGTCGCTGCTCTTCGGCGCGACGACGTACGCGTTCTCCGTGATCCTCGCCGTGTTCCTCATCGGGCTCGGCATCGGCAGCGCCGTGGGCTCGTCCATCGCGCGCTCGACGGCGAACGCGCGCGCCACGCTCGGCTGGGTGCAGCTGCTGCTCGCGTTCACGACGGCGTACGGAGCATACATGGTGTCGCGCGGGCTGCCCTACTGGCCCGTGAATCCGTCGCTCGCGCCAAGCGCCTGGTTCAACTTCCAGATCGACCTCGCGCGGGCGCTGTTCACCATCCTGCCGGGCGCGGTGCTCTGGGGCGCGAGCTTCCCCCTGGCGCTCGCCGCCGCCACGCGCCCGGGCGACGACCCCGGTGCGACGGTGGGGCGTGTGTATGCGGCCAACACCCTCGGCGCGATCGGGGGCTCGCTCGTCACGGGCCTGCTGCTCGTGCCGTTCATCGGCACGCACGGCGCGCAGCGCGTGCTGATCGTGCTGTCCCTCGTCTCCGCCGCCGTGGCGCTCGGGCCGCTGTTCCGGTCCGCCTCCGGCACGACCGGCGCGGGTGCGGCCCGCCCCGCGGT
This sequence comes from uncultured Gemmatimonas sp., assembly GCA_964556915.1. Lineage (GTDB taxonomy): Bacteria > Gemmatimonadota > Gemmatimonadetes > Gemmatimonadales > Gemmatimonadaceae > Fen-1231. The sequence goes on from CAZKYG010000243.1 coordinate 12,633, forward strand.
GCTCGGCCCGGCGAGCGTGTTCGCGTTCGTGCTGCTCGCGCTCGGCGGCGCGTACGCCGCGACGCGGGTGCAGCCCGTGCCCGCCGGTCTCGTCGCCTGGGGTCGCTCGCTCGCGTGGCAGGGCGACCCCAACGCGCTGTACGTCGGCGAGGGCATCAACTCCTCCATCGCCGTCACCGAGGAGGCGAACGGCTGGCGCAACTTCCACGTGAGCGGCAAGGTCGAGGCGTCCACCGAGCCGCAGGACATGCGGCTGCAGCGGCTGCTCGGGCATCTCACGGCGCTCATGGACAACGACCCGAAATCCGTGCTCGTCGTCGGGTTCGGCGCCGGCGTGACCGCGGGCGCGATCAGCATCCATCCCACCATCCAGCGGATGGTCATCTGCGAGATGGAGCCGCTCATCCCGAAGGTCGTCTCGACCTACTTCGCCGACGTGAACTACGGCGTTGCGACGAACCCCAAGGTCCAGATCGTGTACGACGACGCGCGCCATTACGTGCTCACCACGCGCGAGAAGTTCGACCTCATCACGTCGGACCCGATCCACCCGTGGGTCAAGGGTGCGGCGACGCTGTACACGAAAGAGTACTTCGAGCACGTGAAGGATCACTTGAATCCCGGCGGCGTCGTCACCCAGTGGGTGCCGCTCTATGAGAGCACCGAGGACGTGGTCAAGAGCGAGATCGCGACGTTCCTCCAGGTGTTCCCGCACGGCACCGTGTGGCGCAATGACGACGGGAGCGGTGCGGGATACGACGTCGTGCTCGTGGGGCGGCTGGACGACACGCCGATCGACGTGGATGCGTGGCAGGCGAAGCTCGACAGCCCGGCCTACGCCGGCGTGAAGGCGTCGCTCGCCCAGGTCGGGTTCACCTCGGCGGTCGACATCCTCCGCACGTACACCGGACGTGGCCAGGACCTCGGCCCGTGGGTCGCCGATGCCCAGATCAACACCGACGACAACCTGCGGCTGCAATACCTCGCCGGGTTCGGGTTCAACCAGTACATCGGCACCCAGATCCGCGACTCGATGATGCGGTACCGGAAGTTCCCGGCCGACTATTTCATCGGCCAGGGCACGACCGTCGCGCAGCTGCAGGCGGCGATGATGGGCGGGACCGGCGCGCCGTGAGCGGGCCGCCTGGCGCCGGGCCGGCACCCGCCCACGGGGCGGGGGAGCCCCACGCGCGTGGCGGCGTGGCGGCGCACATGCCGCCGATCGTGCGCGTCGCCATCACGCACGTCCCGTCGGCCGGGCTTCAGCACGGCGAGCGGTCGTTCGTCGGCCGCGACCCCATCGACATGGAGCGGGCGCGGGCGCAGCACGTGGCGTATTGCGACCTCCTCGCGTCGCTCGGCTGCGATGTCGTGATCCTCAACACGAACCACGCCTACCCCGACGCCGTGTTCGTCGAGGACACGGCGGTCGTGCTCGACGAAGTGGCGGTCCTCGCGTCGCCCGGCGCGGAATCGCGGCGCGGCGAAGTGGCCGGCGTCGCGCAGGAACTCGCCGGCCACCGGCCCCTCGAACGCATTGAACGGCCCGCGACGCTCGATGGCGGCGACGTCGTGGTGACCGGCCGCATGATCCTCGTCGGCACGTCCGCGCGCACGAACGCCGCGGGCGGCGAGTCGCTCGCGCGCATTGTGCGGCCATACGGGTACGTCGTGCGCCGCGTGGGCCTGCGCGACTGCCTGCACCTCAAGAGCGCGTGCTGCGCGCTGCCCGACGGGCGGCTGCTCGTGAACCCGAAGTGGGTCGAGCTGAGGGACCTCGCGGGATTCGACATCGTCGAGGTGGATCCGACGGAGCCCTTCGCCGCCGACGTGCTCGTGGTGGGGCGCACGGTGATCAGTGCCGCCGCGCACCCGAAAACCGCCGCTCTCATCGGCGCGCTGGGATTCGACTCGCGGACGATCGACCTCTCGGAGTTCGCGAAGGCCGAGGGTGGGGTGACCTGCCTCAGCCTGGTATTCCGGGGCGGGCGGAGCGCGTAGCGAGGAAGCGCCCCCCGGGGGATCGGGGGCGCAGCCGACCGGCGCGGCGACAGGCCCTGCGGCAGTCCCGCGCTCCCGCGCGGCCGGATCCGCCAACGGACTGGCGCCATTTATCGTATGTTCACGTTTCCCCTCGCGCACCGGGCGGTGGTTGCCCCGGTCGCGGGCTCCTTCAGCACCCCCACCCTCAAGGAGCTGTCCGCATGGCGTTGCGAACATTCCTGACCACCGCCGCGGCGCTACCGATTGCCGCGGCAACCATCGCGGCGCAGACCGTCGATCCCGGCAAGGCCGCCGGCGCGTCGCCCCACACCGACTATGCGCTGACGAACGTCCGCATCGTCACCGCGCCCGGCAAGGTGATCGACAAGGGAACGGTCGTGATCCGGAACGGCCGGATCGCCGCCGTCGGCGCGAACGTGGCCGTGCCGGCTGGCGTGGTGCGCATGGATCTCACCGGCAGCTCCGTGTACCCCGGCCTCATCGACGCGGCGACGAGCATCGGCCTGCCCAACCCGTATCGGCCGCTCCCGACCACACCGGCGGTGGCAACGGCCGCCGGCCGCGGCGGGCGTGGCGGCGGGGGCCGTGGCGCGCCGCCCACCGGCCGCGGCAACACGCCGAATCCGCCCGTGGTCTACCCCGAACTCGACGCGGGGGCCGAAGCGGCCGACATGTTCGAGCCGACGGAAGACCAGCTCAAGGCATTCCGCGCGAACGGCGTGACCACGGTCGGCCTCGTGTTCAGCGGCGGCATCTTCCCGGGCCGCGTGGGCGCGGCGCTCACGTCACCGGCCAACGAGACCAACATCAACCTGCGGCCGTCCGCCGGCCAGGTGGTCGCGTTCGGCACCAAGCGCGACGGCTATCCCTCCGTCGGCATCGGTTCCGTGGCGTTCATCCGCCAGGCGTACCTCGACGCCGAATACCAGGCGCGGCTCGACAGCGCCATGAAGAAGGGCATTCCGGGCGCGCCCCGGCCGTCGAACGATCCGTTCACGCGCGCGCTGGTGCCGGCGGCCATCAACGAGATTCCGTCGTGGTTCGTGGCCGAGCGCGAGCGCGAGATCTCGCGCGTGGCCGACATCGCGACGGAGATGAAGCTGAAGTCGCCGATCGTGGTGGGCGCCCAGGAAGGCTGGCGCGCGATCGGCAACCTCAAGCGCGCGGGCGCCACCGCGGTCGTGAGCCTCGACTTCCCGACCGTCGAGTCCATCACGGGCCGCGCGTTCCTCGCCGTCGGCAACGGCCGCTCGGGTGAGGCGCCGGCGCCGACCGCGGCCGACTCGGCCGAGATTCATGGCAACGCCGCCGCGCTCATCAAGGCCGGCATCCCGGTCGCCCTCGCCACCTACGGCCTCGACAACGCCAACGCGTTCCGCGACCGCATCCGCCAGGCGATCGCCGCCGGACTCAACGCGGACGACGCGCTCCGCGCCGCCACCGTGACGCCGGCGCAGGTGCTCGGCGTCTCGTCGTCGGTCGGCACCATCGAAGTCGGCAAGCTCGCCAACCTGCTCGTGGTCTCCGGCAACGACCTGTTCGCCGCGCAGAACCCGATCAAGCAGGTCTTCATTGAAGGCCGCATCTACTAACCCGAGAGCCCCCATGCGCATCCACAGCAGATTGGCGGCCGTCTCACTCGCGGTGACCGGCATTGCATCGGCCGCCGCGCCGCTCGCCGCCCAGGACCTCGCGATCCGCAATGCGACGGTCATCACCATCGCCAACGGCGACATCGAGAACGGCACCGTCCTCGTCCGCAACGGCAAGATCGCGGCCGTCGGCCGCAACGTGAGCATTCCCTCTGGCGTTCGCGTGATCGACGGCACCGGCAAGTTCGTCATGCCGGGCGTCATCGACGCGCACTCGCACGCCGCGCTGGAGAACGGCATCAACGAAGGGTCGGAGTCGGTCACGCCCGAGGTCCAGGTCGAGACCAAGAACGACGACCCGGTCATCTACCGCGCGCTCGCCGGCGGCGTCACCGCCGCGCTCCAGCTCCACGGCAGCGCCAACACCATCGGCGGTCAGGCGCGCATCATCAAGATGCGCTGGGGCATGCCGGCCGAGTCGATGTACTTCAAGGGGGCGTTCCGCGTCGTGAAGTTCGCCCTCGGCGAGAACGTGACGCAGGCCAACTCGAGCCTGCCCGTGGACCAGCGCCGGTTTCCGATGACCCGCATGGGTGTCGAGTACCTCGTGCAGTACTGGTTCAACAAGGCCAAGGAGTACCGGCAGACGTGGGATGACTACGAGGCCGCCATGAAGGCGAAGGATCCCAACGCCATCATGCCGCGCCGCGACCTGCGGCTCGAGGCGCTCGTGGACATGCTCAAGGGCGACCTCAAGATCCACACGCACAGCTACCGGCAGGACGAAATCCTCACGCTGATCCGCGTGGCCGACCAGAACGGGTTCAAGATCAACACGTTCCAGCACGTGCTCGAGGGCTACAAGGTCGCCGACGAGATCGCCAAGCACGGCGCGATGGCGTCCACCTTCGCCGACATGTGGGCGTACAAGGAGGAGGCCTACGACGCGACGCCGTACAACATGGCGCTCATGACGCAGCGCGGTGTGGTCGTGTCCGTGAACTCCGATTCCGACGAGCGCATCCGCCGGCTGTACCAGGAGGCGGGCATCGGCGTCCGCTACGGCAACATGCCGGTGAACGAGGCGCTCAAGATGGTGACGCTCAATCCCGCCAAGCAGCTCGGCGTGGACAAGATGGTCGGCACGCTTGAGGTCGGGAAGGACGGCGACATGGCCGTGTTCTCGGCGCATCCGTTCTCACCGAACGCCGCGGTCGAATACACGATCATCGACGGCAAGGTGTACTTCGAGCGCGCGCTGGCCAGCACGCTGCGCAAGGTTGCCGAGCAGGGGGGGAACCGCTGATGCCGCGCATTCGCACGCACCTCGGCGCCCTCGCGCTCGCCGCCGGTCTCGTGCCGGCGATTGTCGGCGCGCAGGCTTCGCCCGGCAAGGACGGGACGTACCTCATCAAGGGCGGCAGCGTCGTGAGCCCCGACGGGCAGAAGACGCTCGCCAACATCCTCGTGCGTGACAACCGGATCGTGCAGGTCGGTCCGGGCGTCACCGCCACCGAGGCGACGGTGATCGACGCCACCGGGAAGTTCATCTATCCCGGCATGGTGGACGCCAACACCGGCATCGGCCTCACCGAGATCGGCAGCGTCCAGACGACGAGCTTCCGGAGCGAACTCGGCGAGTTCAATCCGCAGCTCAAGGCGCTCGTCGGCCTCAACGTCGAGAGCGAGATCCTCGGCGTCACCCGGGCCAACGGCGTTACGTCGGTCGTGACGACGCCCACCGGCGGCGCGATCGCCGGCCAGGCGACGCTCATCAACACGGCGGGCTGGACGTGGGAAGACCTCGCGGTCACGCGCGACGCGGGCATCGTGTTCACGCTGCCGGGTGCCGGCGGCGGGGGTGGTCGCGGCGGTCGTGGCGGCCGCGGCGGCCGTGGCGGCGCCGCCGACCCGGCCGCGGCGCAGCAACTCGTGGCCGACTTCAACGAGTTCATGCAGTCGTCAAAGGACTACGACGCCGGACGCGCCGCGGGCTCCACCAAGCTCGACCTGATCTACGAGGCGATGCGGCCGCTCTTCGCGAAGAAGGTCCCGGCCCTCGTCAACGCCAATTCCGAGCGCCAGATCCTGGACGCGATCGCGTTCGGCGAGAAATGGGGCTTCAAGGTCGTGATCATGGGCGGCCACGAGGCGTGGAAGGTGCGCAAGACGCTCGCCGAGAAGCAGATCCCCGTCGTGCTGAGCTCGATCGAGCAGGCTCCGGCCGACGACGAGCCGTACGACGAGATCTACGCCCAGCCCGGCCTGCTGTACGACGCCGGCGTGAAGTTCGCCTTCTCGACGGGCCAGGGCTCCAACTCGCGGCACGTGGCGTTCCACGCGGCGCTCGCGGTTGCCTACGGCCTCAAGCCCGAGGGCGCGCTCAAGGCCCTCACGATCTGGCCGGCCGAGATATTCGGTGCCGACAAGGAGATCGGCTCCATCGAGAAGGGCAAGCTCGCCAACTTCTTCATCACCACCGGCGATGCGCTCGACCTGCGCACGCAGGTCACGGGCGTCTTCATCAAGGGGCGCCAGGTGCCTGACGACGACCGCTCGCACCGGCTCTACCTCAAGTACAAGGACCGGCCGTTGCCGCGCATCACGCCGTAAGCGCGACGGCAGGGGCGACACGCGAACGCCGCGGCCGGGGAACCCCGGCCGCGGCGTTTGCGCGTGACCTGCCCCCGGCTCCCGCCTACGGCGTGAACCTCAGCGGGAACGCGGGGGTCACGCGGCGAGCGACATAGCCCGGCGATCCCCTGTACGGCTGTATGCATCCCGTGATCACGTAGTTGAATGCCTGCGGATCCTTCGTCTTCAGGTAGTAGGCCTCGAAGTACTTCAGCTGCCCTGGCGTAGCGCAGGTCATCGAGCCTTCAAGCTCGTCCGACACGTGCGACAACCGGAACGTGCCGTCGCCATTGTTGAGCCACACGGCGCGCGGCTCGCGATCCGTGCCCTGGAACTGGTACACGTGGCCCGTCGTGACGATGTCCGGTTTCCCGTCGAAGCTGATGTCGATCGCATCGACCTCCACCGCGAAATCGGACGGGTTGTAGGTGGTGATCGACGGAAATGCGCCGACGCGCTCGGTGAGCGTCTTGTTCGGCCCTCCGAGGAACAGCGTGAACCGCGCTTCACCCTCGGCGGCGCTCGGTGGCTTGCTCGTGACCAGGACGAGGTCCGGATAGCCGTCACCGTTGAAATCGGCGATCGCCGAACCTCGGTTGAAGTTGTAGCCGGCGAGGACGAGCTGCGACGGCGTCATCGCCGCGTACGTGCCGCCCGCGGCGTCGCCCCAGAGGATGGTGCTGGTGCCGACGATGTCGGCATAGCCGTTCTTGTCGAAGTCGGCCGTCGCCGTCCAGCCCCAGTTCAGCGCGTTCGGGTACGACGCGTTCGAGAACTGCGGCAACAGGTCGCGCGTCTTCACGAACGCCGACCCGTTCCACTTGGCGACCCAGGTGGCCGGGAATCCCTGCTGCGGGCCCCAGGTGGACTGCACGATCGACTCCCGGCCGCTCTTGTCGATGTCGCCCGAACTGCAGCCCCACGCATCCTGCAGCACCTGCGGGTAGACGGAGGTGTAGTCCGTGAACTTGCCGTCGGTGCCTTGCAGGAAGACCTGGTCCTGCGACACGTACGTGCCCTTCGTCAGGGTCGGTGAGTTGTTCGGGAGCGGCACGGCACCGCGCGACGGATCCCGTCCGCGATCGCAGGTCTGCAGGTCCATCCGCCCGTTGCCGTCGAAGTCGCCGATGAACACGCGCCCGGCGTAGAGCTTCGGTGCGCCGCCGGGGAAGAGCGCCGTCGTCTTGTCCACCACGCGCTGGTTGGTCACGCCCAGGACGAACATCGGGGTGGGCGGAGTGATCGCGTACAGGCCGGCGGTGTCGATCGTGGGGAGGAGGATCTCCCAGTCGCCGTCGCCGTCGATGTCACCGACGCTCGGGCGCCAATGCGCGTAGGCCGGTGGCAGGTTGAATGTGCTCACGATCGTCGTCACCGCGGCCGACGCGCTCGCCGATCCCGCCGAGTTGGTGCAGGTGAGCGAGAGCGTCGCGTCCTTGGTGATGGTGACCGATTCGGTGCCGGAAGCGGCGCGGGCGCCGGTCCATCCTCCGCTGGCCGTGCAGGAGGTCGCGTTCGTCGACGACCACGTGGCGACGGCGGCCGCGCCAAGGGACACGTCGCTGCGGTCCACCGTGATCGTCACCGTCGGCTTCGGTCCCGCCGGCGTCGACGGCGACGTAGGCGTGCCCATCGAGTCGCTCGCGCCTCCACCGGCGCACGCGCCGGCGCTGATGAGCGCGGCGAAGACCGCGGCCGCGCCAGCCGCGGCCCCGATGCGGCAGCCGCTCGCGGTCAGCATCCCGCCGTCGCCGACCACGTGCCGCTCTCCTGCTCCGACGTCCAGACGCCGTTCGTGATTCCGCTTGACGTGATCGTCCCGGTCGCCGTCCCCAGCTGGCCGGGGTCGGGAATCCAGTGGATCGTCGCGGTCGTTCCGCTCACGGTGCCGTTCAGCACCGTGCCGCCACCGTCGCCGTTGCCGACCGCCACGCCGGTGATCGTCGTGCCGGCGATCGTGAGGTTGAGGCGTCCGCTGTTCGAGCCGGTAAAGGTGCCGCAATACCTCGTGACGCTGACCGTCGAGGTGGACGCAACGCCAGACGCCACGCCCGCGGCGCCGGAAACGGTGATGGTGCCGGATACCTGGGCGGTTGCGTCCACGGTAACGGCGAGGGAGAACACGCCGCCGGCGAGCGCGAACGCGCCGGTCGCCGGATTGAACGTGCCGTTCACCTGGGTCGCGGACCCGCCGAGGATGGTGATCGTGCCGTGCGCCGACCGGGTCGTCCCGGATGCGGCCGCGACCCCGGAAGCGGAACCCGCCCACACGTCGGCGGCGGTCGAGGCGGTCGAAATCACGAACGAGCCACTTTGCGATCCGGTCGCAAAGACGCCCGTGTACGTCGTCTCGGCGGTGGTGCCGGACGGATTCGTCGGGCTGCCGGAGCTGCAGGCCGCAGCAAAGGCGAGGGTCGCGAGCAGCGCACTGGAAGTCGTGGTTCGCACGATCGGTTCTCCATGACAACGGAAGGGATGGAAGGCGTGTACCTTTTCGGGCACGCCAAGGCGCCGCGGCCCGGGGGAGGGGGCGGCTTACCTCGGCGACCTTCCTTTACAGTCCTCCCGTTTGCCGAGCGTTAGATGACCGCGAATACGCCGTCCGGGCTTCCCGGACGGTCGTCACTGATGCTGCGGACGCTTGGTGGGGCCGGTCTCTATTCGGCCGAGGCGCCGGACCAGCTCATTCTCGGCCCGGGAAAACCGCTGGCGCTGCTCGTCTACGTGGCCCTCACGCCCGGCCATCGCATCTCCCGCGACTTCCTGGTGGACCTGCTGTGGGGCGACGTCGAACCGGCTCGCGGCCGAAACGCGCTGCGTCAGGCCCTGTTCGCCGTCCGCCGTCTCGTCGGCGACCATGTCCTGCCGGGGGCCGACGAACTGACGCTTGCGAGCCGGATCGACAGCGACCGCGATCGGTTCCTCTCGGCGGTCGAGCGCGGCGACCTCGCCGGCGCCGTGGCCGAGTATGCGGGGCCGTTCCTTCCGGACTTCGGCGCTCCCGGCGGAGCGGCCTTCGAACGCTGGGCCGACCTCGAGCGCGACCGCCTGCGGACGGCCTTCCTCCGTTGCTCCGAGTTGCTCGTCAGGCGTCAGCTGAACGAGAGCCGGGTTCGGGATGCGCAGCGCCTGGCGCGCCGGGTTCGCGACGAGCTGCCGCACAACGAGGCCGCGTGGCGCCTCGTCCTCGAGACGACCATCGTCGGCAGGGACTTTGTCGCCGCCGCGGTGGAGGCTGACGCCCTCGAGACGCTGGCCGCCACCGAAGGCATGCCGCTCGAGCCGTCAACGCGCGCGGCGATCGCGCGTGCGCGGCGCGTGACGCCGCGACGTCCCGACGATGACGCGGACGAGCTCGTGGCCGACCTGACGGGTCGCGAACGAGAGTTCGCCGCCATCACAGCCGCGTGGGAGGCGTCTCGTGGCGGACGTGGTCGCCACGTGCATCTCACCGCACCGGCCGGCCTTGGCAAGACGCGACTGTTGCGGGACATCGCGACGCGCGTGCGCGCCGCCGGGGCAAAGGTGGTGGAGTTGCGCGGGGCGCCGGGCGAGCGCGACATCCCGTTCGCGTTCGCGGGAGACCTCGCGCTTGCGCTCGCCGCCCTGCCGGGGTCATCGGGCATCGCGCCCGCGTCCGCGTCGGCGTTGATCGCGCTCAACCCCGCGCTCTCGTCGCACGTCGCGGGCGCGCCCGACCTGGCCACCGGCGAGGAGGCCCTGCGCCGCCGCACCCAGGCACTCGCCGACCTGGTGCAGGCCGTGGCCGACGCGCAGGCGTTCGTTCTTGTCATCGACGACCTGCACTGGGTGGACCAGGCCTCGTTCCGCATACTCGAAGGCGTGTTCGGTCGCATCGCCGGATGCCGCGTCCTCTGCCTCAGTGCCGGACGGCCCGAGCGCCTGGTTGCCGGCGAGGGCGTGAACGTGCTGCCGATCCCGCCGCTGACCACCGCGCAGGTGGGCAGCCTCGTGGCGGCGCTCGGGGAAGTGCCGGTCGCTGCGGGATGGGCACCCGGCTTTGCGGATCGCATGCATGCCGCCACGCGCGGGTCGCCCCTGCTCGTGCTCGAGACGCTGCGCCTCGCCATGGACGAGGGCGTTCTGGAACTCGATGACGCGGGATGGCGCTGCCACGACGAGTCGCGGCTGGCGTCCCTGCTGCAGGAGGCCGAGGCGCTGCGCCAACGGGTGCGGGCCCTGCCCACGGTTCAGCGCTGGACGCTCGCCTTGCTCGGCACGTACGGGTCGCCGCTGCCGGTTGGTCTGCTCGCGACGGCGATGGGCACGTCCGTAGACGATGCAGCCGTGACCCTCGCCTCCCTCGAGCGCCACGGTCTGGCGCGGCGCACGGAGGCGGGATGGGTGCCGGCGCACGACGAAATCGAAGAGGCGAACCGCAGCACGCTCGAACCCGCGGAGCGGAGTGCCGCCGAGCGTGCGATCGGAGTGATGCTGGCCGACTCGGCCGGCACCGACCCTGTGCGACTCCTCCGGGCCTTGCGGCACCTCACGGCGGCCGGTGCCGATGCGCTGCTTGGGCGGCGCTTCCGCGACTACGTGCGGCTGGTGCGCGCGCGGGGCGACAAGCGGTCCGCGACGCGCATCGCCGCCGACGCGCTGGGCGACGCCGATGCCGGGTCGGCGCATGCGCGCGCCCTTGCAGCGTCGCTGCCGATGGCCTGGCGTGCGGGCCTCTGGAGCCGGGCACGTCAGGTGGCCGCCGCGTCGTTCGTCGCCGCCGCGGTCGGCGTCGCAGCCGTTTCGACCCTGGCGCGTGCGGCCCGGGACGCCGCCATGCCGCGTGTCGTGTACACGGACAGTTCGCGCGTCGCGCGTGTCGCGCGGGTGGACCCCGCCGACTGGAACGGACGCACGGATGCGGTCGTTCCGGAACGCGGTGCCTCGTCCCTGGTGGATGCGGCGCTCGCGTGGCCGGAAGTCGCTCCGTTCATCAGCCCCGACGGTCGCGCGGCCGCGTGGACGCAGGACTCGGGCGACAGCACGACGCTCGACATCTGGATCCGGAACGCCGCCGGCACGCGCCGCCTCACGTGGCAGGTGCGCGACGACAAGGTGAGTGCGTGGCTGCCGGACGGATCGGGCGTCGTCGGGATGACCAACCGATGGACGGTGCCGGCGGAGGGCAACTACGACATCGCCGTGTTCGACACGGCCTCCGGCGCGGCACGCCAGATCACGTCCGCCCGCGAGCACGAGGGTGGCGCCGTGCCGTCGCCGGACGGTACCCGCATTGCGTTCGTCCGCGAGTATGCCGGGGGGCCGCGGCTCTGCGTCGTGCCCTTCGACGCGATCAGTGCCGCGGAGTGCCGCCTGCCGGGCGACCATCCCGTCGTCGAGATCGCGGGGTGGGTGGGACTCGACGAACTCGTCCTCGTCTCGGACGAGGGCCCGCGCCGGCCCCTCGTGCGATTCGACTGGCAGCGCGATGCCATCGCGCCGCTCTTTGGCCCGTTCGCCACCCGATCATCGCTCAGCCCCGACCGTCGCTGGGTGTTGGCGGCCGTGCAGACTCCCGGCGTGCGCGGGCTGCGGGACTGGATCGTGCCCCTCGATCACCCCGCGCGTGCGCGACGCGTGGCACCGACGAGCGCCTCCTCCGTGCGCTGGTGGGAAGGCGCGGCGGATCGCTCTCTCCTCGTGGACCGGATCGAGTTCACCGACACGGCATCGTCGCTCGTGCTCGGCGTGCGCACGCGGCTTGCCATTCGCGCCCTCACGTCCGCCGGTGATGAGATCCCGGCGCGCGCACCGGTCCGCTGGTCCTCGAGCGATACCCTCGTGGCCGCCGTCGATTCGACGGGTTCGGTGCTCCCGCGCCGGCCCGGCGCTGTGACC
>CAZKYG010000244.1:0-3347 GCA_964556915.1 uncultured Gemmatimonas sp.
AGATCGCCTCACGAGCCACGTGTTCGACGCGGCGCTCTTCTCCTGGAACACCTCGCCCAGCCCGTCGGGCCTGACGCAGACGTGGAAGTCCGACGCGTACCGGCCAAGATCGCCGTTCAACGCCGGCGCGTACGCGGATCCGCTGTTCGACGCGGAGGTGGACAGCGGGCTCGGCGCACTCGATGCACGCGCGGCCCGTGCCCACCTCCGCGTCGCGTACCAGGCGGCGGTGGATGACCCGCCGGCCATCTGGCTGTACGAGCCGGCGCTGCCGGCGGCCGTGAACCGCCGCCTCGTCACGGGCCCGTGGAAGGCCGACGCGTGGTGGCAATCCATTCCGCAGTGGGACGTCACCGGGCCGCCGCGCCGAGCGGCTGGCGTCCGCGCGACGACTCCGTAACGGCGTGCTCCGGTTCGTCGCGCGACGGGCGCTGCAGGCCGTGGTGGTGGCGTTCGCGGTCGCAACGATCGCGTTTCTGCTCATCCACGCCGCCCCGGGCGACCCGCTGGCCCCGCTCCCCGGCGATCCCCCGGAGCTGGCCGCCGCGCGCGAGGCGCTGCGCCACTCGTACGGACTCGACCGGCCGCTCGCGTCACAGTACCCGATCATGCTGTGGAGCATGGCGCGCGGCGACTTCGGCGTCTCGTTCACCGACGGGCGTCCGGTGCGCACCGTGCTCGGCGGCGCCATCTCGCGAACGCTCCTCCTCATGACGCCGGCGCTCGTCCTCGGCGCGCTGCTCGGCGCCGGGCTCGGCACATGGCAGGGTGCGCGTCGCGGCCGGCTCCCGGACCGCGCCGTAAGCGCGACGTCCCTCGCGATCCTCTCGCTGCCGGAGTTCCTGCTGGCGCTGCTCATCAGCACCACGTTCGCCCTCGCGCTGGGCTGGTTCCCCGCCACCGGCATGCGCGACTCCGCCGCGCCGCGCGACCTGCCACTCGCATCCGCCATCGGCGACGTCGCGTGGCACGCGGCGCTTCCCGTGGCCACGCTCGCGCTCATCATCGCCGCGATCGTGGCGCGCTACCAGCGCGCGGCGGTGGCCGATGCGATGGAAGAGGACTTCGTGCGCGCCGCGCGCGCGCGGGGCGCGTCGCCGCGGCGGGTGCTCATCCGGCACGTGCTCCGCCGCACGCTGGGCAGCTTGTGCGCCGTCGTCGGCCTCATCGCGCCGGTGGTGGTGAGCGGCCAGGCGCTCGTCGAGATGGTCTTCAACTGGCCCGGCGCGGGCACCGCCCTGCTCGCGGCCGTGTACGGACGCGACTACCCCGTGGTGATCGGGCTCGTCGTGGTGGGGTCGGCGGCCGTCTCGGCCGCCACGGCCCTCGCCGACATCGGGGCCGCCGTGGCGAACCCCACGGTCCGGGCCGCGGCATGAGCCTCCGGCTGCGCGGCGCGTCGGGCCGGTGGGCCCCGCGCATCGCCGCGGCGACGCTCGCGGCCATCGTGTTCGTCGCGGTCGCCGCCCCGCTCGTGGCGCCGTACGATCCCGTGGCATCCGGCGACCTGGTGGCGGACCGGCTGCAACCGCCGTCCGCGCGCCATCCGCTCGGCACCGACCTCTCCGCGCGCGACGTGGCCTCGCGCCTCGCCTACGGCACGCGCATCTCGATCGAGACCGCGGCACTGGCGGCGGTTGTCGTCCTGGTCGTCGGCGTTGCCTGGGGCGGCGCCGCCGGACTCGCCACGCCGGCCGTGGATGCCGTGATGATGCGCGTCGTGGACGCCGCGCTCGCCATGCCGCGCCTCGTCATCGTCCTTGCGCTGGTCGCCTTCATCGGGCGGATCTCGCCCCTCACGCTCGCCCTGGTGCTCGGTCTCACCGGCTGGCCGTCGATGAGCCGCATCGTGCGCGCGCGTGTGCGCGAGCTGGCGGCGTCCGACCACGTGGCGGCCGCGCGCGCCCTCGGCGTCCCGCCGCCGCGGCTCCTCGTGCGGCACGTCCTGCCGGGCGCCGCGCCCGCCATCGTCGTGCACGTCGTCGTCACGGTGGCCGCCGTCATCCCGCTCGAGGCGGCGCTGAGCTACTTCGGCGTCGGCATCGCCCCGCCCACGCCCAGCTGGGGCTCGCTCCTGCAGGACGCCGCCGCACGCCCGATCGACGGGTGGTGGCTGATGGTCTTTCCGTCGCTCGCGATCGCCGCCACGTTGCTCAGCGTGAACGTGATCGGCGAGTACCTGCAGCGCCGCGACGGCGCGGGCCGAACGGGGCGCGCCGCGTGACGCCGCTCCTTGCCGTGGAGAACCTGCGCGTCGCGTATCTCGACCGCGCCGGCGCCCGGACGGCCGTGGGTGGCGTCTCGTTCGCCATCGAGCCGGGCGAGATCGTGGCGCTGGTCGGTGAATCGGGCAGCGGCAAGTCGAGCGTGGGCCTCGCCATCATGGGCCTGCTGCCCGACCACGCGCGCGTGGCGCCCGGCGGCGCCGTCCGCTTCGAAGGGCGCGACCTGCTGGCCACGCCCGAGCCGCAGCTGCGTGACATTCGCGGCCGTCGCATCGGCATGGTGTTCCAGGAGCCGGCCGCGGCGCTCAACCCGGTGATGCGGGTGGGCGACCAGGTGGCCGAGGTGGCCATCGTGCACGGCGAGCGCAGCACGGCCGCCGCCCGCGCGCGGGCCGTCGAGATGCTGAACCGGGTCGGCCTGCCCGACGCCGAGCGCCGCTACCGGGCGTGGCCGCACGAGCTCTCCGGCGGCATGCGCCAGCGCGTGATGCTCGCGATCGCCCTGCTCCTCCGGCCCGCCCTCGTCATCGCCGACGAGCCGACGTCGGCGCTCGACGTGACCGTCCAGGCACAGGTCCTGCGCCTCCTGCTCGAGCTGCAGCGCGAATCGGGCACGGCGGTCCTGCTCATCACGCACGATCTCGGCGTGGTGGCCGAGACCTGCTCGCGCGCGCTGGTGATGCGCGGCGGCCAGGTGGTCGAGTCGGCCGCCGTGGACGACCTCTTCCACGCCCCGCAGCACGCGTACACGCGCGAGCTGCTCGCCGCCATGCCGCGTTTGGAGCGCGGGCCGTGACGCGGCCCGAGGCGGACACCGCGGACACCGGCCACGGCCCGCTGGTCTCGGTGCGCGGCCTCCGCGTTGCGCACCGGGCCGCCGGCTTCGGCGGCCGGCCGGTCACCGCTGTGGAAGACGTGTCGTTCGACATCGGGCGGGGGGAGACGTTCGCGCTCGTCGGGGAGTCGGGGTGCAGCAAGACCACCACCGCGCGCGCACTGCTCCGGCTCATCGACGCGTCGGCCGGCACCCTGCGCTACGACGGCCGCGACCTCGCCGCACTCCGTGGCGAGGCGCTCCGTCGCCAGCGCCGCCGCATGCAGATCGTGTTCCAGGATCCGTAC
>CAZKYG010000245.1:0-12655 GCA_964556915.1 uncultured Gemmatimonas sp.
GAACGGCGACTTGGGCCGGTACGCGTCGGACTTCCACGTCTGCGTGAGGCCCGAGGGGCTGGGCGAGGTGCTCCACGAGAAGAGAGCCGCATCGAACGCGTGGCTCGCGAGGCGATCACCGAAGGCCCGGCCGTCGAGGAGGTCGATCTTCGCCTCCACGCCGGCGCGGGCCAGCTGCTGTTGCACCAGCTCGGCGGCACGGGGCCGGGATCGGTTCGTCGCCATCACCGTGATCGTGAACGCGAGCCGCATGCCGCCGCGGGCGCGCACGCCGTCCGCGCCGCGCGTCCAGCCAAGCGAGTCGAGCGTGCGCGCGGCGGCGGTCGTGTCGTAGGGGAGTTCGGCGATCGTCGTGTCGGCCGACCACTGACGGCGGGTGAACGGCCCGAACGACCGTGCCCCCAGCGAGTCGTACACGTTGCGGACGATCGCGGCGCGGTCCACCGCCATGGTGAGGGCGCGCCGCATGCGCCGGTCGGCGAAGATCGGGCTCGGCGCGCGTCCGTCCGGCGCACGCAGGTTGAACGAGAGGAATCCGTACTCGTACCGCGGCGACGGCACGAGGCGCACGTCGGGATGGCGCGCCGCCTCGGCCGCGTCGTCCGGCTGCAGGACCTCGACGAAATCGGCGTCACCCGCGAACACGGCGCGCGCCAGCGCGGAGGCGTCCTTGAAGATCGTGAACACGACGCGGTCGAGCTTCGGGCGCCCGCGCGCGTAGGTCGCCGACGCACCCAGCTCGAATCGCACGGAAGGCTCCCAGGCGACGAACCGGAACGGGCCGTTGCCCACCGGATGCCGTGCAAACGCGGAGGTCCGCAGCGAGTCGTGCGGCACGGCGCCAAGCAGGTGCTCGGGGAGTGGCACCAGGTTGTAGGCGATGGCATGGAACTGTTCCGGCGTGCGTCGCTTGTACCACACGGTCGCGGTGAGCGAGTCCGTGACCGTGACCGAGTCGGCGATCTTCGCCATGTCGCCGCCCGACGACGCGCCGGTGCGCGGGTCGGTGTACACCTGGAACGCGAAGCGCACGTCGGCGGCGCGTACGGGCACGCTGTCCTGCCAGCGCGCCCGCGGATCGAGGTGAAACGCGATCGAGAGGGAATCCGGTGCCCACGTCCAGCTGGTGGCGAGGCGCGGCTCGTAGCCGGCGTCGCCAATCGTGTTCTGCGCCGCCCCGATGTCGGCAAGCTTGTCGAACATCAGCTCCGTGTAGACCCGCCCCGGCGTGCGCGTCCACAGCAGCGGGAAGATGACGTCGGCGTCGTCGCCGAGGGCGATCACGACGGTCTTGTCGGTCGCGCCCCGGTCGCCACAGGAGGCCGCGGCGGCCGCCACGGCCCCAAGCATCGCGAGCGTCGCCCACCGCCGTCGTCCAACCTGCATTCCCGCCTCCGGTAGGGCGTCGTCGCCAACGTTAGGCGACTACCGCTGCCACGTCCACCGGGGATCGGCGAATCGCGCCGCGTGGGGACGGGCGTAGCGGGCGGCTTCCTCCACGGTGAGGGGCTCGGCGCCACCCACCTGCGCCACGAGCGCATCGCGCAGCGCCTCCCGCACGTCCTCCGGGCGCACTGTGCGGCCAAGGGCCGAGGCGAGCGTGGCCGCCGGCGCTGGCGGTGGCATCGGAACGCGAGACAGGGTCGCCAGCGTCGCCTGCCGGTCGGCGAGCAGGATCGATCCGTGCTGCAGCAACGCCCCGTCGGCGCGGAGCTGCGCGCTGGCCACGAGCTTCCGGCCGCCCACCACCAGTTCGCCCGCCGACGGTGCGGCGAAGCAGGCGTCGCGCCCTGGACGGCGCTCGCGCGCCGGTGCGACGGCCGGCTCGGTGCGCACACCGAGACGGGCGATGGCGGCGGCGAGCAGCGCGTTGATCCGGCCGAATGCCGCCCGCAGCGGCTCGGCGTCGTTCGCCGGCGCGGTGACGCTGTACGTGACGTCGCCCTCGTGGAGCAACACGCGGCCCCCCGTGGGGCGCCGCACGGCGTCGTACCCCCGCCGCGCGAGATCCGCGGCGTCGAAGCGCTCGCGCACGCTCTCGTGGCGACCGAACGACAGCGTCGGACGGGCCCAGCCGTAGACGCGCAGCGTGGCTTCGCCCGTTTCGCGCGCGCGGGCCATGAGCCCCTCGTCCGTCGCCATCTGCTCGGCTCCCGGGGCGTCCGGGGAGTCGAGCCACCGCCAGCGCACGATCGCGGTCACCCGGCCGTCGGCCCGCGTTCAGCGGGTGACGGCGTAGTAGATGACGTAGAGCCACCCCAGGAATCCCTGGACGATGGCCCAGAGAATCGAGTGGTGCTCGCTCCACGAAATGGCGATGGCGAGGGCGCTGCCGAAGCCGATTCCGGCCCGTGCGGCGCCCCGGGCGTTGATGACGGTTATCCGGCTCGAATCGGTCATGCCGCAATCTACCCACGCCGCGCCGGCACGTGCCCTATTTTTCACGGACACTCGAATCCCGACCCACGTGACCGCCCAATTCCGCCCCGACACGTTCGTGTCGCGCCACATCGGTCCCAGCGAGGCCGACACGCGCGAGATGCTCAAGACGCTCGGCTACGCGTCGCTCGACGCGCTGATCGACGCCACCGTCCCGTCCAACATCCGGTTTCGCCGCGCCCTGAACCTTCCGGGGGCGACGTCGGAGCAGGAAGCGCTCGCCGATTTCCGCGCGATGATGTCGCAGAACGAGGTGTGGCGGACCTTCATCGGCATGGGCTACTACCCGACGCACACACCGGCGGTGATCCAGCGGAACATCCTCGAGAATCCGGGCTGGTACACGGCGTACACGCCGTACCAGGCGGAGATCGCGCAGGGGCGGCTCGAGGCGCTGCTCAACTTCCAGACGGTCGCGACCGACCTCACGGGCCTCCCGATGGCGAGTGCGTCGCTGCTCGACGAAGGGACGGCCGCCGCCGAGGCGATGCAGCTCGTGCACGCCGCGGGGGGCGACCGCAACGTGTTCCTCGTGGCCGACGACTGCCACCCGCAGTCCATCGACGTGGTCAGGGCGCGCGGCGCGGCGCGCGGGATCCGCGTGAAGGTGCAGGCGAAGGAGGCGTTCACGCTCAACGCCAGGGTGTGCGGCGTGATGCTGCAGTACCCGAACACGCACGGCGCGGTGGAGGACTACCGCGCGATCGCCGACCGGGCGCACGCGGCGGGCGCCCTCGTGACGGTCGCGACGGACCTGCTCGCGCTCACGCTCCTCGTCCCTCCGGGCGAGTGGGGCGCGGACGTCGTGTTCGGCAGCGCGCAGCGCTTCGGCGTGCCGATGGGCTACGGCGGCCCGCACGCCGCGTTCCTCACGACGCGCGACGAGTTCAAGCGCCACATGCCGGGCCGCATCATCGGCGTGTCGAAGGATGCCAACGGCCACATGGCGCTCCGCATGGCGCTGGGCACGCGGGAGCAGCACATCCGCCGCGAGAAGGCCACGAGCAACATCTGCACGGCGCAGGTGCTCCTGGCCGTGATGAGCGGGATGTATGCCGTGTGGCACGGGCCGGACGGGCTCGTGCGGATCGCGCAGCGTGTGCACCGCATGGCCGAGACGTTCGCCGAGGCGGTGCGCGGCATGGGTCATGCGGTGCTGCACGACGTGTTCTTCGACACGGTGCGCGTGCAGCCCGGCGCGCTGCGGCCCCTCGCGGTCATCAAGCGCGAGGCGAGGAAACACCGGCTCAACCTGCGCTATTTCCGCGACGGCTCCGTGGGCGTCGCGTTCGGCGAGACGCACACCGAGGCGGACCTGGACGACCTGCTCGCATGCTTCGGCGACGCCAGGCCCGGCAGCGCCGGCTCCCTCGCGGGGCGGGTGGACGTCCGGTACGACGAGCGCTTCGCGCGCACGAGCGCCTTCTGCACGCACCCCGTCTTCCATTCGCACCATTCGGAGACGGAGTTCCAGCGCTACGTGCGACGGCTCGAGTCGAAGGACCTCTCGCTGGTCCACTCGATGATCGCGCTGGGGTCGTGCACCATGAAGCTCAACGCGGCCGCCGAGATGGACCCGGTGACGTGGCCCGAGGTGGGCGCGCTGCACCCGTTCGCGCCGGTCGCGCAGGCGCAGGGGTACACGGCGCTCTTCGAGCGGCTCGAGAAGGCGCTGGCCGAAATCACCGGCTTCCATGCGGTGTCGCTGCAGCCGAACGCCGGCTCGCAGGGCGAATACGCGGGACTCCTGGTGATTCGCGCCTACCACCACGCGCGCGGCGAGAAGCATCGCAACGTCTGCCTCATCCCGCAGTCGGCGCACGGGACGAACCCCGCCAGCGCGGTGATGGCCGGCATGCAGGTGGTGGTGGTGAAGACCGACGACCGCGGGAACATCGACGTCGCCGACCTCAAGGCCAAGGCTGAGGCGCACGCCGCCGACCTCGCGGCGCTCATGGTCACCTATCCGTCAACGCACGGCGTGTTCGAGGAGGCGATCACCGAGATCACGGCGATCATCCATGCCAATGGCGGGCAGGTGTATCTCGACGGCGCGAACATGAACGCGATGGTGGGGCTCTGCCGGCCGGGCGACATCGGTGCCGACGTCTGCCACCTGAACCTGCACAAGACGTTCTGCATCCCGCACGGCGGCGGCGGACCCGGCATGGGCCCGATCGGCGTCGCGGAGCACCTCGCGCCGTTCCTGCCCGGGCACGCGGTGGTGAAGACCGGCGGTGCGAAGGCGATTGGCGCGATCAGCGCGGCGCCGTGGGGCAGCGCGAGCATCCTCCCGATCTCGATGATGTACATCATGATGATGGGCGGCGACGGCCTCACGCTCGCCACGAAGTACGCCATCCTCAACGCGAACTACGTCGCGAAGAAGCTCGAGGGCGCGTACCCGGTGCTCTACAAGGGCAAGAACGGCACGATCGCCCACGAGTGCATCGTGGATCCGCGCGGGCTGAAGGCGACGTCGGGCGTGGAGGTGGAGGACATCGCCAAGCGCCTGATGGACTACGGCTTCCACGCGCCGACGGTCTCGTTCCCGGTGGCGGGCACGCTGATGATCGAGCCCACGGAGAGCGAGCCGAAGGAGGAGCTCGACCGGTTCGTCGAGGCGCTGATCGCGATCCGCGCCGAGGCCGACGAGATCGCCTCGGGCGCGCTGCCGCGCGACGACAATCCGCTCAAGCACGCGCCGCACACGCTCGAGGCGGTGCTCAGCGATGGCTGGAGCCGCGCCTACTCCCGCGAGAAGGCGGCGTTCCCGCTCGCGTGGGTGCGCGCGCGGAAGTTCTGGCCAGCGGTGGGCCGGGTGGACAACGCGTACGGCGACCGGAACCTGGTGTGCGCGTGCCCGCCGATCGAGCAGTACGCCTGAACCGCCGCCCGACGACGACTACTTGCCGCCGAGCAGCGCCCCGTACGCGGCCGCATCGAGGAGCGCGGCCACGTCCTTCTCGGCGGCGACCTTCAGCTTGATCATCCAGCCGTCGCCGTAGGCGTCCTTGTTCACGACGGCCGGGTCGGACTCGAGCGACGGATTGACCTCGACGACCTCGCCGGCGACCGGGCAGTAGAGGTCGCTCACGGCCTTCACGGCCTCGACCGTGCCGAACGTGTCGTGCGCCTTGAATTTCGCGCCGGGCTTCGGCAGGTCGAGGAAGACGATGTCGCCGAGCTCGCCCTGGGCGTAGTCGGTGATGCCCACGTAGTACACGCCGGCGGAGCCGGTCGCCTTCAGGTACTCGTGGTCCTTGGTGTAGCGGAGGTCTGCGGGAACGTTGGCCATGCGCGAATGCTAGGGCCGGCGCCGCACCTTCTCAAGGATGGCAGACGCTACGACCCGGCGCGCGCCGCCAGCATCCGCCAGAGCGCATCCACCTGAGGGCCGAGCGCGTCGGGCGGGCCGGCGTTGTCGATCACGACGTCCGCGCGCGCGCGCTTGGCCGCGGCGTCACCTTGCGCCGCGATGCGCGCGCGTGCCTCGTCGCGGGAGAGGCCGCGCGCGGCCATGAGTCGCTCGAGACGCGCCGCCTCCGGGGCGTCCACCACGACGACCACGTCGAATTCGTGCGCGAGGCCCGCCTCGAAGAGGAGCGGCACGTCCGACACCACCACGTCGGCGCCGGCCGCCCGCGCGGCCGCCACGCCGGCGCCGCGTCGCCGTGCCACCTCGGGATGCACGATGGCTTCGAGGTCGTGCCGCGCCGCCGGGTCGGCGAACACGAGACGGCCCAGGGCCGCGCGGTCGAGCGTGCCGTCGGGCCGGAGCGCGCCGGACCCGAAGCGGGCCACGACCGCCGCGAGGCCCGGTGTGCCCGGCGCGACGGCTTCGCGCGCATACGCGTCGGCGTCGAGCACGACCGCGCCGCGCGCGGCGAGCAGGCGTGCGACCGTGCTCTTCCCGCTCCCGATGTTGCCGGTCAGGCCGACATGGAGCACGCGAAGCCGCCTCGGCGTGGGGCCGGTTCTGGGATATTACGTTTACTCACCGTCCCAACATGGCGACCTTCACTCTCCCGCGTCCACAGGCAGCGCGCGCCGCTCGTCGCGCGGCTGGTTTCGCGGCGCACCGCGCGGCCGGTGGCCAGCCACGCCGGCCACGCCGGCACGGCTACACAATCGTCGAGGTCGCCATCGCGCTCGGCATCGCCGCGATCCTGACGGCGCTCGCCGTGCCGGCCATCGACTTCAACCGGATGCGCATGGACGCCAACGCGCGTCTCGTGCAGAACCAGCTGCTCAACTCGCAGCAGCGCGCCGTGCAGCGGAACATGCAGGTGCTGGTGATCATGGACTACGACCGGTCGCAGTTCCATATCGTGGAGGACAGCACCGGCGACGGCGCGTACACCACGGGCGAGCGGCACTACTACAACTCGCTCGCGTCGGGGATGAAGTTCGTCCGGCCGCCGTCGACGATCGACGGCGCGACGGCGGCGTACGCGACGGGCGCGGGAATCTCGCTGAGCGGGAGCTACCCGATGCTGATTTTCTACCCGAACGGCTCGTCCAGCGGCGACGCGGTGATCTACCTCGGCAGTCCCAAGGGGCGCGCGCAGGACAACCGCGCCATCAAGGTGTCGGCGGCGACGTCGAAAATGTATTTCTACCGGATGCGCGCCGACGGCACCTGGGCGCTGAGCGAGATGTGAGGGCGCGAGCCGGGCCGTGGCCAGGCCCCCGCGGCGCCCGCCGCCGCCCGATCATCGCTCCTTCCGGCCGACGTCCTTCAGGAACGCGTCCACCACGAACGCGGCGCCGCCCCTGGCGCGGATCTCCTGCGGCGTCGCCTTGAGGTAACGCTGGCAGGTGTTCCGGAAGGCGCTGCCGGAGGGGAAGTCGAGGGCGCGCGCGGCGCTGTCCGCGCTGCGGTTCGCGTCCTCGAGCATTTGCGCGGCGACAATGAGGCGCCCCCACGTAATGAGTTTCTGCGGCGCGGGGAAGCCGTCGGCCTGGAGCCGGGCGACGAGCGTGCGCCGCGACGTGGCGAGGATGTCGGCGAGGCGGTGCGTCGTGAGCCGGAGGTGTGCGCGCGTCACGGAGACGAGCACGGCGTCGCGCGCCACGGGGTGCAGCTTGCCGAGCCGGTTGCGGAGCAGGCTGGCGACGCCGCGCGCCTCGGCCTGGCCGAGCACGCTCTTGAGCTGGAGCGGCGAGTCGTCCTGGTCGACGATGATGAGGCCGTCGAAGCCCGCGCGGCCCGCGTCGAAGAGGTCGCGTGCGCGACTCGGGGTGAACGTGACGTACGCCACCAGGGTGACGCGGGCGAACCGGAGCTTGAGCTGGCGCACCCGATCGAAGTTGGCGCGTCCGTCGGCGAACAGGTCGATGGCGGCAAGGTGCACCGCCTCGTCTGCGCACGCCTTGAACACGCCCTCCCAGTCGTGGCACGGCACCACGGTGTGCTGGTCGGCGACCGCCTGCACGACGCGCAGCAGGCAGCGTTCTTCGGGGAGGAGTGTGGCGATGACGCCCATGGAGACCTTCGCGAGGGAGGCGGAGCACGTCGTCCCGCGGCGATGCGACGCCGTGCGTGACGGAACCATAGCGCAGGACGGCGGAAATTACCATCACAATGTGATAGATTGCCCGTGCGTCCCCCGGCATACGCTGGCGTCTCCCCCGTCCGGCGCCGAGTTTCCACGTTGTCCGCCGGCGCCCGTCGTCGTGGTGCCGGTCCTCGCCATCCCCGTCGTGGTCACGTCGCCTCCCACTCACCTCGTTCGCGTTCCGCTGCCGCCCCGCCTGCGCCGTCAGGCGTGGAGGCGGACGCTCCGCCGGGGCATGACGCTCGTGGAAGTGATCCTCGCGATCGTGATCCTGAGCGGCACGATGCTCGGCCTGGGCAACTTCGCGCGCAAGTTCCAGAGCGCGAACTCCGGCTCGACGTCCAAGACGCTCGCGAGCGACCTGGCGGCGCAGCGCGTGGCGGAGATCCTGGCCTACCGGCCCTACTCGTCGATCGTCTCGACGTACCACAACACGTCGGAGTCGTTCACGTCCGGCACCTACAAGGGCTTCACGCGCACCACGCTGGCCGTGCGGTGCAGCAGCTGTCCGACGGCGACGAACGACTACATCACGGTCACGGTGTCGGTGACGGGGAACGACCTCACCGCGGCCGTGAGCAAGACGGTCGTCATTGCGGCGTTCTAGCCGGTGACCATGGGCTCCGTGCGTCTCGCGACCGTGCGCCACCCGCCGGGCTTCACGCTCGTCGAAATGCTGGTGGCGGTCACGCTCACCATGCTCGTCTTCGCGATCACGATCCCCTTCTTCCGGGCCCAGACCAGCGCGGTGGGCACGGGGGCGGGGCGCCTCGACGCCCTGCAGAACGCCCGCTACGCGCAGGACGCGATCGACCGCGAGCTGCGGCGCGCCGGCGGCGTGTTCGGGCAGCCGGTGATCGTGCAGGCCGCGCCGCTGTCGATCACGTTCAACGTGGACTTCAACGCGCCGACCGCCACGAGCGACCCCAACGCGGCGTACTACAACGCCTCGCTCGACACCCTCACCACCGAGTCGTTCCTGGTGAGCCAGGCCAAGACGCTGCCCACCTCGAGCAAGACGTACCCGACGGCGACGTACACGGATTCGAACGGCACGCGGTCGCGGGCCGAGACGGTGTCGTTCTTTCTCGTGGCCGACGCGTCCAGCGGCCGGAGCGACATCTACACGCTCTACCGGCGCGTGAACGCGAAGGACAGCACGGTGGTCACGTCGAACCTCTGGATCCCGGCGGACACGGCGTACTTCTTCCGGTACTATCGCCTGCCGGCGAGTGGCGCGGTCACGCAGATCGCGCAGTCGTCGCTCCCGCTCTACTGGGACGACGCCACGCGGACCATCGACTCGATCGCCGTCGTGGAAATGCGCATCGCCGGCTGGTACCACAACCCGCGCGACAGCACGGACACGTACCGCACGGTCTACCAGCGCACGCGCCTGGCGAACGCCCGCACGCTGGTGGCGCCGAGCTGCGGCGCGGTGCCCGCCGCGCCCACCGCCGTGACCGGGACGGTGAGTGGCGGGACGGTCGCCGTCGCGTGGACGGCCTCGACGGACGACGGGGCGGGGGCATCGGACGTGGTCGCCTACAGCGTGATGCGGCGACTCTCGGCGGGCACCACGTGGACCGGTGTCGGCAACGTGCCGGCGCGGTCGTCCGCCTCGTACGCGTACACGGACTACTGGCCGAAGCAGGGGACGTGGGTGTACGGCGTGGCGGCGGTCGACTGCGGGCCGGGCTGGTCCACGACCGCGGCGCAGAGCGGCACGGCGGTGGTGCCGTGAGGACGAACGGCGCCGGCGAGGCGGATGTGCGTCGTACGGCCTGGACGCGACACGCGGGCCGCGCGCGACGGGGGTCGGCGCTCATCCTTGTGCTCGTGATGACGCTCTCGCTGGCCGGCCTCGCCATCTCCGCCGTGCTGCTCACGTCGAGCTCGATGCTGGTGCAGCGCTACTACGACAAGGACAAGGACTTCCGGTTCTTCGCGATGGCCGGCGCGGCGCTCGTGAAGTCCACCGTTCAGCGCGACACCACCCTGACGATCCCCACAGGCACCCCGTACCAGGCGCTCACGGCGGCGACCATTGCGGACGCCTCCGGCGGCACGAACGCCGCCGTGAAGGTGAACGCATACGTGGCCTACACCGGCGACACCGCGGGCACGTACATCCCGTTCCTCACGATCCTCGCGCAGGCGTACGACACGATGGGCGTGCGGAGCGTGCAGCGCCGCGACCTGCGCTCCGAGGCGTACAGCCGGTACGCGTTGTTCACCGACACGAGCTCGTCGTCGATCTTCCCCCTGGGACAGGTGATTCGCGGGCGCATGCACGCGAACCGCAACTGGACGCAGACGGCCACGTCGCCGGGGCCGGATTTCTACGACACCGTCACCGTGGTGGGCTCGATCACGGGGACGGCGAACTACCACGGCATCACGGCGGTGACCGGCGCGCAGCGGCTGAAGTGGCCGACGACGACGTCGCTCACCACGCTCGGGACCCTGGCCAGCGCGGGCGACCTGACGGTGACCCCGGTGACGCCGTCCGCGACCTTCCCGGCGTATTGCGGGCAAACGTCCGGCGGCGTGGATCTCTCCGGGAAGCCGTCGGTCTCGGCCAACTTCCCGTGCTCGTTCTTCGGGTACACCACGCGCATGACGAACGGGACACGGATCCGGCTCCGTCCCGTCGACGTCAACAACAACGGGACGTACGACGCCGCCGAGGGATTCCTGGAGGTGTTCGACCTCGCGCCAGGCATCGACACGAGCAGCCTGCGCGCCGACCTGCCGACCTCCGGCGCGACGAACAACAACATCGTCATCCAGAACCAGTGCGGCCTGATGGTGACCATGTCCACCGGGCGCCGCGAGTTCTTCCCGGTGGCGCGGTTCCGCGATCCGTGGGTGCTGCACCGCATCCACCTCAATGCGACCGCCCCGACGATCAACTGGGCCGGCGGCGACTCTGCGACCATGGGTGGCCGCGCCGGCAATTCCCCGTCGGCGGCCGCCGTGAACAAGATCCTCACGTTCGGCGTCGGGTATTCGCGGTGCTTCCCCGCCGGCAGTTCCTATCTCATGCTGACGGAGCGCTACGCCAACGCCGCGGCCTCGTGCACCGTCACCACCAGCACGGGCGACACGCCCTATGCGTGGGGCAACTCGGCCACGAACTGCCCGCAGTACGGCGGCCAGGACACCACGTTCACCGTGACGGTGACGCGCTGCCGGATCCGCGACAGCCAGCAATGCGAGGACCCGCAGGTCTCGCTGGGAAGCTGGCGGGCGTTCGGGGGCACGTCGTCGGCGAGTCCCCCGGCCGCGGTCCTGCAGTCCGTCGAAACGCCCTACTTGTGGCCGATCTCCACGACCTACAACTCGGCGTCCCGCGGCGTGGCGGCGTACACGGCGGGCACGCAGCCCCTCTTTCTCAGCGACACCCTGCGCGGATTCCTCACGCTGTACACCACGGGCCGCATCGTCCTGATCGATGACCTCGTGTACGACGCCGATCCGCTGCAGTCGGGGAACCTCTGCCGCAACTTCCTCGGCCTCATTGCTCAGAACGAGATCCTGGTCGCGAACAACGCGATCAATCACCCGCGCCCCGTCCCGTCGTCGGCGGTCAACTACTTCCTCGGCACGCCGCACTATACCATCCACGGCATCCTGATGTCGCTGACCGACTCGGTGACCACCGAAAACGGCAACGCGGCCGAGGTGACGACGCCCGCGATCACGTGCAACGGGACGAGCACGTCCGGCGGGTGCATCAACCTCACGGGCGGCCTCATCGCCAAGACGTACCGCATCACCACGACGCTCGCCGGACGCGGGTTGATCCTCAATGAGACGCGCGACCCGTGCCAGAGCCAGCAGACGAACCGCCGGCCGCCGTTCTTCCCCCTGACGGGCCGGTACGTGGACTACAAGACGTATGAGGTGGACCCGCGGCGCGCGGCCACGTCGGACTCGGTGACGGCGTACATGGCACGCCTGCGCGGCAACAACCGCGCGGTGCCGTGAGGCGCTAGAGCAGCTTCCCCTGCGCCGCGTCCGGCGGCGCCACCGTGTGGCAGGCGCGGCAGCGCGCCTCGTACGAATCCGCGCCGCCGACCATCACGACCGGCGAGTCGTAGCGCGCCGGCTGGCCGTCGATCAGCCGCTGGTTGCGCGTGGCCGGCGCGCCGCACCGCACGCAAATCGCGTGCAGCTTGTCCACCACTTCCGCCGCGCACATGAGGGTCGGCATGGCGCCGAACGGTTCGCCGCGGAAGTCCGTGTCGGTGCCCGCCAGGATCACCCGGCGGCCCCGGGCCGCGAGGTCGTTGGCCAACACGACGATACCCTCGTCGAGGAACTGCACCTCGTCAATGGCGACCACCTGGGCGAGCGGATCGAGCCGCAGCGAGATCTGCTGTGACGAATCGACCGGCACGGCCTCGATCGTCCGTCCGTCGTGCGACCCGATCGTGTACACGCCGCCGTAGCGGTCGTCGAGATGCGACTTGAACACCTGCACCCGCTTCCTCGCGATGAGCGCGCGCCGCACGCGACGGATCAGTTCCTCGCTCTTGCCGCTGAACATGACCCCGGCGATCACCTCGATCCATCCACCGTTCGGCTGGAACAACCCGACCGTCACCGCCGACTCCCTCCGTCACGCGGACGTCCGCGCGGCCCGAACC
>CAZKYG010000246.1:0-15729 GCA_964556915.1 uncultured Gemmatimonas sp.
TCCGGACGGGGATAGCGGTCGTGCCACCGCGCAATATCGGCGGTTCGTGTCACAACCGCATCACCCGCTGGCCGGAATCGGGCCACCTAGACGGCTTTGGTCTTCCACGTGCCCCGCCGGAAGACCAGCGCCGCGACCACGGCGAGCACCGAATACGCGATCGCCACGGCCAGGAACGGGCCGCGGAACGCGAGCGCCGTCCGGTGCGCCAGGAGCCACGCCACCGGGATCTCGAACGCCCAGAACACGCCCATGTTGATCCACGTCGGGGTCCACGTGTCGCCGGCGCCGTTGAACGACTGCGTGAGCGTCATGCCGAACGCGTACATCGGGAACCCGGCCGCGATGATCCGCAGCGCGAGCACCGCGACGCGCGCCACATCGGCGTCCGCCGTGAACACGCCGATGATCGCCGGCGCGAACGCGACGAACAGCACGCCGAGCGTGCCGAGGAACGCGAGGTTGTAGCGCGACGCGGTCCACACGGAACGTTCCGCGCGGTCGGGATCGCGCGCGCCCAGCGACTGGCCCACCATCGTGGCGGCGGCGTTGGTGAGGCCGAAGGCGGGCAGCAGCGCGAAGATCACGATGCGGATCGCGATGGTATAGCCCGCCACCGCCACGGCGCCGAATGTCGCGAGGATGCGAATGAGCCCGATCCACGCCGTGGTGCCGAGGAAGATCTGGAACGTGCCCACCGCGCACATGCGCGCGAGCCGGCCCATGGCCGCGAAATCCACCTTGAGGTGCTCGCGGTGCACGGCGATGTGGCCCGAGCCCTTGTAGAGCCGGCTCGCGGCGAAGATGGCGCCCGTGCCGCGTCCGATGGTCGTGGCGATGGCCGCGCCCGTGACGCCGAGTCGCGGGAACGGGCCGATGCCGAAGATCAGCAGCGGACCGAGCACGATGTTGATCGCGTTCGCGAGCCACAGCGTACGCATGGCGATCGCCGCGTCGCCCGCCCCGCGGAACACGGCGTTGATCACGAACAGCATGAACACGCTCGCGCTGCCGCCGAGCATCACGCGCGCGAACGTCGCATGCTCGAGCACGTCGGGCGTGGCGCCCATCGCGCGCAGCAGCGCCGGGGCAAAGACGGCCGCGGCGAGCCCGAGCGCGCCGGACACCATGACGCCGAGCGAGATCGCCTGCACGGCGGCGTGGGCCGCGCCATCGGGGTTCTTCTCGCCGATGCGGCGCGCGACCGTGGCCGTGGCGCCGATCGCGAGTCCGAACGCCAGCGTGTACACGATGGACATCAGCGATTCGGTGAGGCCCACCGTCGCGACGGCGGACGCGCCGAGTTTCGCCACCCAGAACACGTCCACCACCGCGAAGATGGATTCCATCACCATCTCGAGCACCATCGGGACGGCGAGCAGGAAGATCGCGCGCCCGATGGGCCCGGAGGTGTAGTCGTGCCGCGTGCCGCGCGCGGCGAGCTTGAGGTCGGCCCACCATTGCGCGAGACGCGAGCCGGACGGCACGTACACCGTCGCACCGCCGGGCCCGTTCGCGGGCACTGGCGCGCCGGCGATCACGCCGCCGGCCTCGGCCTCAGGCACGGCGCCCGGTGGGATCCCGACCGGCACCGGCGCGACAACCGGTGAGGTTTTGGTTTCGTCCTGCATGGATTCTGACATCGAAGGCACGTGGTGATTCTCCGTGGATTAAAGCGATTCGCCCCACCTGGCTCGGTACGTCGGCGCAGGTGGGGCGAAGTCGAATCCGCGGAAGTGCGGCGTGGACTATGCTCGAGTGCCTGCTCCGGTGCGTGCGGTCATGCCGCGCGGCTGGTCCGTCGTCGGATCGACGAGGGCCGCGCCCGGGGTAACCCGGGCGGCCAGACCGATGATGGTGGAGGAGGCGAACTTCACAGGCGTTCTCTGAATGGATGGTCGCGCGAGAGGAGGGAGCTTAGTCGGGCCCGGGAAACAGGTCAAGAGGGTTACGCCGGCCTGCCGGATGCCGCACGAACGCGATCAGCGCGCACGCAGCGTGGCGACGACGACACCCGCGAAACCGATGGCGCTCGTGACCCAAAGGCCAACCATCCAGGCCAGGATGCGCGACTGGCTGGCGGCAATGGCGCCGAGTACCTCGGCGCGGAGGCGCGCGACGGACTGGTCGGTGTACGCCTTGAGCTCGGCCGCCACCCGGTCGATCTTCGCGTCGAGCTCAGCCCCCACGCGATCGATCTTCGCGTCGAGTTGCACGACGCGCTGCTCGAGCTTCGCGTCGAACCGCGCGAAGTTCAGCTCGTTCAGCTCCCTCAGGTCGCCGCGATAGCTCGTGTCCACCTGGTTGAACCAGTTGGCGATTTCGTCTGCAAGCTCGTCTCCCAGCCGCTCGTGAAAGAGCCGCGAGAGCCGAACGGTCACCGGCATGCCGATACCCCGGGTCAGAGGACGCGGGTACGCTGCAACATACGCTCGGCTGGGGCGTCATCGAAAGCCGGCACGCGACATCGCCGCACCGCAGTAGAGGATCAAGTGGTCGTCCACCGAACCCGGAGGAGCTCAGCCGGCCAACGTCATGGACAACGGGCGACGGACTCTCGCGATTTGGGATCGTGGCATGCCGCTCGCACCGTATTCAGTATCCCACGCGCCAAGTAGGGTACGTCACCGGACTTGAAGTCTGACGTCAGTTGGTTGAGAACGCGATCGATTTCGATTTGCTCATCAAGTCCGAGCGGCTGCAGGCCCTCCTCCTGATAAGGGTTGGTGCGCGGTCCAACCATGACCTCGATCGTGCCGTCGCGGTTCTGTTTGACTCGTCCGCTCAGGGTTGGGTAGACATAGCTCCCGAGCACGGTAACAGCCGCTCCCCGCACGACGGCGGGCCGGTCTTTCGCCAGAGCGGTGGCGCGAACCGCAGCGAGGATCCGCCGGTCGCGAACCGCAGCACTGAGCGCGATCAGCGCCCGCAGTTCAGCGGTGTCCGCCGTCGCCTCACGCCAGCGTTGTGGCAGCAGCGCCGCCGACGCCGCCTTGCAACCAATCAACTTGTTCACGGCCGTCCAGAGGCTCGTCTCCCGATTCTGAACGCGTTGAGCAGTAGTGTCGCAGGCCGCCTGTCTTACGTTCGGCATTCCCTGTGAAAACAAAGGCTCGGCTCGCAACAGGAGGACCAGCGCGATCGCTACGAAGGGTGCGAGCGGCCCGGAGCGTGCACGTAGCATCTTCATGGTTGGCAACTTGGTTAGAAGTAGTGCAGGGCGCACGGAGATGTCGCCTGCGAGTCCCACCCCTTTGAGTAAGTGAACGCCTGTTGCTGGAGCGAAGAGAGTTGACTGAAGAGCATGGCACTGGTGATAGTACCTCCAGCGCCGTGCATCGATTCCACCAGCGCCCCGACCGACAGTGAGTTGATTTTCGTCTTGAACCAGCCCACGTGAGAGTCGCTCTCTTGCGATGTCCCCTCATGTTGCTCGACATGCGTCTTGTAGTTGTTGGCTGTGTAGCTCTGCGAGCAATAGCCGTCTGTACCGGTCTGGATTCCGACGAAATCCGAGCCTGAGGTCAGGGCCGCATAGTTCACACTCACGTGATACACCTGTGTGTGCATGTCGGTCATGTATGCGACACCGTTGTTCGGCCCACCTGACACAGTTGAGTACTTGCCGCTGACGTCCAGTTGCGAGAAGTCGGTGTAACCGAGCCCGCTGTCGCTGGCCGGGCGAATCGGCAGATCATTTGTGCCGTCATTTGTCACGGAATGCCCGGGGTGCAGGTTGTCCCATCCCGACCGTGCCGTGACGCTGATGTGTACGCCATTGCTCGCAACACTATCCGACCCGCGATATGCGTATGCGGTGACGGTGCCAGGTGCCACCATCGTTCCGCTCCAGTACGCGGAAACGTCGCCTGAACCGCGTTGTACCCAGATGGCAGCATCGTCTCCCGCAAAATTGAAACCGTAGCCGGAGATGGAGTCCAGAGTAGAGCTGACACTACAGCTCACGCTATTGAGGCGCTGGACAGATGTGCTAGCGCAGTTGAGCGTGACCGAGCCGCCACCACCACCGCCGCCGCCAAAGTCGGTGCTGCCGCCGCCGCCAGGACAGCTGTAGGCGCTGAATCCCGTTATGTAGCAGTCGTTGTCGCAGGTGAAGTCGAACTTGCGACCGGTTGGGGATCTGCCCGGACCGAGCAGTGGCCATAGCCCGGACGTGGTCGACGGCGTCCGGCGCGTTTCAGCGTCTACGCAGTAAACTCCGCCCTCGCATTCGGCGTGCCCGTCGTCGGGGTAGTAGTCGCACAGGACGACGTCACCGCCCCACGACAAGTGTAATCCGGCGATCGCCGTTGCCTGACGCAACTGAGCGTCGGACGGAGGGCGCCAGGTGCGCAAGAACGCCGCTGCCTGGCGGCCGGCCTCGTGCGTGAGCGGTATCACGCAGACAGCGTCCACCAGCCTGTCGTGTGAACTGCCACTCCATGCCGCGTGGCGGAAGTGTCCGAGCCCGGTCGCGCTGTTGCTGTCAGGACCTGATTCGGCGTCGGGGATGCGCTCGTTGATTCGCACGAAGCTTGTCGATCCCGACATGCCCCGGTCCCAGATAACGATGCTGCAGACATTTCGATTCGAGGCAACAAGAGCAAGGACGGCAGGAACGCTGTCGATGGCGACCGCTTCTGTCCGATCCGGGCTCACGAGATCGCGCCCGCACGCTACCACCGCAACGCAAACGGCGCCGGCGGCAATGATCACCAACTGCGCGGAGGCTCGCGTCCTGAGCGTTGTCATAAGCCGCCTTCTGCGGAACATCCGTCGCTCCGGGAGAATGGGCTGATACGATTGCTTTCCCGGAACCAGAGATCAATCCGCAGATTCTCGACAGCGAAAGTCGCCCCGCAGCTGACCAGATTGCGGCCTCCGTGACCGGATCAGCATCACCGGGACGGAATATGACCGTGATCCGGTCACCCGCCGGCGATCTTCCGTTCGGCGAAAAAAAAAAATCGACAGTAGGCGAACGCGCCGTTTGTAACGGCTTCAGGCGGCCAGCAGCGCTTCGATCCGCGCCGCAATCCCCTCGACGTCCGGCATCAGCGCCGCGAGCAGGTCCTCATGGTACGCCACCGGGATGTCCTTCGGCGCGAGCCGCTCCACCGGCGCGTCGAGGTGCCAGAACGCATCCTGCGCGAGCGTCGCCGCGATCTCCGCGCCGAAGCCGGCCGTGAGCGCGTCCTCGTGCACGATCAGGCAGCGGCCGGTCTTCTTCACCGACGCGAGCACGCACGCCTTGTCCCACGGCGCCACGGTGCGCAGGTCGATCAGCTCCACGCGCTCGTTGAACCGCGTCGCCGCGGCATGGCAGCGGTGCACCATCGCGCCCCACGTCACCACCGTGATGTCCGTGCCGCGGAGCAGCACGTTCGCGCGGCCGAACGGCAGCACGTAGTCATCACCGGGATACTTCGCGCTGCCGTCACCGGTCATGAGCAGTGAGCGGTGCTCGAAGAAGATCGTGGGATTCGCGCCGCGCATCGCCGCGCGCAGCAACCCCACCGCGTCGGCGGAATTCGACGGCATCGCCACCTGCCAGCCGTACGCGTGGACGAAGCGCACCTCGTCCGAGAGCGAGTGCCACGGGTCGCCCACGTCCTTGCCGAACCCGCCGGGCATGCGCACCACGATCGGCGCCGCAAACCGATTGTTCGTGCGCCACCGCATCGTGCCGCAGTTGTTCAGCTGCTCGGCCGCGGGATCGGCATACTTGCGGAACTGGATCTCGGCCACGGGCATGAGACCGGAGATCGCCATGCCAACCGAGCGACCGATGATCCCTTCCTCTGAAAGCGACGTGTCGAACACGCGCGTGTCGCCGAACCTGCGCTGCAGGCCCTCGGTGACGAGATGCACACCGCCCTTCCGGCCGACATCCTCGCCAAAGACGAGCACCCTGGGATTGATCTCCAGCTCGCGCGCGAGCGTCTTGCGCACGGCCTCGGCGAACCGCAGCGGCGCGCCCTCGGGCCGCGCCTCGTCCGAACCGCCGAGCGCGGCGCGCTCGGCGCGCGAGAGTCCGCCGGTCGCCTCAGCCGAGCCGTCGGAATCGTCGGCGTACACGTAGCGGCCCACCGTCGCGGGGTCGGGTGCGGGGCGCGCCCGCGCCGCGGCGAGCGCCGTCGCGACGTCGCGCTCGACCTCCGCCTCCAGCTCCTTCCAGTCGGCGGCCGTGAGGTGGAACGGCACGAGGAACTTCTTCAGCTTCGGCATCGGATCGCGCTGCTCGTCGGCGGCGATCTCGGCCTCGGTGCGGTAGCCCTTCTGGTTGTCGGGCCCCGAGTGGCTGCAGAGGCGGGGCACCGTCAGGCGGATCATCGCGGGCCCCTGCCCCGACCGCACGTGCGCGACGCACTCGGCCAACAGCGCCGCGCTTTCGGCGGGGTCCGTGCCGTCGCCGTCGCGGAGGAACAGGTTGCCGAACGAGGCGAGGTTCTTCGTGATGTCGCCGCCGGGCGTCTGCAGGTCGCCGCGCACCGAGATGCCGAGCCCGTTGTCCTCGATGTAGAACAGCATCGGGAGCTTCAGCGTCGTGGCGATCGTGAGCGACGACCAGAAGCCGTTCGTCGCGACGGACCCGTCGCCGCCGAGCACGACGCCCATCGCGCCGGTGTACGCGTCGTCGCCGAGGACGTCGCGATGGTACGTGATGGCCTGCGCCCATCCCGCGCACGGCGTGAACTGCGAGCCCACGTCGCCGCCCATGGGGAGGACGATCGGCCCGTTCGGGTTGGGCAGGTTGCAGACGACGCCGATGTCGCGGCCGTCGCTGAACCCGCCGGAGCGGCCCAGCGGGCTGGCGAGCCCGTCCTCGATGGTGAGGCCGATGCCGAGCAGGAGCGGCCGGTTTCTATAGTATGCGCTGACGCCGTCGTGCCGGTGGGTGACCAGCGACGCCAGGATGGCCTGCGCGACCTCGTGGCCGCGGGCGGAGAACTGGTAGAGGATCAACTGGTCCCGCGGCACGTTTGCGCGGTTCCGGTTCGTGGCCTCCTCGAGGTCGTCGAGGGCGCGGGAGACGAGCGCCGTGCGCGCGATCTCCCGCCACGGAAACGGAGGTTCGGCGTCCGCGGGGGACGTGCTGCGCTTCCGGGAACTCGCCGGTGCTGCCATCGTTTCAAATGTGGGCCGGTGCCGGCGGGATGCAACCTTTCCCGGCCGGGTGACCACGAATCCATGTCTTCCGGAGACGACGTGCACGAAACGATGGACCCGACACCCCCGTGGCCAACCCGGCAGCGCTGAGCAGCGACGGCCGGAGCGCCGACATTCGCGACGTGCACGCGATCTGCGTGCGCGGCGACGAGGCCGCGTTCCGTTCGCTCTACCGCCGGCACACGCCGGCGCTGTACGCGTTCGCCTGCCGGCTGATGGGCGGGGAATCGGCGGAGGTGGAGGACGTGCTCCAGGACGCGTGGCTGCGGGCGTCCCGCGCGCTGGGCGACTTCGGGTGGCGGTCGTCGCTCCGCACATGGCTGTCGTCCATCGTGCTGAACTGCTGCCGCGAGCGCTGGCGCGAGCGCGGCGAGTCCCTGGAGGCGGCGCCCGAGGCGGTCGTCTCGACGGACCACGGGCTCCGCCTCGACATCGAGGCCGCGCTCGCATCGCTGCCGCCCGGATACCGCGCCGTGCTGGTGTTGCACGACATCGAGGGCTACACGCACGACGAGATCGCCGAGCGGCTGGGGATCCGCCCGGGGACATCGAAGAGCCAGCTGTTCCATGCCCGCCGCGCCGTTCGCCAGCGCCTGGCGGGCGACCCGCAATCCGCAAGAGAGAACTGACGATGATGCACGACGAAGACGAATTCATCGCGAAGGCCCTGGGGCGCCTGCCGCGCGAGATGGCGCCGCCGCCGGGGCTCGAGGACGCCACCGTGCGGTCGCTGCGCGCGGCCGGCATGATCCGCCCGCCGATGCGACTGGGCCTGAGCGTCGCCTCGTGGCTGCTCGCCGCCGGCGTGGCAGGCATCGCGTTCGTGGGCGGATCGGTGTTCGCGACCCGCGCATCGCATCCGCTCACGTCGGCGGCGCAGGAGGCGCGCTCCGCGCCGGGCGTGCCGGTGAGCCAGCACACGCGATCGGATGGAACGTCGGAACCGACCTTTGCGCTGCTGCTCTACGGCGCGTCGTCGGGCGAGGACTCGGCCACGCACGCGGCCCGCGCCGTGGAATACAGCGCGTGGGCGCGGAAGTCGAACGCTGCCGCACGCATCGTCGGGGGCGAGGCGCTGGGCACCGCGATCGCGTCGGTGGCACTGCTCACGGTGCGGCGCGGCGTGGACTCCATCATCGTGGACGACGTGCCCGACACCACGAACGGCGACTTCGTGGGCTATTTCCTCGTGCAGGCCCCGGATCGCGAAGCGGCGCTCGCGTTGGCGCGCAATTGCCCGCACCTCAAGTACGGCGGGCGCGTGGTGGTACGCCGCGTGTGGCCGAACGAGCGCAACCTCGCAGTGACGGCGGTAAAGGACTCCGGAGGGCCGTAGCACCGGAAGTGCTTGCGGCGTGAAGACTTGCGTGGCGTGGGCCGCGCGGCCGCCCGCACGCCGTAGTGGTGTCGGGCGCGGGCAACCTGGCGGTATCTTTGGAGACTGTGCCTGTCCTCCTCACCGACCTGCGTGACGGCGTCCTTCGCCTCACGCTGAACCGCCCCGACGTCCTCAACAGCTTCAACGCCGAGCTCGCGCGCGCGCTGCAGGCCGCGCTCGCGGAAGCGGCGACGAATGGCGACGTCCGGGCCGTGCTCCTCACCGGCGCGGGCCGCGGGTTTTGCGCCGGGCAGGATCTCGCCGAGGCGCTCCCGACGGACGGCCGCATGCCGGACCTGGGTGACTTCGTGCGCACGACCTGGAACCCCACGATCCTCGCGATCCGCACGCTGGAGAAGCCGGTGGTCTGCGCGGTGAACGGCACGGCCGCGGGTGCGGGCGCGAACCTGGCCTTCGCGTGCGACATCGTCTTCGCGTCGAGCGGCGCGGCGTTCATCCAGTCGTTCGCGAAGATCGGCGTGATTCCGGACTCGGGTGGCACCTTCCTCCTCCCGCGCATCGTGGGGCTCCAGCGCGCGACGGCCCTCACGATGCTGGCGGAGAAGATTTCGGCGGAGCACGCGCGCGAGTTCGGCCTCATCCACAAGGTCGTGCCGGCGGAGTCGCTGCTGGCCGAAGCGGAGACGTGCGCGACGCACCTCGCCACGCAACCGACGCGCGCGCTCGGCCTCATCAAGCGCGGCTTCAACCACTCGCTCGGCGTGTCGCTCGAGGCGCAGCTCGCGTACGAGGAGGCACTGCAGCGCGAGGCCGGTGCGACGGCGGACTATGCGGAGGGCGTGCGCGCGTTCATCGAGAAGCGGCCGCCGAGGTTCACCGGACAATGAGCGACGCGAGCCGCGACTCGGGCGCGTGGGCGATGGTCGCCGCGTCCCCGAACGACACGAGGGTCGGAATCGTGGGCGCGGGGGCCATGGGCACGGGCATCGCGCAGGTCGCCGCGGCGGCCGGCTACTATGTGCTCCTCGGCGACGCGATGGCGGGCGCCGTGCGCAACGCCCAGGCAACGATCCGCTCCTCGCTCGACCGCCTCGTGGAGAAGGGCAAGCTCGACGCGCAGAAGCGCGGGCTCATCCTCTCGCGGATCGACTTCTACGAGGAGCCGCTCGGCGTGGATGTCTCGCCCTACCGCGACTGCGGGCTCGTGATCGAGGCGATCCGCGAGGACCTGGGGGCGAAGCAGACGCTGTTCGCCGCGCTCTCGGCCGCGGTCGCGCCGACGGCGGTGCTGGCCACGAACACGTCGTCGCTCTCGGTGGCGTCCATCGCCAGCGGGTGCGTGCCGCCCGAGCGGGTGGTGGGGCTGCATTTCTTCAATCCCGCGCCGGTGATGCCGCTCGTGGAGGTGGTGCCGTGGCTGGGCACCGATCCGGCGATCACGGCGTCGATGCGCGCGCTGGTGGAGTCGTGGAGCAAGTCGCCGGTGGTGGCGGCGGACACTCCGGGCTTCATCGTGAACCGCGTCGCGCGGCCCTATTACGGCGAGGCGCTCCGGATCCTCGACGAGGGCATCGCCGATTGCGCGACGATCGACTGGGCGATGAAGGAGCTCGGCGGATTCCGCATGGGGCCGTTCGAGCTCATGGATTTCATCGGCCACGACGTGAACCATGCCGTCACGCGGTCCATGTACGAGAGCATGTACTGGGAGCCGCGCTACAAGCCGTCGCTCTCGCAGAAGCGCCTCGTGGACGCCGGGTTCCTGGGCCGGAAGTCGGGCCGCGGGTTCTACCGGTACGACGGCTCGCCGATGCCGGAGCCGGTGCGCGACCGCGCGCTGGGCACGCAGGTGTTCGAGCGGATCCTCGCGATGCTCATCAACGAGGCGGCGGATGCCGTGTTCTACCGCGTGGGCACCGCGCGCGACATCGACCTGGCGATGCAGAAGGGCGTGAACTACCCGAAGGGGCTGCTGGCGTGGTCCGACGCGCTCGGCACGTCGTGGGCGTACGACCGCCTCACGGCGCTGCAGGCCGAGTACGCCGAGGACCGGTACCGGCCGAGCCCGTTGCTCCGGCGCATGGCGCGCGCGGGGCGGAGGTTCCACGAATGAAGCCCGTGAAAGGCGCATCGCGGCGGCGGTCGCATGCGCGCATCAAGGACGCGCAACTCCTCGCCGAGCAGGTGGCCGCGGGGATGATGGCGCGCGACGCGTTCAGCCGGGGGATGGGGATGCAGATCGTGGACGTGCGGCCGCGCACGGCCACGGTCCGCATGACGGTGCGCCCGGAGATGGTGAACGGGTTTGGCGTGGCGCACGGCGCGGTGGTGTTCGCGCTGGCCGACAGCGCGT
Source organism: uncultured Gemmatimonas sp. (assembly GCA_964556915.1). Lineage (GTDB taxonomy): Bacteria > Gemmatimonadota > Gemmatimonadetes > Gemmatimonadales > Gemmatimonadaceae > Fen-1231. The sequence goes on from CAZKYG010000246.1 coordinate 10,863, forward strand.
TCGCGTTCGCCTGCAACACGCACGGCAAGGTGACGATGAGCATCGAGAACTCGGTCACGTACCCGATGGCCGTGCGCCCGGGCGACGTGCTCACGGCGGTCGCCGAGTCCGAGGGCGAGTCGAACAAGCTCGGTTACTACCGGGCCGTGGTGCGGAACCAGAAGGACGAGGTGGTGGCGCTGTTCCGCGGCACGGCGTACAAGACAAAGGATGATCACGTGCTCCGTCCCGCGTCGGCCGTCAGTGACGCGGAGCGCAAGTGAGCGACGCGTTCATCGTTGACGGCGTGCGCACGCCGATCGGCAACATCGGCGGCGCGCTGAGCGAGGTGCGCGCCGACGACCTCGCCGCGCACGTGATCCGCGAGCTGATGGCGCGGCACGCGGGCGTGGATCCCGCCGCGGTCGAGGACGTCATCCTCGGCTGCGCGAACCAGGCCGGCGAGGACAACCGGAACGTCGCGCGCATGGCCGGACTGCTCGCGGGACTGCCGGTGAGCGTGCCGGGCGAGACGGTGAACCGGCTGTGCGCGTCGGGGATGGCCGCCGTGGCGAACGCGGCGCGCGCCATCCGTACGGGCGACGGCGACCTGTTCGTGGCCGGCGGCGTGGAGTCCATGACGCGTGCGCCATACGTGATGAGCAAGGGATCGAAGGCCTTCGCGCGCGACGTGGAGCTGTTCGACACGTCGCTCGGCTGGCGTTTCGTGAACCCGGCGATGCACGAACGGTACGGCACCGACTCGATGGGCCAGACGGCGGAGAATGTTGCGGCGCAGTACCGCGTGACCCGCGCGGACCAGGATCGGTTCGCGGTGCGGTCGCAGCAGAAGGCCGCGGCGGCCCGCGCGGCGGGGCGATTCCGGACGGAGATTGCGCCGGTACTGATCCCGCAGCGCAAGGGTGACCCGAAGCGCGTGGACTCGGACGAGTTCATCCGCCCCGACACGACACTCGAGGTGCTCGGCAGGCTGAAGCCCGCCTTCCGCACGGACGGACACGGGTCGGTGACGGCGGGCAACGCGAGCGGGCTCAACGACGGCGCGGCGGCGCTGCTCGTGGCGGGCGAGGCGGCGATGCGGAGGTTCGGCCTCACCCCGCGCGCCCGCATCGTGTCGGTCGCCGTTGCCGGCGTGGAGCCGCGGATCATGGGAATGGGCCCGGTGCCGTCGAGCCGGAAGGCGCTCGCGCGCGCCGGGCTCGCGCTGGAGCAGGTGGACGTGATCGAACTCAACGAGGCGTTTGCGGCCCAGTCGCTCGCGTGCATGCGCGAGCTTGGCATGACGGACGACGATGCGCGCGTGAACCCGAACGGCGGCGCGATTGCGCTGGGTCACCCGCTGGGCATGAGCGGTGCGCGCCTCCTGCTCACGGCGATGCGGGAGCTGGAGGCGACGCAGAAGCGCCATGCCCTGTGCACGATGTGCATCGGCGTTGGCCAGGGCATGGCGATGGTGATCGAGCGTCCCTGACGCCCGGTCTGTCCCTGCCTGCTGTCTTCTGCCTGCTGTCGTCTCAATCAGTCACTTGTGACTGATGGCATACACATAGGCCGCAACCGCCTTGATCTGGTCCGGCGTCAACTGCGCGCCGCCCATCGGCAGCATCGGTGAGGTGTACGGCGGCGTGGGCTGCGCCATGCCTTCGGTGACGCGCTTCTGGATGGCGGCGTAGCTGCCGTCGATCGTCTTCCACTCGGTGTCGGTGAGGTTCGGTGCGAGCGGACCGCCCTTGGCGTCGGGCATGTGGCAGCTGAGGCAGATGCCGCCGGCCTTGAGGCCGTGGAAGATGCTGTCGCCCTCGGCGACCATCGCGGCCGTGGCGCCGGCCGGTGGTGCGCCGACGGCTGGCATCGCCGGCGCGGCCGCAACCGCCGCCGGAGGAGCGGGCGTGGGCGGCGCCTTTTCGCCGCCGCCGCACGCAAGCCCGGCGAGGGTGACCGCGCCCGCGAACATCGTGAGCCTGGACACGCGGGATTCGAACATCATGCACCTCCACTGGTGACGGGTTCCCTGCCACGGAACCTAGCCGCGCCGAGTCGCGGGCAACGTCGGCGGATGCCGCACCTCTCGTCGGGGTTTACGACTCGCGATATTCAATGCTTACCCTCGACACGTCACTCCCCACGATGATCACGCCTCTCGACCTCACGGGCGCGCGCACGCGCCGGCTCCAGAGTTATGTCTGCGGCGAGTGGGTGGCGGGCACGGGCAAGGCCGCCCCCCTCGTCCATGCCGTGACCGGCGTGGCGTTCGCCGAGGCCTCGACCGGCGGCGTCGATTTCAAGCGCGTGGTGGAGTACGGCCGCAGCGTTGGGGGGCCGAAGCTGCGCGCGATGACCTTCCACCAGCGTGCGCTGATGCTGAAGGCGATGGCGAAGCACCTGATGGAACGGAAGGACGAGTTCTACCGGGTGAGCGCGGCGACCGGCGCGACGAAGCGCGACGGCTGGGTGGACATCGAGGGCGGGATCGGCACGCTGTTCGCCTACGCGTCGCGCGGGCGCCGGGAGTTTCCGAACGAGACGTTCCATGTGGAGGGCGTGACCGAGCCGCTGTCGAAGGGCGGCACGTTCGTGGGCCGGCACATCTGCGTGCCGCTCGAGGGCGTCGCCGTCCATATCAACGCGTTCAACTTCCCCGTGTGGGGAATGCTGGAAAAGCTCGCGCCCACGTTGCTCGCCGGCGTGCCCGCGATCGTGAAGCCCGCCACGCTCACGAGCTACCTCACGGAGAGCGTATTCGCGGAGATGATCGCGAGCGGGCTGTTTCCCGAGGGCGCCATTCAATTGTTGTGCGGCAGCGCGGGTGACCTGCTCGACCACCTCGACGAGCAGTGCGCGGTGGCGTTCACGGGATCGGCGAGCACCGGGCAGATGCTGAAGGGCACGAAGGCGATCATGACGCACAACGTGCGCTTCAACCAGGAGGCCGACTCGCTGAACTTCTGCATGCTTGGCCCCGACGCGGCGCCCGGCACGGAGGAGTTCGACCTCTTCATCAAGGAAGTCGCGAACGAGATGACGACGAAGGCCGGGCAGAAGTGCACGGCCATCCGCCGTACGTTCGTGCCCGAGGCGATGCTCACCGAGGTGATGGGCGCGCTGTCGAAGCGGCTCGCCGGCGTGAAGGTCGGCGACCCCGCGGTCGAGGGCGTGCGGATGGGTCCGCTCGCCGGACGTCCGCAGGTGGATGAGGTGCAGAAGAGCGTGAATCGGATCGCCTCCGTTGCGGAACGGGTGTTCGGCAAGCCCGACGAGATCGACGTGATCGGCGCCGACGCGAAGAAGGGTGCATTCTACCCCACCCTGCTCTTCTACTCGAAGGATCCGTTCGGCGCGAGCGAGCCGCACGACGTCGAGGCGTTCGGCCCGGTGAACACGGTGATGCCGTACAAGTCGGTGGACGACGCGATCGACCTCGCGAAGAAGGGGCGTGGCTCGCTGTGCGGCTCGCTCTTCACGGCCGATGATGCCGTTGCCCGTCAGGTCATCCTTGGCACTGCGGCGTACCATGGGCGCCTGCTCACGGTGAACCGCAACTGCGCCAGGGAGAGCACGGGGCACGGATCGCCGCTGCCGCACCTCGTGCACGGCGGCCCGGGGCGCGCGGGCGGCGGCGAGGAGATGGGCGGCGTGCGCGGGGTCCTTCATTACATGCAGCGCACGGCACTCCAGGGCCATCCCACCACGCTCACGCGCGTGGTGCATGAGTACATGCAAGGTGCGCAGCAGAATACTTCAGGCACGCACCCCTTCACCCGTCACTTCGAGGAGCTCGAGGTTGGCGACACGCTGATCACCGGCACGCGGACCATCACGCTCGAGGACGTCGAGAAGTTCGCCGCGCTGAGTGGCGACGTGTTCTACGCCCACATGAACGACGACGAGGCGCGCGCGCACGGCGTGTTCGAGCGGCGCGTGGCGCACGGCTACTTCATCATCAGCGCAGCGGCCGGGCTGTTCGTGGAGCCGTCGCTTGGCCCCGTGATGGCCAACTATGGAATGGAGGGGCTGCGGTTCACGAAGCCCGTCTATCCCGGCGACACGATCCACGTGCGGCTCACCGTCAAGCAGAAGACGGCCAAGGAGACGCCCGAGGGCGGCGTGCCGCAGGGCGTGGTGGCGTGGGACGTCGAGGTGAAGAACCAGGCGGGTGAGGCGTGCGCGATCTACACGATCCTCACGCTGGTGCGCCGAAGGGGCTGACGCTCAGGCGCGCCTCACGTGATTGCCGAAGCCGCACCGCCGTCCCCTAGGGCGTTCGCGGCCGCTCCCGCTCCCGTTCGCGGCGCTCCTCACGCTCGTCGTCGGTCAGGTCCACCGACAGGGGAAAGAACACGGACCGCTTCACCGCGGGCATCTTCGACCCCCAGCCGCGCGCGTCCTGCCAGAGGATGCGGTTGAGCTGGTCGCTGGGCGCGGCGTCGGGCTCGTCGAAATCCATGCGGCTGGACGCGACGGCAGCCGCGCGGCGCGCGGCCGCGCCGGGACCGCGCATCTCCGACGGCTGCGGGTTGTACTCGTGCAGCGACTGCCTGGGGACGATCGCCGTGTAGCCGGCGATGTCGGGCCGCTCGTCCGCTCCGATGAAGCTGTTGCGCATGTCGGTGGCGACGAGGTCGAACATCGAGAGCGACGGCAGGCCGAGCATGAGCTCGATCGTCTTCACCATGCCCTGCTGGCTGTAGAACGTGCTGTCCACGACGTTGCGCCGCGCGTACGGGCTCGCAACGAGGGCAACCGTGCGGTGCCCGTCAATGTGGTCCACGCCGTTCTGCGCGTCGTCCTCGACGACGAGGATGGCCATGTCCTTCCAGAACGCCGAGTGCGACAGGCCCTCGACGATCCGGCCAAGCGCGAGGTCGTT
>CAZKYG010000247.1:0-4328 GCA_964556915.1 uncultured Gemmatimonas sp.
GACGGCCAGCCCCCACCGCGCGCGCCGACCGGCCATCTCGCGTCGTCGCGTCACCTCGCGTCGCGGCGTCATCCTGCGTCGTCGCGTCATGGCGCGTCGCCCCGGTCCGGCGTGCTCCCGGTGCCGGGCAGCCCACGCAGCTGCCGGCTCATGTTCTCGATCGTCGCCTCCAGCCGCGCGATCCGCGCCTCGAGTGCCGCATGGTTCACAGTGGCCGTGTCGGCGTCGCGCAATCCGCCTGGCGCACCATCGCGCCCGCCCGCGCGCCGCTCATTCGCGCGCACGAAGCGCACCGCCAGCACCGTCGCCACCACCACCGGAATCAGGAACGCGCCCACCAGCATCGCTTCCATCAGGCCCATGTTCACCGTTCCTCGCTCGTCACGGGGAGATCGCTGAAAGGTGGACGCGCGCCTTGCGGAGGCAAGTATTTTCGGTGGCATGACCCTGCGCGTCCGCGACAGCACCGACGCCGACCTGCCGGCGATCACCGCGATCTACGCACACTGGGTCCTGCACGGCTCGGCGAGTTTCGAGGAGGTCCCTCCCACGGAAACCGAGATGCGCGGGCGACGCGAGAAGGTCCTCTCGGCCGGGCTCCCGTATATCGTCGCCGAGCGCGGCGGCGCGATCGTCGGCTACGCGTACGCGACCGTGTATCGCGAGCGCTCGGCATACCGGTTCACCGCGGAGGATTCGATTTATATCGATCCGGCGCACACGCGCGTCGGCGTCGGGGCGGCGCTCCTCGGCGAGCTCATCGCGCGCTGCGAGGCCCTCGGCTGCCGCCAGATGGTAGCCGTCATCGGCGACAGCGCCAACGCGCCATCCATCGGTCTGCACACGCGGTTCGGGTTCCAGCCCGCGGGCGTGCTGCGCGCCGTGGGCTTCAAGTTCGGCCGCTGGCTCGACTCCGTGCGCATGCAGCGAACGCTCGGCGCCGGATCATCCACGCCGCCCGTCGAACGCACCCTGTCCCGCGCCCCATCGGCGCAGCGGCCACACCAGGAGCCACGCGACGAGCAGTGACACCGCCGCCGTCAGAACGCCGGTCAGCGGAGACTGCCCGCCCCACACGACCGTGGCGAAGCCGGCGGCAAGTGCGCACGAGATGCACCATGCCCGCTCGAACGCGCGGGCCAGCCGGTGCGGACGCCACGCCACGATCACGCACGCCAATGCGCTCGCACCGAACGCGAGCTGGAACACCGATTGCACTTGCTGGCCGGCCGTCGTTGACTGCGGGATCTGCTGCACGCCGCCCACCAGGCCAGACCAGGCAAAGAACAGCATGACGAGCGTGCCCGCCGTGCGCAGTACGACCGCGGCGCGCGGGGTCACGTTCACCTGCCTGCCCGCGGACCGGCGGGGCGGCGTTCGCGCCGGCGCGGCGCCACGACGCGAATCGTCAGCGACCGGCGCCCCGTCGGCACGAACGGCGTGCGGGCGCGCGACGCCGCGATCTCGAGCAGCGCGCGCAGCTCGGGACGGTCGAGGTCCGACGCTTTCGTGAGGCGCACGTGGCGCACCTGCGTGCCGCCGCCGCGCAGGATCCCGGCCGGATCGGGCAGCTTCGGCCCACCTTGCAGGAAGCAGAGCGTCAGCCACTCCGGGCGAAAGATCAGCGAGAACACCGCGTCCGACGGGCGGTCCGTGGAGCAGAATCCCACCACCAGGCCGGCATAGTTGTCGTACACGAGTTCCGCGGCGCCGGGGGCGTGGCGGCGCAGGCGGGCGAGCGCCGCGCGACCTTCCTTGCCGATCGCGCGCGGATACCGGCCGATCATGGCCGCCAGCCGCGTGCGTGCCGCGGCGCTGGTGGCGCCCGTGGCGCCCGTGGCGCCCGTGGCGCGGCCGTGGGTTCCCTTTGCTGGCATGGTGCGGGAAGTTAGCTTTCCCACCCTTGCAACGGGCGCGTAGCTCAGCTGGTTAGAGCGCTGCTTTCACACAGCAGAGGTCCGGGGTTCGAGTCCCTGCGCGCCCATCGTCACAAGCTCCCAGCCGACACCTGTCGGCTGGGAGCTTTGACGTCTCCCCCCTCAGCTGGTGGCGGTGGTGTCGATCGTCACGGCACGGCCATCTTCCAGGCACCCTGGCCCGCGCCGTCGCCCGTCATGTCGCCCGCGGCCTTGTCCCGGACGAACGTGTACAGCGGCTTGCCCTTGTACGCCCACATCTTCGAGCCGTCGTCGCGCGGCACCACGGTCCACGCGCCCGTGGCCTTGGCGTCGGCTGCGGCCTTGAGCGGCGGCCAGTTCTGCGCGCACCGTCCGTTGCACGACGACTTCCCCGGCATCGTGTCGTGCGCGTACGTGTAGAGCGTCATCTTGTTGCCGTCCACCAGCACGGTCTTGCCGGCAACCTTGTGCGTCATCACGCCGGCCGGCATCAACCCACCGGCCTCCTGCGCGCCCACGCCGGCCCTGGTGAGGGCCACCGTCGCGACCACCGCGATGGCATATCGTGCGCTGGTCCACATGATCCCCTCCGGTTCACGATGAACGAACTGCCGGGCAAACCTGCCGGCCCATGAACGCTGAACGGCCGGCGACGCCACGCAATCAGCGGCCGGCCTACGATGCGCACCATGCCTTCATGGAGGCATCCGCGCACGACCCCTTCGCGGACGGTCGCCTCGGCTCGCGACCCCTTCGCTGCGACGGGCGCCTCGGCTTCAGGGGAATTGCATCAGACAAGAACCAGACCATGACCCAAGCCGGTGCCCCGGCAACGCCGCCACACGCCGGCCGCATTCGCACATGCCCGCCGGCGAGCCTCGGGCATGTTCGTGTTCTTGTTTGATGCCCGCCACCATGGAGCCGAGACCCCTGCGGCCCACGATCCCTTCACCGCGACGGGCGTCTCGGCTTCAGGGGAATTGCGTCAGACAAGAACCAGACCATGACCCAGGCCGGTGCCCCGGCAACGCCGCCACGCGCCGGCCGCATTCGCACGGCACGTCGCGACCGCTACTCTCCGCGGAGGCTTTCGATCGGATCCACGTTCGAGGCCCGCCGCGCCGGCATGTAGCTCGCCAGGAGGCCCACCACGACCATCGCGGCGCTCATCCCCGCGAACGTGAGGAGGTCCAGCGCCGGCACGCCGTAGAGCAGCCCGCCGAGCGCGCGCGTCGAGAGCAGCGCCACGACGATCCCGATCGCGGCGCCGAGGCCGACGACTTGCGCGCCCTGCACCACCACCATCCGCCGTACGCGGCTCGCCTCCGCGCCGAGTGCCATGCGCACGCCGATCTCGCGCGTCCGTTCGGCCACGATGTACGAAAGCACGCCGTACAGCCCCACGGCGCCCAGGACCAGCGCGAGCGACGCTGCGATGCCCAGCGTGAGCATCGTGAACGACAGCTGGTTCATGGACCGCTGCGCCAGGAACGCCATGGTGTACTGGCGGTACACCGGCGCCTCGGGCGCCACCTCGTGCACCGCGGCCACGATCTCCGGCGCGATGGTCTCGGCGCGGGCCGTCTTCACCACATAGCCCGGCGAGGTGAGCCGCCAACTGGTTGGCGTCGGGCCGCGCAGCGGGTAGTACACCGTGGCCTGGGGCTGGTCGCGGAAGTTGTACTGCTCCACATCGTTCACCACCCCGACGACCGTCATCCAGGTGCTGTCGCTGTTGGCCCGCAGGCGCCGCCCGATGGGATCCTGCCCCGGCCAGAGCTTCGCGGCCGCCGTCCTGCTGATCACCACATTGCCGAAGGTGCGCTGCACGTCGTCGGTGGTGTACTCGCGACCGGCGAGCACCCGGATCCCCATCGTATTGAAATAGCCCGGCCCCGCGAACGTGAGGTTGAGCCGAGTCATCGCGTTCGGATCGTTGGCCTGCTCCTCGGTGCGGAACTGGGTGAGGCTCATCCCCTCGTCGAGCGGGACGTTCTCGACGATGCCCACGGCCTGCACGCCCGGAATCGCCTTGAGGCGTGCCATGAACGCCAGGTGGAACTGCGCCCATTGCTCACCGTTCGTGAGCGACGCCTGCTCGGGCGCGAACTGGAAGGTGAACAGGTCCTTCGTGGAGTAGCCGGGATCCACGTGGCTCAGCTTGGCGTAGCTGCGCAGCAGCAGGCCCGAGCCGATCAGCAGCACGAGCGCGAGGGCCGTTTCGGCGATCACCAGCGCGCGGCGAAGCGCCTGACTGTTGCGCGAGCGCCCGGCCCGCCCGGCGGTTGCCTTGAGCGCTTCGTTTACATCGGTGCGGAGCGCTCGAGCCACCGGAGCGAGGCTGAACAGAATGCAGGTGCCCGCGGTCACGACCAGGACAAACAACAGCACGCGCCAGTCGAGCTCGAGCGGAACGAGGGCCGCGATCTC
>CAZKYG010000248.1:0-6950 GCA_964556915.1 uncultured Gemmatimonas sp.
ATACCCGGTCGGCACGCGGCTCGCGGGCAAGGTGCGCAACCTCACCTCGTTCGGCGCGTTCGTGGAGATCGAGCCGGGCATCGACGGCCTGATCCACATCTCGGACATGAGCTGGACCAAGCGCGTCCAGCACCCGTCCGACGTGGTGAAGAAGGGCGACGACGTGAACGTCGTCATCCTCAACATCGACGCCGACAACAAGCGCATCTCCCTCGGGCTCAAGCAGGCCGAGGACGATCCGTGGCTCAAGATCGGCGAGAACTATCCCGTGGGCACCGAGCTGCCGGGCACGGTCGTGCGCCTGATGGACAAGGGCGTCGTCGTGGACATTGGCAACGACATCGAGGGCTTCGTGCCGCTGTCGCACCTCAGCACGTCGGGGAAGAACGTGGATAGCCCGGCCGAGGTGGCGTGGGAGCAGATGAAGATGAACGTGCGCGTGCTGGAGGTGGATCCGATCCACCGCCGCATCGTGCTCGGCGTGGTGGACATCCCGGAAGGGCAGGACCGCCCGGCCGAGCCGAGCAAGATCCACACGGAGGACGAGGTGCCGCCGCCGGTGGACATGGACGCCGCGGCGATGGACGACGAAGGCTGACGGCGCGCGCGGCCGGCGGCGGGGCGACCCGCCGTCGGCCGCGTGGCTTGACCCGCACCCGGGGGCCGGCCTAGCTTTGCGTGCAAGCGATGGAGGGCGATGGAGTTCGCCCAAACCGCGGCCGATGCTGTGCCGCTGATGACTCCTGCCAGGGCCCGACGGCCGGCAGGAGTCTTTTGTTGTCCGGCGCGACGTGCCCATGAACCGGTTCAGCCGGAGGGGACGTGGTGGCATCGAGAGAGTGGCGCGCGGGTGGCGGCGCAACGACGGGATTCGCGCGATGATGATCCTCCTCATCGCGCTCGGCGGGGCCGCCGGCAGTGCCGTCCGCTACATGCTGAGTGAAGCGCTGCAACGCGGCAGCGGCACCGAGTTCCCGGTGGCAACGCTGCTCGTGAACGCCACCGGGTCGCTCGTGCTGGGCTTCCTGATGCGGTACCTGCTCGACGGCGCCAGCGTGTCGGCGGGGACGCGTGCGTTGCTCACGACGGGATTCTGTGGCGGATACACCACGTTCTCCACGTTCTCGTATGAAACGATCGCCCTGATCGACCGCGGCGACCTGCGGCGCGCCGCCGTGTACGTCTCGCTCAGCGTCGCGCTGTCGCTCGGCGGAGTCGCGGCGGGCATCGGCGCCGCGAAGCAGGTGGTCGCGTTCCAGCGCGCCGGTTCCGGGGCGCGGTCGTGACGCCGGCCGCCGCGACGCCGGGCGTGCCGCGGGGCGAGCGCACCGAGCGCACGCTGATGCGCGTGTACCTGGGCGAGGCCGACCGCCACCAGGGCACGACGGTGTACGAGGCGATCGTGCGTCTCCTGCGCGCGCGGGGCATGGCGGGCGCAACCGTGATGCGCTGCGTGGGTGGCTTCGGCGCGAGTCGCGCGATGCGGTCGATGGTGAGCGAAATCGGGGCGCTCGACCTGCCGGTGGTCGTCGAGTGCGTGGACGACGAGGCGCGGATCCGGGACGTGCTCCCGGCGCTCGACGCCATGGTGCGCGGCGGCGTGATCACGCTCGAACGCGCCGACGTGATCGTCTATCGCCCGGATGCCGTGCGCGACGCCGGCGCTGGCGGGGGCGGGTGATGGCCGGCTTCACGGGCGAGCGCACGTTGATGCGCATCTTCATCGGGGGGAGCGACCGCTGGGACGGCCGGCCGCTGCATGAGGCGATCGTCGAACTCATGCGTCGCGAGGGATTCGCCGGTGCGACCGTGCTCCGTGGCATTCTGGGGTTCGGTCCGTCGGCCACGGTGCACCGCGACGCGCCGTTCCGGCTCAGCCGCGACCTGCCGATCGTCATCGAAGTCATCGAGTCGGCGGAGCGCATCGAGGCGATGCTGCCGCAGCTCGATCGCATGCTGGGCGGAGGCCTCATCACCCTCGAGAAGGTGCGCGTGATCATGTATCGCGCGGACCTGCCGGAGGGCGAGCGCACGGGGAGCTGGCCCATATCGCTCGATGGGTGAGGTGTCGGCGCCGGTTCGCGGCGGCCCACCGTCACGCGTGCGTAACGACCTTGACTCCGGGGGCGCCCGCCGCCACTATCAAGGCTCGCCATGACCAACCGCACCCGCTTCAGCTACCGCTATTACTACGCCTCCGGCGCCACCACGGGCCGCAGGACTGGGAGCGCGCGCGACTAGGCGGCACCACCCTGCGATACACCACACGGCCCGTGGACATCCACGGGCCGTTTTGTTTTCCCCTCCTCCTTCCTCTCCCGTCCTCCAAACCTCATGATCATCATCACGCGGTCCGGCGTCACCGACGCCCAGCTCGACGGCATCCGCGAGGTCGTCGAACGTGCCGGCCTCCAGACGCACCTCTCGCGCGGCACCCAGCGCACGATCATCGGCTGCATCGGCGACGAGCGAAAGCTGGCCGAAGTGGGTCTGGCGTCGGTGCCCGGCGTCGAGAGCGTCATTCCCGTGCTGAAACCGTATCGCCAGGTGGCGCGCGAGTTCAGGGCGGACCCGACGATCGTCTCCGTCGGCGACGCCCCAGGCGCGGCGTTCGGCTCGACGGAACTGGCGGTCATCGCGGGCCCATGTTCGGTGGAAGGACTCGACATGCTGACCACGACGGCGCACGCGGTGCGCACGGCGGGTGCGCGCCTGCTCCGCGGCGGCGCGTTCAAGCCGCGGACGTCGCCCTACGCCTTCCGCGGGCTTGGCGAGGAAGCGCTCGCCATGCTGGCCGACGTGCGCGCCGAGACGGGCCTGCCGGTCGTCACGGAGGTCATGGACACCCGGCAGGTGGACGTCGTCGCGGAGCACGCCGACATGCTGCAGGTCGGCGCGCGGAACATGCAGAACTTCGCGCTGCTCTCGGCCGTGGGCGATGTGCGGCGGCCCGTCCTGCTCAAGCGCGGCCTGTCGGCGACGGTCGAGGAACTGCTGCTGGCCGCCGAGTACATCCTGTCGCGCGGCAACGACCAGGTGGTGTTGTGCGAGCGCGGAATCCGCACCTTCGAGACGGCAACGCGCAATACGCTCGACGTGGCCGCCGTGCCGGTGCTCAAGCGCGCGACGCACCTGCCCGTGATCGTGGACCCGAGCCACGCCGGCGGCATCGCATGGCTCGTGGCGCCGCTCGCGTTCGCGGCGATCGCAGCCGGTGCCGACGGCCTGATCGTGGAGGTGCACCCGGAACCGGCCAAGGCGCGTTCCGACGCGGACCAGAGCCTCACGCCGGATGCTTTTGCCGACCTCATGCGCGGGCTCGCCCCGTTTGCCTTGGCCGCGGGACGCCAGCTGCCGACCGGCGAGCCGGCGATGGCCGCGTCGTCGCCCGCGAGGATCGCATGATGCCGCCCGCGCCGAACCTCATGCGCACGGTCGTCCGCCTGCGCAACAAGATCGAGCGGACCGATGACGCGCTGATGGCGCTGCTGGTGCGCCGCGTGGAGCTGGCGCGCCAGGTGGGGCGCGCCAAGGAACGGGCCGGCCTCCCCATGCTCGACCCCGCGCGGGAGGCGCGGGTCGTGCGGTGGGCGGCGGCGCGCGCGCGCGAGCTGGGCATTCCGCAGGAATCCGTGCGCGCGCTCTTCTGGGGCATCATCGCCATGTGCCGGAACGAGCAGGTCCGGGAGACACGCGCGGACCAACGTGCGCCGGCGCGGCGGTCCGCGAAGCGGGCCGCGCCGAACGCATGAAGGTCGCGATCGTCGGGCTCGGGTTGATCGGTGGCTCGCTCGCGCGCGACCTCTCGACCAGGGGGCACACCGTGCTCGCCTGCGACCGCTCGCGCGACGCGCTGCGCAAGGCGCGGCGCGCCGGCGCCATCGCGGGTGTCCTCCCACCCGACCTCGCCGGGATCGAGGAGGCCGACGTCTGTGTCATCGCACTGCCCGTGGACGCGACGCGGACGGTCCTGGCCGCCGCGTCCGCGCGGCTCGCCGGGTTGCCGGCCGTGACCGACGTCGGCAGCACCAAGGCGTCCATCGTCCGGGCCGCGGCGACGGCCGGCCTGACGAACTTCGTCGGCTCGCACCCCATGGCCGGCGGTCACGACTCGGGCTGGAGCGCGTCGCGGAGCGGAATCTTCGAGGGCAAGTGCGTCTATCTCACCGCGCCCGCTGGTGCATCGCCGGCGGCGGTGCGGCTGGTCCGTCGCCTCTGGCGGACGGTCGGTGGGCGCCTGACGCCGATCGACGCGCGCGAGCACGATCGCCTGCTCGCGGCGACCAGTCACCTGCCGCAGGTCGTTGCCCTCGCCCTTGCGGCCGTCTACGCCGAAGCGGGCATCGCGCGCGGCGTGCTCGGCCGCGGCGGGCGGGAAATGACGCGCCTCGCCGCCTCGAACGGCGCGATGTGGTCCGCGATCTTCACGGACCATCCGCGCAACGTCGCGGCGCGCATCCGCCGCCTGCGCAAGACCCTCGCGTCGATCGAGCGAGACGTGGTGCGGAAGGATGGCGCCTCAATTCGCCGCCTGATGGCCCGCACGAACGGCTGGGCGCGCCGCTGAACCGGTCGTCACGCAGGAGTTTGCGGGATTCTTTGCCGCCGCGTTGATTTCCCGCATGTCCATGCACGACAAGCTCGACCTCCTCGCCGCCCGGCGGGCGGAATCGGAAGAGGGCGGCGGCGCCGCGCGCCTCAAGGCGCAGCATGAGAAGGGCAAGTTGTCTGCGCGCGAGCGTCTCGACGCACTGCTCGACGAAGGGTCGTTCGTCGAGCTCGACCGCTTCGTCACGCACCGGTCGACCGACTTCGGGCTCGAGACGCAGCGGCCCTACGGCGACGGCGTCGTGACGGGGTTCGGCCGGATCGAGGGCCGCCTCGTCTACGTGTTCTCGCAGGATTTCACCGTGTTTGGCGGCTCGCTGTCCGGCGCGCACGCCGAGAAGGTGTGCAAGGTGATGGACCTGGCCGTGCGGAATGGCGCGCCCGTGATCGGGCTCAACGACTCGGGTGGCGCACGCATCCAGGAGGGTGTGGTCTCGCTCGGCGGGTACGCGGAGATCTTCCTCCGGAACACCCTCGCCTCGGGGGTGGTGCCGCAGATCTCGGCCATCCTGGGGCCGTGCGCCGGCGGGGCCGTGTACTCGCCCGCGATCACGGACTTCGTGTTCATGACGCGCAACACCAGCTACATGTTCGTCACGGGCCCGAACGTCGTGAAGACGGTCACGCATGAAGACGTGACGATGGAGCAACTCGGCGGGGCCGACACGCACGGCGCGACGAGCGGCGTGTCGCACTTCACGTGCGGCAGCGAGATCGAGTGTTTCGACGGCATCCGGCGCCTCCTGCGCTACATCCCGTCGAACAACGTGGACGCGCCGCCGCGCGGCGCCGGCTCCGATCCGCGCGATCGCCGCGACGAAGGGCTGCGCGCCGTCGTGCCGGACAGTGCGAACAAGCCGTACGACATGCACGACGTCCTGCGGCGCGTCGTTGACGACGGCGAGTTCTTCGAGGTGCACGCGGATTTCGCGCAGAACATTCTCTGCGGGTTCGCGCACCTGGGCGGCTACAGCGTCGGCATCGTCGCGAACCAGCCGGCCGTGCTGGCGGGCGTGCTCGATATCCACGCGAGCACCAAGGCCGCGCGGTTCATCCGCTTCTGCGACGCCTTCAACGTGCCGATCGTGACGCTCGAGGACGTGCCCGGATTCCTGCCGGGCCTCGCCCAGGAGCACGGCGGCATCATCCGGCACGGGGCGAAGCTGCTCTACGCGTATTGCGAAGCAACGGTGCCGAAGCTCACGGTGATCACGCGCAAGGCGTACGGCGGCGCGTACGACGTCATGAGTTCGAAGCACATTCGGGGCGACTACAACGTCGCGTGGCCCACGGCCGAGATCGCCGTCATGGGGCCCAAGGGCGCGGTCGAGATTCTCTTTCGCAAGGAGATCGCCGCCGCGGCCGACCCGGGCGCGGCGACCGACGAGCGCGTGCGCGAATACACCGAGAAGTTCGCCAATCCGTACGTTGCGGCCGGACACGGCTACCTCGACGACATCATCGACCCCGCCGACACGCGCCCTCGCCTCATTGATGCCCTCGAGTCGCTCCAGGGCAAGCGTGACCGGAACCCGCCGAAGAAGCACGGCAACATCCCGCTGTGACGAAGGCAGGGGGCAGCGGGCACGGGACAGCCGGCGGACGGCCACAGGCGGCCGCCGCGGCCCGCCCGATCGCGAAGGTGCTGATCGCCAACCGCGGCGAAATCGCGCTCCGCGTGGTGCGGGCGTGCCAGGAACTCGGCATCCGGTCCGTCGCCGTGTGCTCCGATGCCGACGTGCACGCGCCGCACGTGCGCGAAGCGGATGAGGCGGTGCGCATCGGCCCCGCGCCGTCGCCGGAGAGCTACCTCAAGGGCGACGCGATCATCGCGGCCGCGCAGTCCGTCGGCGCGGACGCGATCCACCCGGGCTACGGGTTCCTCTCGGAGCGCGAGTGGTTCGCGCGGGCCGTGCGGGACGCGGGCCTCGTCTGGATCGGCCCGCCGGCGGAGGCGATCGCGGCCATGGGCTCCAAGACGGCCGCCCGCCAACTGGCCGTGGCGCACGACGTGCCCGTCGTGCCGGGAACCACCGAACCGCTGTCGGGCGCCGCCGAGGCGGCGCGCATTGCGGCGACGTTCGGTTACCCCGTGCTGCTCAAGGCGGCGGCCGGCGGCGGCGGGAAGGGCATGCGCGTCGTGCGCGGCGAGGGCGAGATCGCGGGCGCGCTCGACGCGGCCCGCCGCGAGGCGAAGAACGCATTCGGCGACGATGCGGTGTACATCGAGAAGTACATCGAAGGGCCGCGCCACGTCGAAATCCAGGTGCTCGCCGACATGCACGGCCAGGTCGTCGCCCTCGGCGAGCGCGAGTGCTCCGTGCAGCGCCGGCCCCAGAAGA
>CAZKYG010000249.1:0-5938 GCA_964556915.1 uncultured Gemmatimonas sp.
CGATTCCCGTGATCGACCTGCGCGCCCGGTTCGGCGTGGCACCGGCGCGCGATGGCGCACACGAACGGATGGTGGTCCTGCGAGTTGGGGAGCGGTCGGTCGCGGCGGTCGTGGACGACGTGCTCGAGGTGGTGAGCGTGCTCGCATCCGCGCTCGAGACGCCACCCGGCGCCGGGGGGCCGGCGCGCGAGTGCCTGCGCGCCGTGCTGCGCGACGATGTGCGGGAGACGGTGGTGCTGGACGTGGCGCGCCTGCTGAGCGCGCGGGACCGGGAGCTGGTGGACCAGGCGATGGCGGGGAACCGGAATGGCTGACGAAACGGTCGCGACGCACAAGGGACGATACGCCGACATCGACCGCCGGCTCGAGGCGGCCGCGTCCGGCGGCATCGACGACGCCGCGCGCGCGGCGCTCAAGGCGGACATCATCACGCTTTTCAAGTCGGTCGAGGCGCAAGTCACGGAGCTGACCGCGCTGAAGGACGACATCAAGAAACTCGTGGACCGCTGGAAGACGCTGCAGGCCGCGGCCGCGCCCTCGCTTGCGCCGCAGTTCAGCGCGGAAAAGCCGGTCGTGGTGGCCGACCACATCGGCGCGTCCACGTTCATCGAGAAGGGGTGGAGTCGCCTCTCGCTCGGCGACTACGAGGCCGCCGAAGCCGCGCTCATGAAGGCCATCGAGCTCTCCCCCGGCGACCCGCAGAGCGAGGCCCTGCTCGGCTGGGCGCAGATGCTGCAGGAGAAGTACGACGCCGCGCTCGCCAACTTCCAGAAGGTGCTCATGCGGGAGCCGTCGAACGCGCTCGCCCGCATCAACGTCGGCTACATCTGCCTCAAGAAGGGAATCTTTGGCGAGGCCATCGAGCACCTCTCCAAGGCCATCCGGCTCGACAACGACAAGAAGGCCACGCTCTACGCGCACTTCTACCTCGGGCTCGTGTACCTCGAACGCGAGATGTACGAGGACGCGCAGGTGTTCTTCCAGAAGACGCTCGCGCTCGGGCCGAACCTGATCGAGGCCTATTACGAACTCGGCCGCGCGTACTGGTTCAACGAGCAGATGGACGAGGCGCGGGCGACGTGGAAGGCGGGTCACGCCGCCAACAAGTTCAATCCGTGGGGGAAACGCTGCGCGGAAGTGCTGGCGACGGTGGAGGCCGGGGGGCAGCCTCCGCGGTGAAGGGGACTGGGTGCCCGCGAGGACACCCCGGTACGGGGTACCGGGGCCCGGTGCGGCGCCGCGGAACCTCGCCGGGCACCGGCCCCGCCTCCCGGCGCGTCCTCCGGCGCACCCGGTACCCTGTGCCGTGATGCTGTTCCTCGCGCTGCTCGCGGCGCTTCAAGGTCCGGTCGCTCGCATGCCGGCGGGCGCCGACGTGCTCAGCGCCGGGCGCTTCACCGTGGTCTGCATGCCCGGCGACGCCGGTCTCGCGCGGCACCTGCTCGACGATGCCGTCGCGAACGACACCTTCCCGGGACTGCCGCGGCCGCAGGAACGGGTAACCGTGTACGTCGCGCCGGACGAACAGCGGTTCCGCGAGTGGGCGGGCGGTGGCTTCCCGGAGTGGGGCGTGGCGGTGGCGTTCCCCGACGAGCACCGCATCGTCATCCAGGGGCGGTCGGCGAACTCGAGTGCGGGCGATCCGCGGACCAATCTCCGGCACGAGCTCGGGCACCTCTCGCTGCACGAATTCGTCGGTTCGCTGCCCCCACTCTGGTTCGACGAGGGCTACGCCTCCTTCGTGGCACGCGAATGGACGCGCGAACAGGTGCTCGAGTCGAGCGTGGTGCTCGCCTTGCGCGGGGTGCCGCACTTTGCCGCGCTCGATACGATGATCGCGGGCGGGGCGGTGCGCGCGGAGCGGGGATACGCGCTGGCGCAGCGGGCCGTGGCGGACCTCGCGGCCCGGGACCCGCAGCACGGGCTCACGTACCTGTTTCGCGACTGGATGGCAACGCGATCGCTCGATGCGGCGATGCGGTCGGCGTACGGCGTGACGCTCGGCGGTTTCGAGGAGGAATGGCGGCGCACGACCCGGCAGCGCTATGGAGCGCTGGCCCTGTTCGCCGACGTGGGCTTCGTGTCGCTCGTGTTCTTCGTGATCGTGGGACCGTTCTGGCTGGCGCGTCGGCGCCGCGATCGGGCCCGGCTGGCGGCGATGCGCGCGGCGGACGAGGAGGCGGCGCGACGGAAGGCCTCGGAAACGCTCGATTTGCTACTGGGAAACGTGGAACAAACCGGCGGAAATGAGGATCAGATTAAGAGGAGGTGATGCGGCCATGTCGTTGCTTGACACTACCATAGACGAGGCGTAAAATCCGCGTCTTATGAATGCAGCGAGCCCCCCGATGGTCAAGCGTGCGTCCGTTCGATGGGCGGCGGCGGCCGTTGTCCTGCTGGCCGGCTATGCCGATCTTGCCCGCGGCGGGGTGACCGTAGCACCCATCCTGCTCGTGGTTGGGTATTGCGTCCTGGTACCACTCGCGATCCTGGCCTAGGGAGGCGTGACGGGCGAATAGCTCAGCTGGTTAGAGCACCTGCCTTACACGCAGGGTGTCGGGGGTTCGAGTCCCTCTTCGCCCACTCGGGGATGGATGCTTGGGGCACGTCGGATCACACTCGGAGGAACGACACAGATGGCTCGGCAACTCGCATGGAAAGCGGCAATCGCAGCGGCGCTGATGGCCGCCACCACATCGGTGGCCACGTCGCAGCCGCGCATGAACCGCGGGCCGAACCCCGATGCGCCGAAGCTGATGGTCAGCGCGTGTCACGCGGCGGACAAGGTGACGGCGGCCCTGTGCGCCGACAAGATCCGTGACCAGATCGAGGGTGACGTCTCGTTCCGCTCGCTGCTCGTGATGAAGAAGGCGGACGTGGACGGCGTGCTCACGCAGTCGGGGTACGACCCGGCCATGGCGCTGCAGCCGAACGACGCCGTCGCGCTCGCCAAGCAGATCCACGCGGACTTTTACGTTGACGCCGACGCGGAGAAGAACGGCGCCAACTACAAGGTGACCGCCTTCCTCGTGCTCGCGCGCGACGCGAACATGCGCCAGCCCCTCGGTTCGTACGAGCATGCGAAGATGGAGACCATCGCGCAGCAGGTTTCGCGCGGGTTCCAGGACGCGTTCAACAAGACGTTTGACCACCAGAAGGAGTGCTTCACGAAGGAGCGCGAGCGGAACTACGACGCCGCGCTGAAGGAAGCCGCCGACGGGATGAAGGACTACCCGAACAGCCTCTGGCTGCGGTACTGCAAGCTCGCGGTGCTGAAGGACAAGCACGCGCCGAACACGGAGGTCATTCCGCTGCTCGAGGAGATCGCCAAGATGGATCCGGCGAGCAAGTCGGCGCTGAACGACCTCGTGCTCCTGTACGATGCGACGGGGAACGAACCGAAGAAGGTCGAGACGCTCGAGGCGCTCTATGCCGCGGACTCGACCAACATGAGCCTGCTCGCGCAGATCGTGAACTCGCTGGCGGCGGCCGGCCAGATGGACAAGGCGCGTCCGCTGGTGGAGAAGGGCATTGCCAAGAGCCCGGGCGACATTCAGCTCGTGCGGCCGTACTGGCTGATCCTGATGGCCGCCAAGGAATACAAGAAGGCGCTCGACGTGGGCCAGCAGATGGCGACGATGGACACGGCCACGGCCGACACCTCGTACTTCTTCAAGATGATCAGCGCCGCGAACGCCGACTCCAACTTCACGCTCGCGGCGCAGCTCGCCGACAAGGGCGCGGTGAAGTTCCCGGCGGTCAAGGACTTCAACAACTTCGCGGTCGCGCTGTGGCGCAAGGCGGGCGACAACGCGAAGTCGGTGGCGGCCGCCGAGCGCGCGATGAAGGCCGACCCGAGCGCGAAGAACATGCGCGCGCCGATCGCCATGGCGTACCTGAGCGAGAAACCGCCGAAGCTGGATGAAGCGATCGCCATGGCCAAGGAGATGATCACGGCCGGCGAGGACAAGAACCAGATCGCGGCGATCGCGGTTCAGGCCGGAAATCTCATGCGCACGCAGGCCGATTCGCTGAAGGCGGCCGGCGCGGACGCCGCGACGGCCCGCGCGAACACGGAGAAGGTCTACACGACGCTTGCCTGGGCCGACTCGCTGGCCACCGGCACGAGCGTCGCGCCGCAGGCCAAGTTCCTCCTCGGCGTCGCCGCCCTTGGCGTGGGCCAGGCGTTCCTCACCGATGCGGGGGACATCAGCAAGAAGCTCCAGGAAGACTTCAAGGCCGCATCAACCAATGATGCCAAGAAGAAGGTGCTCGAGGAGGCGTATCCGCGGGCGTGTGAGGCGGCGAACAAGGCGGACGAGTACTTCACGATCGCCAACGGAGCGGTTCCGGCCGGTGGCCGGTTCGATCCCAAGGCCGCCCAACAGGTGATGGGCTCGCTGATGCAGCTGAACGGATACGTGGACCAGATGAAGAAGGCCTACTGCAAGAAGCCGTAAACTGACGTCAAGGCACGACTGGCGGCCCGCGGACCTTTCGTCCGCGGGCCGCTTCGCATGTGGCCTATCTTTCACGCGTGACCGACGAGCGTTTCACCACGGCGTACCATGCCCCCGTCATGGTGGACGAGGTGCGGCAGGTCCTTCTGCACGGCGCCGGAACCGGGCTGCGCATCCTCGACGGTACGCTCGGCGGCGGCGGACACAGCGCCGCGTTCCTCGAGGCCGGCGCCGACGTCACCGGACTCGACCGCGACCCCGACGCGATCCGGGCGGCCGTGGAACGACTCGCCTCCTTCGCGCGCGAAGGCCGGTTTCGCGCGATCGCCACGAACTACGCCGACTTCGCCGAGTCGGGATGCGCGCCCGCGAGCGTCAGGCCCGCGGGCGCCGCGGGCCCGCCGGATGCCTTCGACGGGATCCTGCTCGACCTCGGCGTCTCGTCGCATCAGATTGACGACCCCGCGCGCGGTTTCAGCTTCCGCGAAGGCGCGCCGCTCGACATGCGGATGACCGGCGCGGCGGGCGGCGCGCACGGGGGAACTGCGGGAGTCGGTCAGGGGGCCACGGCGGCCGATTTTCTCAACACGGCTGACTTTGGAGAGCTCGCTACGGTGTTCCGCGAGTACGCGGATGAGCGTCGCGCGCCCCGCCTCGCGTCCGAGGTGATCCGGCGCCGGGAGAATCGCCCGTTCGCCATCAGCGACGATTTCGTGGGTGCGATCCGCGCGGTCCTCGGTCCGCGCTCGGGACCGCCGGATTTTGCCCGGCTCTTCCAGGCGGTGCGGATCGCCGTGAACGACGAGATCGGCGGGCTGGAGCGGGCGCTCCCGGCGCTGCGTGACCGACTGGCCCCGTCGGGCGTCATCGCGGTGATCACCTATCACTCAGGAGAAGACCGGGTGGTGAAACACGCCTTCCGGGACTGGAGCCGTTCATGCACGTGCCCGCCGCGGCAGCCGGTCTGCACCTGCGGCGGGGACAACGCGCTGGGCGACGTCGTGACGCGCAAGGCGGTCGCCGCGGCGGCCGACGAGATCCTGAGGAACGCGCGAGCGCGCAGCGCGCGGCTCCGCGCGTGGCGCCGCAAGGGTCTCGTGGCGAGGCCCGGCACGCCGGCCGGGGAGTGACGTGAGGGGGCGGTCTCTCGTCGCCCTCCTCCTCGCCGGTTTCGTCCTCGTGGCCGCGGGCGTCATATGGAGACGAAGCCTCGGGCTCGCGCGCGCACGCGAGGAGAGCCGGCTCGACCAGCGGCGCGTGGCGCTCGAGGCCGAGCGCGCGAAGCTCGAGGGGGACATCCGTGACGCGTCGAGCCGCGCGAAACTGGCGCGCATCGCCGAGGACCGCCTGCACATGCGCATTCCGAACGACAGTCAGGTGATCTACCTGCAGCGGCCTGCCCGGCCCGCGGGCCGGCCGTGACGCCGCCGGGCGACATCGCGGGCGTTTTCGCCGCGCTGGGAACGGCCGGGGTGGCA
>CAZKYG010000250.1:0-21132 GCA_964556915.1 uncultured Gemmatimonas sp.
CGCACGCACGATGCCATCGAGGAAGTCGAACGACGTCAGCTCGGGATTCGACTGCGCCGCGCCACCCGACCGCCAGTTGTTGGCGCCCTCGCCCCAGACGACTTCGTTCGGGTGCGGCGTGTCGCGACCCGCGATGAACGCCGGCGCGATCACGATCGTGTTCTCGACGGCGCCCGCGATGAAGGCGGCCGCCATCGCCGTCTCGAAGTAGTGGTCCGGGTTGCGGCCGGCACCGTGGACCATGATCAGCGCGCGGGTGATCGCCGGATTGGCCGCATCGAGCGCATACGAGCCGTACACCATCGACCGCGCGGGACCATTCCCATACATCACCCATCGCTCGCACGGGGTGGTCGGTGTCGTGCAGGCCGGCGGCGGGGGAGCGACCGGCGTCGTTGGGAGGGAGGGCGCGGCAATGAGCAGCGCAGCGGCGGCGATGAATGGGCGCATGCGCATACTATCTCGCCTCGCGCCCCACCTGGCAACCTCGCGCGACGGCTACGACAGCGGCAACACCAACCGCGCCTCACAGCCGGTCGCACCCATCCGGTTGGCGAGCGTGACCGATCCGCCGTGCGCCTCGGCGATCTGCCGGCTCAGGACCAGGCCGACTCCGGTGCCGCCATCCTTCGTCGTGTAGAACGGCACGAAGAGGTTGGCGGTGTCGCCGACGCCCGGGCCGTCGTCCTCGACGACGACCGCGAGCGTTCCGTCATGGATCGTCCAGCGCACGCGCACGCCGCCGTCGCCGCCCTGCACCGCGTCCGCCGCGTTCTTCACGAGGTTGATCAGCACCTGGTCGAGCTGGTCGCCGTCGGCGTCGATCGTCACGTCCGGTCCCGGCACGACCTCCACCCGGATGCGCGACTCAAGCCGCGCCACGCGATGCACCCAGTCCGAGACGCGAACCGGCCGCTTCTTCGGGACGGGCAGTCGCGCCAGCTGCGTGTAGGTCGCGATGAAGCGCGTCAGCGCCTCGGCGCGCGACGTGATCACGCCAAGGCCCCGCTCGAGGTCGTCGCGCAGTTCGGCGCTCGCGAGCGCCGGCCCGCCCGCGGGCATGGCGCCTGCGTCGGACCGCACGCCCGCCGCACGTACCGCGCCCGGCATCGGTGTGCGCAGCGGCTCGCCCCGGGTCTCGCGCCGTACGAGCTCCTGCAGGCGGCCCGCCAGCGACTGAATCGGCGTGATGGAGTTGTTGATTTCGTGCGCGAGCACGCGGATCAACCGCTGCCAGGCGAGCCGTTCCTCCTCGCGGAGCGTGCGGCTCACGTCGGCGAGGACGATGAACCGGTGCGGTCGCCCGTCCTGCCGGAACGCCCCGCGCCGCAGCTCCCACCGGCCGCCCGATGCGCCGACGGGCACGTCCATGATCCGGGGCGCCGAGCCGGTCAGGCACGTGCCGAGCCCCAGTTCGTCGGCGTTTCGCCCGAGGAGCCGCTCCTCGGGCTGTCCCAGCAGGCGCGCCCCGAACGCGTTCACCACGCGCAGGGCGTTCCCCTCGTCGAAGGCAAAGACCGCCACGTCGATCTCCGCCATCACGCGCCGCAGCAGCGCGCCGGCTTCGAGCGCCCCGAGGCGGCGGTCGTGCATTTCCACGCTCAGCGTGTTCACTTCCCACAGCGCGAGCCCCAGCGCATCCTCGGGGCGCGCGCCCCGCGCGCGCAGCGAGTAGTCCTGCTCGCGCAACGCCGCGACCATGTTCGACAGCGTCTGCAGCGGGCGCACCACGCGTTCGCGCACGGCAAGCGCCGTCCCCAGCCAGCTGCCGGTCACCACCACGGCAAGTGCCCATTGGAGCCGTGCCCCCATGCCGGAGTCGAAGACAAGCCAGACGGCCGCGACGACGGCGGGAAGCCCGCCGACGACGACGAGCCGGAAGATCCGCTGCTCGTGCGTGGGGGTCACGTCGCGTCGCCCGGACTAGAGCGCGTGCCGCTGCAGCCGCCGGTAGAGCGCGCTGCGCGACAGGCCGAGCGCCCTGGCGGCGAGCGCGACGTTCCCCCCGTGGCGCGCCATGGCTTTCGTGATCAGCACGCGCTCCACATCCTCGAGCGAGAGGTCCTCGAGCCGCGCCGTGCCCTCGCTGGACGAGCGCAAGGCGAGGTCCGCCGACCGGATCTCGTCCCCGTCGGCGAGCAGAACGGCGCGCTCGATGGCGTGCGCCAGCTCGCGGACGTTGCCCGGCCAGGCATAGCCCAGCAGCGCCTGCATCGCGCCGGCGTCCAGTCGCGCGCCGGGCTTCCGGTACCGCGCGCCGAATTCCGCGAGGAAGTGTGCCGCGAGCGCGGGGATGTCGTCGCGACGGTCACGGAGCGGCGGGAGCCGGATCTCCACCGTATTGAGCCGGAAGAACAGGTCTTCGCGAAAGCGTCCCGCGGCCACTTCGGCCCGGAGATCCGCGTTCGTCGCGGCCAGCACGCGCACATTCACCCGGTGCGTCCGGTTCGATCCCACCCGTTCCAGCTCGCCCGTCTGCAACACGCGCAGCAGCGTCGCCTGCTGCGACAGGGTGAGGTTGGCGATCTCGTCCAGGAACAGGGTTCCGCCGTCGGCGAGCTCGAACCGGCCCACGCGATCGGTCTTGGCGTCGGTGTAGGCCCCCTTCACGTGTCCGAACAGTTCCGCCTCGAACACGCCCTCGGCCAGGCCGCCCACGTTGACCGTGATCATCGCGCGGGTGCTGCGCGCCGACGCCGCATGGATCCACTGCGCGACCACTTCCTTGCCCGTGCCGTGCTCACCGGTGATCAGCGCACTCGCATCGGACGGCGCGATGCGCGAGATCAGGCGGAGCACCGCCTGCATGGCCCCCGAGCCCGCGATGAGCTTCGGCGTCCCCGCGGGGCGCCGCAGTGCGATGTTTTCCACCTCGAGTCGCTGTCCGCGGCGGATGGCCGCACCGAGCTCGACCTGGGTGCGCAGGATGTGCAGCAGGCGCGCGTTGTTGAACGGCTTCTCCACGTAGTCGCGCGCGCCGCGCCGGATGGCCTCCACGGCGCCCTCGATGCTGCCCCACGCGGTCATCACGATCACCGGCAGCGTCGCGTCGGCGGCCTGCAGCCGGGCGATGAGGTCCAGACCCTCGGCGCCGCCGGTCGTGTCGCGCGTGTAGTTCATGTCCACGATCGCAGCGCCGAACTCGCGCGCACCGACCGCGGCCAGCACGGCGGCCGGCGACGTGGCCGACTCGACGGCGTAGCCCTCACTGCGCAACAACAGCCGGAGCGCCTCGAGGACGTCCCGGTCGTCGTCGGCGACGAGAATGAGCGGTGGGGAATCCGTCACGGTGGGGTGTGCTGCCGCTGCCGTCTGCCGTCTGCCGCCTCAGACGATCCAGCCGTCCTTCAGGTTGATGATCCGGTTCCCGAACTTCGCGTTCTCCTCGGAGTGCGTCACCTGGATGATCGTGGTGCCGGCGGTGTTCAACGCCTTGAACAGTTCCATGATCTCGCGGGCCTGCGACGAGTGCAGGTTGCCCGTCGGTTCGTCCGCGAGGATGAGGGTCGGCTTGTGGATCATCGCGCGCGCCACGGCCACGAGCTGCTGCTGGCCACCGGAAAGCTGCGACGGGTAGAGATCCTTCTTCGCCACCATCCCGAAGCGGTCCAGCGTGTCGGCGACGATGGACTGCCGTTCGCTCTTCCTGATGTCCCGGTAGCTCAGCGGCACGTCGAGGTTCTCGGCCACGGTCAGGTCGTCGAGCAGGTGGTACTGCTGGAACACGAAGCCGATGTACTGCTTGTGCAGCGCAACCCGACGCTTGTTGTCGAGCTTGTGCACGGCCTGCTCGTGCAGGAAATACTCGCCGGTCCACGCGCCATCGAGCATGCCGAGTACCGCGAGCAGCGTGGACTTCCCCGCGCCCGAGGGTCCCATGATCGTGACGAACTCGCCCGGCGCAATGTCGAGCGTGATGCGGCGCAGGACGTACGTCTGCCCGCCGGCCGACGGATATGACTTTTCGACGTTCCGGAGTGAGATCATGATGACGGAACTTACTCCACGCGCAGGGCGACCATCGGGTCCACCCGGGCCGCCCGGCGGGCGGGCAGCCAGCAGGCGGCCAGCGCGACGGCGCCGAGCATCGACGCCGTCCCCACGAAGGTGACGGGGTCCCGGGGTCCGACGCCGAACAGCAGCGACCGCATGAGGCCCGTCAACGCGAACGCCCCCACGAGGCCGATCGCGAGGCCGCACGCGGTGAGCCACGCACCGTCGCCCACGACGAGCCGGCGCACGCGACCCAGATCGGCGCCGAGCGCCACGCGAATCCCGATTTCCCGCGTGCGCTGGGCCACCGCATAGGTGAGCACGCCGTACACGCCGATCATCGCGAGCATGACGGCCGCCGCCGCGAACCCGCCCAGCACCAGCATGGTGAAGCGGCGCTGCGCCAGCGTCCCGCGAATGGTGTCCTCGAGTGGTTCGACGCCGAACAGCGGCAATTGCGGATCCACGTCGTGCAGCACCTGCCGTACCAGCGGCGCCGCGGCCGCGGCGTTCCCGCGCATCCGGACCAGTACCGCACTCGTCGACGGGGCCTGGCCGATCGGCATGTACACGGCCGGTGGCGCCGACGCCGCCAGCCCCTTGAAGTGCTCGTCGCCCACAACGCCGATCACCCGGCGGTTGGCGCCCCAGAGGTTGATCTCCGACCCGATGGCCTCGCGTCCGGCGAAATAGCGCGCACGCGCCGTCTCGTTGACGATGACCATGGGAGGAGCGCCGGCATCGTCCGATGCCTCGAACGCGCGCCCCGCGTGGACGGCCACCCGCATCGTCGTGAAGTAGCTCGCACTCACCGTTCGAATCGACGGCTCGGGCCAGTCATGCGCCTCGGCTTCGCGACCCACCACCCGGATCGAGCTGGTGAAGCCCGCATCCATCGGATTCGCCGTGGCGAGCGCCACCGACTCCACGCCCGGCGCCGCGGCCAGGCGGGCCTGCACGTCCGCGATGAAGCGTTGCTGCGCCGGCCAGTTCGGGAATCTGGCGAAATCCTGCGGATACCGGCTCGCGGGCAGCTGGAACTCGGCCTTCAGCACTCCGTGCGCGTCGAATCCGGGATTCACGTCCTGCAGCAGCCACAGGCTGCGGATCAGCAGTCCCGCGCCGACCATGAGCGTCGTCGCCATCGCGAGTTCCGCCACCACGAGCGTCGATCGCAACGCCCGCTGGCGACGGCCGCCCGCGGCGCCCCGGCTCCCTTCCTCGTGCAGCGCGGCCTGCACGTTCATCCGCCGCGCCTGGATCGTGGGCAGCAGGCCGAACACGGCGGCAATGGCCGCCGACACGAGCGCCGTCACCACCAGCACGCCGCCGTCCACGCGGATATCGCCGGCCCGCGGGATCGTGGCCGGCGCGATCGCGCGCAGCAGGTCGACCGCCGAGTAGGCCAGGAACATGCCGAGCGTGGCGCCCGCACCGACGAGCAGGAATCCTTCCACCGCAAACTGCTGCGCGAGGCGGCCGGCCCCCGCGCCAAGCGCGGTGCGCACCGTCACTTCGCGCGCGCGATTCGCGACGCGCACCATCAGCAGGTTGGCCACGTTCGTGCACGCCACCAGCAGGACCATCGCCACCGCGACTACGAGCAGCACCATCGCCGTGCGCACCCCGCCGAAGACGACGTCCGGCAGCGCTTCCACGTGCGCGCCGCGCGCAACGTTCGTCTCGCGATACGTGCGTTCCAGCTCGGCGGTGATTGTGGTCATCTCGGCCTGCGCACCGGTCACGTCGACGCCGGGAGCGAGGCGCCCGAGCACGAAGATCGGGTGGTTCCCGCGCGACGCGGCCGGATCCAGGCGCGCCGGCACCCACAGGTCCACCTGCGGACGCCCGCCCCGGTCCGCGAAGCCACGCTGGTACGCCGCCGCACCCAGCACCTGCAGGACGCCAAAGTCGGCACCGCGCGGCATCACGCCGGCGATCGTCCAGTCGTTGTCGTTCAACCGCAACGTGCCGCCGATCGCCGACGGGTCGCGCCGGAACAACCGCTCCCACAGGTCCTCGCTGATGATCACCGACCGCGGGCCGCCCGGACGGTCTTCATCCGCCGTGAACGTGCGGCCGGCGACCGGCACCAGCCCGACCGTGCTGAAGTACTCCCGGGTGACGGCGAGCGCGGCGAGGCGCTCGGGGTCGCCTGTACGCGACGTGACGTTCATCTCGACCGGAGAAAACGCGGCAAGGGCCGACAGCTGCCGGCTGCGCGCGCGGAAGTCCGTATAGTCGGGAATCGACGACGGCTCCCGAGTCGTGCCGCTGTTCCGGTCCGTCTCCCAGATCATCGCCAGCCGGTCCACGTCGGCGAAGTCGGCCGGCTTGAGCAACACGCCGTTCACGACGGTCATGATCGCCGTGGTGGCGCCGATGCCGAGGGCGAGGGTGAGGATCGCCGCTGCGGTGAACCCCGGGCTCCGCAACAACGACCGGATGGCATAGCGGGCGTCCTGAACGAGCGATTCCATGGGACATGCCTCCGGCCACGGGCGCCCCGAACGGGGCCCCCGACGGCGCCTCAGGATGTGGAGAGCGCTGTGGGGCGCGGCGCGCCTGCGCCGCGCCCCGCCAGGACTAGTGCGCGGCCGTCGCCGCGTTCTCTTCGACCACCCGGCCGTCGAAGAGGTGGATCTCGCGATCCGCGTGCTGCGCATAGCGCGGATCGTGCGTCACCATGCAGATCGTCGCACCGCCGCGATGAAGTTCCCGCAGCAGGTCCATCACCTGCTCGCCGTTCTGCGAATCGAGGTTACCGGTCGGTTCGTCCGCGAGCAGGATCGCCGGGTCGCCGGCCACCGCGCGCGCCACGGCCACGCGCTGCTGCTGACCGCCGGAGAGCTGCGCGGGATAGTGCTTCATGCGGTGGCTCATGCCCACGCGCTCGAGCGCCTTCTGCACGCGATCCTTGCGTTCGGCGGCGCTCATGCCGCGGTACGTGAGCGGCAACTCGACGTTCTCGTACACGGTGAGGTCGCCAATCAGGTTGAACGCCTGGAAGATGAACCCGATCTGGCGGTTCCGGACGCGCGCCCGGTCCGCGGCGGAAAGACCCGCCACCGGCTCGCCAGCGAGCGTGTACATGCCGTCCGACGGCGTGTCGAGGAGGCCAAGAATGGAGAGGAGCGTCGTCTTGCCGCAGCCCGACGGCCCGGAGATCGCCACGTACTCGCCCTCCGCGACCGCGAAATGGACGTCGGCGAGCGCGTGCGTCTCAACCTCGTCGGTGTAAAACACCTTCTTGATGCCTTCCATCTTGATGAGCGCGTCGCCAGCCATGGTGGGTCTCCCGGTGTGTACCGCTGGTTGCTTGCCTTGCTCCGCCTGCCATCGCCTGTCGTCTATCGTCTATCGTCTATCGTCTAGCATCTATCGTCTCGATAGACACTACTTGATTCGAACTCGTTCGGCGTTGTCCCACTGCGTCATATCCGACAGGATGACCTTGTCGCCCGGTTTGAGTCCGGCGAGAATCTGTACGGCGTTTACGGAGCTCACCCCCAGGCGGACCTGCACGCGGGATGCGCCCTTGCCGTCGTCGTCCAGCCTGAACATGCCGACCGTGGCACCGTCCTGCCCGTACGCCGGCCGCCCCGTGTATATGACGTTGGTCAACTTCTGGATCTGAATGGTTCCGTCGACGTTCAGGTCGGGCCGGGCCCCCGCGGGCAGGGCGCCCGTCAGGGAGATGTCCACGGTGATCGTCCCGCCCTGCGGGGCCGGGTCGATGCGCGACACGCGGCCATCCACGATGCCGTTGCGCGTGTCCACCGTGGCCGGCTGGCCGACCGCGACATCCTTGGCCTGCGTTTCCGGGATCCGGATGCGGGCCAGCAACTTGCCCGGTTGCACCACCTTGGCGACGGTCTGGCCGGCGTTCACGTACTGACCCGGTTCAAGGCGCGTGCCGCCGGCACCGGCCGCCAGTTCCTGCAGCACGCCCGAGTCACCGGCGCGCAACGTCAGCGACGATTTCACCGTCTCGCGAAAGGCCGCGATCTGCTTGAGGCGGTCGACGTTCTGTTCCTGCGCCGCGATCTGCGAGTCGATCGTCGCGCGCTGCAACTCGAGCTGCCGTTGCGCCACACGGTACCGCGTGGCGGCCTCCTCGGCCGCGGCTTTGCGCGTGTTGTACTCGAACTGCGAGATGAGCTTCTTCTGCAGCAGGCCCTCGGCCTCCGTGACCTGCTGCGAGGCCGTCACCTCGGCCGTCTTCGCCGACGCCACGGCCGTCTCCTGCGCCAGAATCCCGCTCTGCAAGCTCACCCGCGTGTTGACCAGGTTCACCTTGGCGTCGTTGAACTGCTGCTCCGCCGTCATCGCGGCAATGTCGACGTCGGGATTGGACATCTCGAGCAGGACGGTACCCGGCTCCACGTGCTGGCCGACCTCGGCGACGATGTGATCAATGCGCGCGCTGGCGAGCGTCGTCACCTGACGCACGTACTCCGGCACGAGTGTGCCGGGGCCGCGCACTTCGCGAACCATGTCGCCCTGCCGCACCGAGTCGATGGACACGATGCTGCGCTCAACGGTCGGGGCCGCGGGCTTCAGCCGGGACAGCAGGATCGTCACGATGATGACGGCGAGCGCACCGACGCCGTACAGGACGTACTTGCCGGTTTTTGGCTTGGGTGCGCGAGCGAGATCTACCATTGATTGGACGGGAGGATGGCGGAGAAACGAATTGAAACGTGCTTTGGTTTCGGGCAAGGCGCGTGCCGCAATCCTCCAAATCGCTAACTCGCTGCCCTGACTTGCTTTGGACAGCGGAAGCAGCCCAAGGGTTGTGGATGCCGTTGTCCGGTTGTGGGAACCCGGTTTCGAAAACGGACAGCGCGGCCAGCTGCCATGGACGGTGAGGCGGGGGTGGGGCGTGACGCCGGCATGGCGCCGCGAGTAGGAACGGCGAGGGTATCTCTCGTCGCTTCAACGTCATGCGACGCCGTCCTGCCGCCCCAGACCGGAGCCGGTCGTGTGGAAGCATCCGTGAGTCGTCGCAACACCAGCCTCGCGGTCGCAGCCATGGTCTGCGCCGCGGTTCTCGCCGCCTGTGCGCGCGGGTCAACCGCCGGCGGCGCCATGCCCGGCACATCCAGGGCAGCAACGCCGGGTGCCCCCGCCCTGCCCACCGGGGTCACGCTCGCCATGATAGCGCGCGGTGATTCCCTTTACAGTCATAATGCCTGCCAGCGCTGCCACGGCCCCAACGGCTTCAACGGCCCCAACGGGCCGGCACTCGCCAAGGGCGACTCCGCCAGGTGGCTGCACAGCGACGGGAGCTTCGACGGGATCGTCAGCACCATCCTCGCCGGCGTTCCGCGCGACAGGCTCGTGGACAAGACACGCCGTTTCCAGATGAACCCGCGCGGCTCGAATCCCCCGCTCAGCGACGACGACGTCCGCGCGGTTGCCGCATACATCTGGAAGTTGAATCACCCCTGACGAGGCCGAGGACCGGGCACAGGCGGTTCCGGCGGGGACCGGGGACGCACACATTAGGCCCATGCGTACCCGATCCGTTGTCGCCGTGGCGGCAATCACGCTCGCGGCCATCCTGCCAGTCCCCGCCGGTGCCCAGACCCGCGTCCCGTTCGATGTGGTCGAGGCGACCATCGACCAGGTACACGCCGCATTCAGGGCCGGGCGACTCACGTGCCGCCAGCTCGTGCAGCTCTACCTCGACCGGATCGCCGCGTACGACAAGAAAGGCCCGGCGATCAACGCGCTCGTCACCCTCAACCCGCGCGCCCTCGAGATCGCCGATTCGCTCGACCGCCGGTTTGCGCGCGAAGGCCTGACCGGGCCGCTGCACTGCGTGCCCATGATCGTGAAGGACAACTTCGAGACGAACGACCTGCAAACGACGGCCGGTTCGCTTTCGCTTGAGGGATGGATCCCGCGTCGCGACGCAACGATGGTGGCCCGGATCAAGGCCGCCGGCGCGATCGTGCTCGCCAAGAGCAACCTCGCCGAGTGGGCGTTCACACCGTACGAGACGGTGAGCTCGATCCTTCCCGGCTACACGCGCAATCCGTACGACCTCGCGCGCGTCACCGCGGGCTCGAGCGGCGGGACGGCGGCGGCGATCGCCGCGAGCCTTGGCCTCGTCGGCCTCGGCACCGACACCGGCAATTCCATTCGGGGGCCGTCGTCGCACCAGGCGCTGTTCGGCATTCGTTCCACGATGGGGCTCACGTCGCGCGCGGGCGTCGTGCCCCTCAACAACCGCGCCGACGTCGCCGGTCCCATGGCGCGCACGGTCGCGGACGCGGTGAAGGTCTTCAACGTCGTCGTGGGGACGGATCCCGCGGACTCCGTGACGGCGCCCGCCGATGCGCATCGTGAGGCCGACTACGCCGCGTTCCTCAAGCCCGGCGCACTGAAGGGCGCGCGCATCGGCGTGCTGCGCCAGGCGTATGACTCGGCGACCGCCGACAGCGAAGTGGTGCGCGTGTTCGCGGGTGCGCTCCAGGAGCTGCGCGCCGCGGGCGCGACGGTCATCGACCCCGTCGGGCTCGACTCGCTCCGCGCCCTCACGCGGGGCCGCGGCGGATGCAATCCGTTCAAGTACGACCTCGAACGCTATTTCGCCGCGCGCGGCGAGGGCGCGCCGGTGAAGACGATCGACGAGATCCTCCGCAGCGGCCGGTACCATCCCACCGTGCAGGGACGCCTGCAGGCCGCGCAGCGTGACACGGTGCCGCCCGAGAAATCCCCGGGCTGCGTGTACCGCGAGGAGGTCGTAAAACCGCGCTTCCGCGCTGCGATCACCGCGCTCATGGACTCGCTGCGACTCGACGCGATGGTCTATCCCACGTGGTCGAACCCGCCGCGGCTGATCGGCGACCTGAACACGCCGGCGGGCGACAACAGCCAGCTGTTTTCGCCCACGTCGGGGTTCCCGGCGATGACCATCCCCATGGGGTACACGCGCGACAACACGCTCCCGGCCGGCATGACGTACTTCGGGCGGGCGTGGAGCGAGGGCAGGTTGATCGCCCTCGCGTTCGACTACGAGCGCGTCTCGCACCACCGCAAGCCGCCGCCGACCACGCCGCCGCTCCCGCGCGCAGCGGGGCGGTAGGCGGCGCGTCAGCGCCAGCGGAAATCGATGTCACCCACCCGCTCGGCAAACGGATAGCGCGCCGCCAGCCACGCGCGCACGCCCGGGCCGGGCACGGGCAGGAACGTCGGCGCAAGGTTGATCGCGACGGCGCGCGTGGCGGTCGTGTCGAGCAGTTGCGCCATGGCCGTCGAGTCGGCGTGCGCGTCTGGCACGAGGAGGAATGGCTGCCGCACCACGCGGGTCGTGCCGGACAGCAGGTAGAGTGCGGACAGTTCCGGGCCCGCCGCGAACGCATCGGGTCCGCCGTGCGCCGCAACGAGTTCGCGCAGCCGCGCATACGTCGCCGAGTCCGCTGCCGTGACGCGCACCCCGCCGGCCGGTCCCACGAGCCGGTGCGCATCGTCCCACCAGATCGACCCGTCGCCCACGGTGTGCACGGACCCGATCCGGTGGAACCACCCTCCGAACGCGAGGAACAGGAGTACGGGCAGCGGTGACCGCAGCCAGGGCGACGCCGGACGGCCGGCAGCCGCGACGCCATCGCGCGCCACGGACCACCAGGCGATCCCGCTGAGCACGGCAAGCGGGGCGGCGTACGCGAAGTAATTCGGCGCCGCGTACGGCAGTGCATTCAACCCAAGCAGCGCGGTCGCGCAGGCGATCGCGAGCGGCACGCCGCGATGCCCGTACGGCACGGCGGCGCGCCGCGACTGCCATGCGACGCCACAGACCGCAGCGCACGCCATCACTTGCGCCGCATACCAGACGGCACGGTACGCCGGCACGTACTCCATTGCTGCGACACATATGACGAGTGCGCCGACTGTGGCGGCGGCCATCCGGCGCGGCGCGGTGCGCGGCCATCCCGCCATCCACACCGCCGCGGCGACGGGCATCGCAAGCGCGATCATGGGCAGCACGGGTGGCATCGCACGCGCGATGGTGGCTGCGGTGCGCTCTCCGCCGACCACGGCGCCGTCATACAGCGCACCGAGCGCGCCGTTGGCCGCGAACCACGCCACGAGCGCCACCACCGGCACCGCGGCGCCGGCGAGCAGCGCGCCCCACGACGCGACCACGGTGCGCCGGAGCGCGCGACCGGCGCCCGGCGTGCGTCCGCGCGCCCCGAGCGCCCCCATCACGCCCATCAGGGGCAGCGCGAGCAGCAGTTCACCCCCGAGCACGCCGCGGCGCCACACGATGACCGCGGGCACCAGCATCCCGGCGCCAAGCAGCGCCGTCACGACGGCATCGATCGGGCCGCGCGCCCCGGGCGCCTCGCCGCCTGGCTCCGCAGCCCGCGCCTGCGCGATCGCCAGGACGCCAAGTCCCGCGCCGACGAGGGTGTAGAGTCCGGTCTGCTTGACCGTGATCGCCGTTCCGGCGCACACACCCGCCAGCACGAGCCAGCGCGGCCGCTCGTCGTCCGCCCACCGCGCGAGCGCCACCAGCGACCAGGTCGTGAGGAACAGCACCACGGTCGTCGGCATCGCAGCGGGGTAGACCAGCACGGACCACCACGCCGCGAGCGCCATGCTCGCGGCGGCGAGCGCGGGCGGCGCAAACCGGCGCGTGAGCGACCACACGGCCGGCAGCCATGCGAGGAACAGCGCGAAGAGCTGCCAGCGGGGCACGAGCATCGACGGCCCGAATGCGCGCACACCCGCGGCGTTCCACCAGGCGAGTGCGCCGGTGTACGGATACGCGAAGTCGCGATGCGGCAGGTATCCCGCTGCCACCATCCGCGCCGACAGCGCGATCGTGCCCTCATCGAACGGCACCCAGTCGTGCGGCAGCTTCGTGGCCACGGTCACCACCGCGATGCCGCACGCGGTGGCGGCCCAGCCCGCGGCCGCGCGGTCGCCGGTCGTTCGCATGCTCAAAGCATTGCGGGGCGCCGTCCCGGTGGGAAGGCGCCCCGCACGCTTCGCATCGCCCGGCTGCCCGGGCCGCCGCTTACTTGAACCGGAAGTTGGCCGTATGGGTGGACCCGTCGTTCAGCTTCACGACCAGAATGCGGCAGCTGCCGTCCCACTGGTCGGTCTTCCAGTTGATCTGGTACCTGCCATTGTTGAACTGGAGGGCGGCGATCATATCGTCGTCACTGCTCCCGCCGCGGTTCCGGCGCCGGTCGTCGTCCTGCTTCTGGCGGCTCTTCTTGTGACGGTGATCCTGGTGATGCTTCTTGTCCTTGCAGTGCTTGTAGTCGTGGTCGTATTCCCATTCGTTGTCGTCGTCGCCGGGATCGCCCCAGCTGCCGAGCGCCAGGATCGGCGCCAGCTCGCCGGTGGGCGCGAAGTTCGTGCACGACGCCGGCTGCGAGGCCGGATACCCCGGCGCGAAGACATCGAGGCCCTGGTCGCCGCCCAGCGAGAACTTGATGGGGACGGTCGCACCACCCTCGACCTTGTTCACCTTCGGTGGGTTGTCGATCGGGTCGAAGAAGCCGTGCCAGTCGTATGATGGCGGCGGCTCGGTGTCGTTCGCCTGCACGTTGACGGACGTGCTCAGCGTGTAGGCGTTGAAGTTCACGGACGCATCGATCAGCCAGAAGCTGAACTGGATCGCGCCCGTCGCCGTCACCGTGACGTCGGTGAACGTCACCACACCGTTCGTCGACACCTTCTCGTTCGTTCCGGCGACGGTACCCGTTCCCGCGGCGATGCCCATGCGGACCAACAGGTTGGCCGTGCTGACCTTGATGTTGGCCGCGTCGCGCAGCTCCACCGTGTACGGCGGACTCATCAGCACGCCGTTCGTGATCGTGGCGGGCGCTGCCGTGATCGCCATGATGCGCACGACCTGCGTGACGGTGACCGGCGCCGAGTTCACGGGCGGAAGGCTGCCCGAGGTGAAGCGCAGCACGAAGGTGCCGGGCCCGTTGACCTGCAGATTGGAGAACGTGGCCAGGCCGTTCGCGATGGTCGCCGTCGTGGTCCCGACCAGCGTGCCGCCGGTCCCGCTGTAGATCGCGGCCGTCACCGTCCCCGCGGCCGACAAGGCGCGTGCGCCGGTGGCGTCCCGCAGCTCGACCACGGGCTGCGCGGTGAACGGCACGCCGCTCTCTGCATTGGCCGACGGTTGCGTGAGCACGGCGAGCTCGGTGGCCGGCAAGCCGGCGATGGTGACGCTCGCGGACGTGGCACCGGTCAGGCCGCCCGACGCGAACGCGAGCGTGGCCCCGCCGGATCCCGAGAGCGCGAGGTTGGTGAACGTCGCCCGCCCGTCAACGGCGGCGACGGTCGTGGTGCCAGCCAGGGTGACCGTGCCCGACCCGACCGACACCGTCACGGGATTCGTGGCACCGGTCACCCGGAGCCCCGCGGCGTCACGGATCTCGACGACGGGCTGCGGCGCCAGCGGCTGGCCGCTCGTGGCGCCACCGGGCTGCGTCACCACGGCCAGCTGGCGCGCCACCTGCGACGTCGGGATGGCTTCCGACGTGGACGGAGCGCTCGAGGCGGCCGGCAGTGCGCCGGCCGAGAAGGACAGCGACGTGCTACCCACGCCGGCGATCGCAAGGTTGGTGAACGTGGCGATGCCGTTGACCGCGTTGACCGTCGTGGTGCCGAGGAGCGTGCCGGAACCCGACGCGACGGACACCGTGACCGGCGTCGTGGCATTCGAGACGATGTTGCCGTTGGCGTCGAGGATGGCCACCACGGGCTGCGTGGTGAACGGCACGCCGCTCTCACCGGAACCGACCGGCATCTGGAGCACCTGGAACGATGCCGGCGGCGCCACGCACATCGTGCCGGTCGCCGAGGCGAGCTGCCCGATCTCCGCTGCCGACAGCCCGCGGTCGTAGAGCTGGACCTCGTCGATCGTACCGTTGAACGTGAATGTCGGGTCGCCGACCACGGGCGTCACGCGCTGCCCGATGTGGAACGCCGTACTGGTGTTCGGCGAGAAGCTTCCCTGATTCGACGTGGCGACGGCGACACCGTCCACATAAAGCGTGATGACGCCGGTGGCCTTTGCGTACGTGACGGCCGTGTGATGCCACCCATTCAGCGGTACCGTGCCGGGCGCCTGCAGGATATGCCACTGCGACTGATCGTTCCCTTCGGCGAGGTTCGTGAAGAGCCCCGTCGGATCGTTCTGCTGGTTGTGGTGCCACAGGTGCGCACCGTTGTCGAACTCCATGATCGGGCCCGCGCCGACGATTCCGCCCGTTGACTGGAACATCGTGCCGCGGCCGTAGATCCACGCGGCCATCGTGATCCCGGCTCCGGGACCGACGTTCAGCGACGCATTGGCGGGAATTGCGATGCCGTCGCCGAGGGCGTGAAAATCAAAACCCTGGCCGAACTTGCCCGGCGCGTACGACGCGCCACCCATCAATTGACCGACGTTGTTTCCCACGACGTCAAGCGCGCTCGTTTCGCCGGAGAAGCAGGCGCGCAGACCCGCGGGGGCCGGCACGGCGCCGGGCGCCGATTGCGTGAGACTCGCCTGCGGAATGACGGCAACCGCGGCGACCCGGGACGACGGCCCATTGATGTCGTCGACCCGCGCACATGCGGCGCCGGTCAGGATGCCGGCGGCGAGAAGAGTCCTGATGACCGATCGTTGCACGTTCGTCCTCGCTTCGATAGCCGACGCGTCAGCGAACGCAGCCGGCGCGCGCCAAGGCTCCGACGAATGTTCGCGGAGCTGTTTTTCGTCACACACTAGAATATTGACATCAACAGCATGTGCGATGCAATAGCGCAGGTAAATCTCTCTGTACCAATGCATTGCATCGTTACAATTCGCTATCATTTTGTGATAGAAATCACACTTGCTGATGTGTTTCTTGACAGTTCGATGCTCACACTCCAGCAAGTCGCTGCGAACGCAGCCGCAGGAATCCCAGACCGATGATGGCGGTCACCGCGACTCCAACGGCGGAGAAGCCGGCCGCGGCACCAAACGCCCCGCCGACGGCGGAGCCACAAACGGCTCCGACGGCCATCGCGGCGCAGGCGACAACCACCTGCGGCGCGAGCCGCTCGTCGGCGAACGCACGAAACCACGCGAGCATCGCCTGCAGGAGCACGAGCATCAGGGTCCCGACCAGCAGGACGACGAGCATCGGCGGCGAAACGACGCCGCCGGCGAGGAAGGGCAAGACGTACGGTCCGGCGACGGCGAGCACGAGCAGGGCGGCGGCGCTGGCGCCAAAGACCCAAAGGGCCTGCACCAGCGAGTGTCGCGCGGTGTCGTCGAACGTCCGCAGGGCGCCGGACGCCACGAGCGCCCCGAGCCGGGGGTAGCGGGCGTGCATCCACGCCACGCTCAGCACCGGTGGGGCGAGGGCGAGCGCCACATGCAGCCCGACGTCGCCGGCCGCGCCCGCGCCCCGCAGGTACATCGTGGCCGGCGTGAGCACCTGCGGTGCGATCCACAGGGCGATCCAGACGCGCGCGGACCGTCCCTGCTCGCGCTGGTACTGCTCCGCGAGCCGGCCCGTCGGCGCGTCCGCGACCGGTAGCGACGCGCGCCGCGCGAGGACAAAGAGGCCGGCGACCGTCACCTGCGCAACCGCTGCCCACGCAGCGGCCCCGATGCCGCGGCCGAACCGAAGGCCAAGCACGGTGGCGGCGGCGCCGGCGACGGCCTGTGCGGCGCGCATGCGCTGCACGGCCTCGACGTCGCCGCCGCCCTCACGCAGGCAGACCAGGGGCGTAAGCCGGATGTACGCGGCCGTGCACAGCAGCACGACG
This sequence comes from uncultured Gemmatimonas sp., assembly GCA_964556915.1. GTDB lineage: Bacteria > Gemmatimonadota > Gemmatimonadetes > Gemmatimonadales > Gemmatimonadaceae > Fen-1231. Next base: position 16,780 of record CAZKYG010000250.1, read on the forward strand.
CCCCACGGCAGCAGGAAGTCCACGGTCGCCGTGCTCGCGCCGGTGGCCAGCACCCACGACCCGATCGTCGCGGCGACGGCGAGGAACGTGACGGCGGCCCGCGTAAACCATCGGTCCGCGCTGCCCCGCACGACACCGCGCTCGGATGGCCTCGCACGCGAGGCGAACTGCACGACGAGCGTGCCCAGGCCGGTCTCGAAGAGCTGGCCGAGCGCGACGACGTTGATCGCGATCAGGTAGAAGCCGCGCGCCGACGTGGGCTGTCGCGTGACGAGCAGGTAGAGCGACAGCGGGGCGGCGAGGAGCGCGAGTGCCCGCGCGGCGGCGAGCCAGCGCACGGACGGGTCCCCGAGCAGCCGGCGCACGGGCCCGATCATTCGAAGTTGATGCGCTCGAGCTCGAAGATGTGCGGCACGTCGCGCACGTGGGTCCAGATGGTCCCGACGTACTCGCCGACGATCCCGATGAAGAAGAGCTGGACGGACGTCAGGAAGAAGAAGCCGACGAGGATCGGCGCCACGCCGAGCGAGAAGCTGTTCCAGAGCAGGAGCTTGGCCACCAGGTAGCCGAGCCCGACGAGCACGGACAGCACGCCGAGGACGAAGCCGAGCATGGTCGCCAGGCGCAGCGGGACCTTGCTGTGGCTCGTGATGCCGAGGAAGGCCTGGTCGTAGAGCGAATAGAAGTTCTGCGACGAGATGCCGCGGCGCCGTTGCGGCTGGTGGAAGGGCACGAGGACGGGTTCGTAGCCGATCTCCGCCAGCAGCCCGCGGAAGAACGGGTACGGGTCGTTGATGCGGCGCAGGTGCTCGATGACGGCACGGTCGTACATGCCGAACCCGGTGCTCTGGACGACGGGTGGCGCCTCGGAGATGCGACCGAGGAGGCGGTAGTACCAGCCCCGGACGGCATAGAACACCGAGCGCTCCGCGGAGGACGTCTTCACGCCGAGGACGATCTTCGCGCCCTGCTCCCACCTCGGGATGAACTCGGCGAGCAGCTCGGGCGGATCCTGGAAGTCGCACGCCAGGGCGAGGACGGCGACGCCCCGTGCCTGCATCAGCACGTGGATACCGGATCGCACGGCGCCGAAGTTGCGTGCATTGAAGATGGCCTTGACGTTGCGGTCCGCCGCGCAGATCTCGCGAAGGATGCGCCGCGTGCCGTCGCGCGACGCGTTGTCGATGAAGAGGTGCTCGTAGCGGTAGTGCGGGAACTTCGCCATGACGTCGCGCACGGCCGCGTAGAGGGCGCGCACGTTCTCCTCTTCGTTGTAGCACGACGTCACCACGGAGAGGAGTGGCGTGTCGCCAGGGGCGCGGGGCGGGGCCGTCACGAATGGAAGATGCGCGCGCGGCCGGGTTCAGTCGAGCCGACGGAGGACGGCCGGCAGGTCGGCGAGGCGCTCCAGCGTGGCGACGGGACGCGCGCCCTCGAACGCATGCGGCGTGCCGTAACCATACGCCACGGCGACGAACGGGAGGTCGTTGGCGGCGGCGGCCTCGGCATCCTCGGCCGAGTCGCCGACCATGACGGCGGTGCCCGGCGCGATGGCGCGCGCGCGCAGGACGTGCGCGACGAGCGCGGCCTTCCGCGGCGCGGGCGGCGTGAGCGAATCGAGCGAGTACACGTCCTCGAGCTGCGGCAGGATGCCGAGGCGGCCGGCGATGGCGCGCGCGGGCGCATTGCGCTTGTTCGTGACCACGAACGCCCGCCGCCGCGCCGCGGCGAGCGCGGCCAGCACGTCGGCGAGCCCCTCGTACGCATCGGCCTCGAGGACGCCGTGCGCGTCGTACGTCGCGCGGAACGCGGCCGCGAGGCGGTCGAGTTCGTCCGGCGCGTCGAGGCCGGTGAGGCGCCGGAGCGTCACGAGCAGTGGAGGCCCGATGACGCGCTCGTCAACCGCCTCCACGGCCGGCACGCCCGCCGCCGCGAGGGTTGCGCGGAACCCGGCCAGGATGCCGGGAGCGGAGTGGACAAGGGTACCGTCGAAGTCGAACAGGACCGCGGAGATCACGAGGCGGCGCGCGGATGGAGGTCGTAGAGGAGGATCAGCTCGTTGGCGCACCCGAGCCCCGAGCGGATCTGTTCGGCGATCTCGTGCTGGACCACGCGCGACGACACGAGCACGGGTTCGCGCCGGTCCTTGAGCGCCTCCGGCGGCAGGATCGGGCGACCATGCAGCGTCTTGCCGTGGTACCGCGCATTGCTCTCGATGAACGCGACGAGGTTCGCCTCGGCGAGGCGGCTGGTGGCCATGAGCCGCGACGTGTGCGTCCCGACGCCCCACACGAGGACCGGTCGTCCGCTGGCGGCGAGTGCGGCGACCTTGGCGTGCAGCGTTGCGTCCTCGGCCTTGCATGCCGCGATGTAGCGCTCGAGCCCGGCCGCGGTCGCGGCGTCGAACGTCAGCGGGCCGGCCGGCACGGCGTCCACCTTCCGGTACGCCGCCGACACGTTGGACATGACCGTCTTCCAGCTCTGCTCGCGGTGGTTCTGCTCGGAGAACACGCGGCGAAAGCCGTGGACGAGCATCAGGTTGTCGAGTGACACCGGGGCGAAGAAGTTGATGTGCTCGGTGCTGAAGTCCTGGAACGGCGCGTTGCTCCAGTCCGCGAATGCGGTCGCGTCGGGCACCTCGACGTAGAGCTGGCCGCCGGGATTCAGGATCGTCCGGAGGTGCCTGAAGGCCTCCCCGAGGTCGCGCAGGTGCTCGAGCACGCCGACGAGGATCACGACGTCGTATCGCGCGCCGCCCGCGCCGAGCTCTGCGAGCGTGCGCGTGTGCACGGGAATGTCGTACAGGCGTTTCGCCGCGGCGGCGCATGCGGGCGACGGATCGGCGCCCTCGACGCGGGTGAAGCCGAGGGCGCGCAGGTTCGCGAGGAGGCGACCGGTGGCGCACCCGACGTCGAGGATGCGCGCGCCGTGGTCCGGCACGAGTGGCGCGATGATGTCGGCGATCACCTTCAGGCGCCGCGCGTCGAAGTCGGACTCGGCGCCGTCGCGCTGGTGGTATTCGTACTTCGACATCGCGCGATAGTAGTCATCGAACGCGCGCTGGCCGGGAATGCCGTCCGCATATCCGCAGCCGCACGCCTCACACACGGCCACGTCGTATCCGGTCACCGGCGTCGCGGACTCGATGGCGGCAAAGTCCTGGCGGAAGAGGACGCGGCGTCCGGTCGCGCCGCAGACCGGACATCCGCGCGGCGCCGCGACCGCCGCGTGCGCGTCACCCGCCGGCGTCATGCGGACGTCCGGGTCAGGCGGGCGCGCGGCACCGCGTAGCAGACCAGGTCCCACCCTTCCTCGTTATGCGGCCGGAGGAAGAACGCGTAGTCGGCGCGCCATTCGCGCAGCATGAGCGGAATGCGCCAGAGGTGATCCTGCCGATGGTAGACGCACACGGCGACGATGGGCGCGTGCGCGATGATGGTGCGGCGCGCACCGGCCAGCGCGTCGGGTTCGGCGCCCTCGATGTCGAGCTTGATCATCGTCGGGGACTGGCCGGCGAGGATGGTGTCGAGCGGCTCGGCGCGCACGGCGACGCTCGCACCGGTCGCGGTGGTCGCCGTGGCCGATGCCGCGGTCCCGGTCGCGGCGATGTGCAGCGTTCCCGGCACGGATGCGAGGGCCAGCGGCTCGCACGCAATCTTCACGCGGGTCGCCAGCGGGAGTGCGGCGACCGTCGCACGCAGTCGCTCGAAGTTCGCGGGATCGGGCTCCAGGGCGAGGACGTGGGCGAACGCATCGCCGTGCAGCCGCACGAGGTCACGAATGCTGTCGCCGTCGTACGCCCCGCCATCGACGATCCACTCCGACCGGCTCCACGCGTACAGGTCGGGCGGGAAGTACTGCGGGTGGCCCACGGGGTGCGTGAGGCCGTCGAAATCGGCATCGAGCCGGAAGCGCACCTGCGCCACGTACTCGGCGCGCGACGCGTCGTCCTCCCACACGTCGAACGCGCGGCGCACGTCATCCGACTGCTCGAGGACGTGGTGCGGTTCGTCCTGAAGGTAGTGCGGCAGCAGTTCGGCGGGGTGCGCCCAGCAGAGCAACGGGAACGGGACGACGACGTCGCAGCCGAGCGCCGCGAGTTGCGCGCGTGAGTCGGCGAAGCGGTGCGGGCTGCCCGCGCCCCAGATCGTGACGACGAACGCCGCGCGCGACGCAAACTCGTGCGCGGCATCCGCGGGCGAGAGCACGCGCACGCCGTCAATCGTGGTGCCCTGGCGCACGACCGCATTGTCGGCGAACGCGAGCGGCTCGACGCCGGCGGCGCGGAGGCCGGCGAGCATGCGTCGGCCCAGTCCGCCCGCGCCCATGAGCACGACCGGCCGGCCGCGCGAT
>CAZKYG010000251.1:0-10930 GCA_964556915.1 uncultured Gemmatimonas sp.
CTGGCCCTGCACCCGGGCCGCCGGTATCGTCAGCGTGTAGTCGCCCGAGACGTTGGTCTGCACACCCAGCCCCATCGCCGTGATGTACACCGTGGCCGCCTCGATCGGCTGGCCTCCATCGCCGGTCACCTTGCCGGTGATCACCTGGCCTTGCGCCTGTGCGGCCGCTGGCAGCGCCACGAAGGCGACTGCCGCAGTCAGCCACCGGGACAGACGGAAACGCTGTCGCATTGGTACCCTCTGCTGAAGGAGTTGGGGGACGCACCATCAGACGGCTGGCACACCTGCATGCGCAGCGCGCTAACCCGGCGCATCCGGTCCTCCGGCCGCGCCGCGTCACTTTCCGCTACCGCCAGTGTCTCCGCCCCGTGACAAACCGCACAGGCGCAATTCGGTCCTTTGCAGCGAATCGCCCGCGACGGGTTCACCAATCGCACGTGGCGCTCCCCTGTCGCACGCCGGTTGCGCGCCGGGCGGCGGCGCGCGACGCGACCACCGGGCGCGCTATACTTGATCGACACATGGCCGACCACGGACCTGGCTTCGAGGCGAACGCCTGAACGCGATCGTCCGCATTCCCTATGTCGTTGCGGCACGCGCGGCCACGCTCGCCTCGCGCTGGACGCCCCCCGGCGGCGGAAAGATCCGGCGCTCGCTGGCCGCCCGCCGCGGGTCGCTCGAGCGGCTCGCCGCATGGGGACGCACGCGACGCGACGCCGCGCGTCCGCTCGCCTGGGTGCACGCCGCATCCGTGGGAGAGGGACTCATGGCGCGGCCGGTGGTCGCACGACTCCGTGCGCAGCGCCCCGATCTGCAGGTCGCGTACACCTTCTTCTCGCCGAGCGCCGAACGATTCGCCGGAGAGGTCGGCGCCGACGTGGCCGACTACCTGCCGTTCGACGCACCACGGGCCGCGCGTGAGCTGCTCGCGTCCCTGCGCCCGTCCCTGGTGGCCTTCAGCAAACTCGACGTCTGGCCGGTACTCGCCGAGACCGCGGCCGCGCACGGCGTGCCGGTTGCCCTCATCTCGGCCACGCTCGACACGCAGTCACGGCGCACGTCGCCGCTCGCGCGCGCCGTGCTTGGCGATGCCTATGCATCGCTCGCCGCCGTCGGCGCCGTGGACGCCGCCACCGTGGAGCGGCTGCGCGCCCTGGGCGTGCGGCCGGAACGTGCCGTGGTCACCGGCGACACGCGCTACGACCAGGTGTGGGAACGGGTGCAGTCCGGAACGAACCGCGACCTGGTCAATCGCCTGCGCTCAGCCCGGCCAACGCTCGTCGCCGGTTCCACCTGGCCGTCGGACGAGGCTGTCCTGCTCCCGGCGTGGGATCTCGTCGCCGGGCGCGTTCCCGGCGCGCGGCTCATCATCGCCGCACACGAGCCGACCGACGCATGGCGTGCCGGCGTCGCGCAGGCCGCGGAGGCGCACGGCCGCCGCACTGCGACGCTCGACACCGCGTCCGCCGACGCCGACGTCATCATCGTCGACCGCATGGGCGTGCTCGCCGACCTCTACGCGGCGGGAACGGTCGCGTACGTGGGCGGCGGGTTCCACGACGCGGGACTCCACTCCGTTGTCGAACCCGCCGCGCACGGTGTGCCGGTGATCGTGGGGCCGCGCCACGGCGCGAGCCGCGATGCCGCGGCGCTCCTGGCCGCCGGAGGCGGATTTGCGACGGACGCGGTCGCTGCGCTCGGCGACACGCTGACCCGGTTGCTCACCGACGGCGACGCGGCGGCTGCCGCGGGGGTTCGCGCCAGCGATGTCGTGCGGCGGGAACTCGGCGCCACCGACCGCACGACCGAACTCCTCATCCGCCTGCTCCGCGGGTAGCATGACCGGTCGTGCGCGCCGCACCGAGTGGATGGTCGCCGCGGCCGTCGCCGGCGTGACCATTGTCGCGTTCCTGCCGACACTGCACAACGGGTTCGTCGCCTGGGACGACGACAAGAACTTCCTGAACAATCCCGACTACCGCGGCCTCGGTCTTCCGCAGCTGCGGTGGATGTGGACCACGTTCCTGCTCGGCCATTACGTGCCGCTGGCGTGGATGTCCCTTGGGCTCGACTACCTGCTGTGGGGCATGCGTCCGGCGGGCTATCACCTGACCAGCCTGCTGATCCACGCCGCCACTGCCGTGCTGGTGTTTCGGATCGCGCTGCGGCTGCTGCCGACGGGGCATGGGCGGATGGGCGCCGCCGCGTTCGCCGCCCTTGTGTTCGCCGTGCATCCGCTGCGCGTGGAGTCCGTCGCGTGGGCCACCGAACGGCGCGACGTCCTCTGCGGGTGCTTCTATTTCGCGGCCGTGCTGTCGTACCTCCGGTACGCCGCCGGCGACGGGCGCCGCTGGTACGGGATCACCCTGCTCCTCGCCGCATGCGCCATGCTGTCGAAGGGCACGGCGGTGACCCTGCCCCTGCTGCTCGCCGTGCTGTGCGTGTACCCGCTGCGACGCGCGGGACCGCCGTTCGGGCCGCGGAGCGGGGCCACGAGGCGCGTCCTCGCGGAGCTCGCGCCGCTCATCGTGATGGCCGCGCTCACCGGCGTGATCGCGCTCGTCGCCCTCCCCGGCCGCGCCCAGCTTGGTGCCGGCGCGAAGATCGCCGTCTCCGCGTACAGCCTTGCGTTCTATATATGGAAGGCCGTCGCGCCGGCCGGCCTGTCACCGATGTACGCCATGCCCGCCGTCGTGGACGCCACGAGCGCGAGGTTCCTCGCCGCGTACGCCACGATCGCCCTCGTCTCCATCACCGTGTTCGCATTCCGCCGGCGCTGGCCCGCACTGGCGGTCGCATGGGTCGCGTTCGTCGCCGTCGAGGCGCCGATGCTCGGCGTGCACCAGAATGGGCTGCAGATCGCCGCGGACCGCTACACGTACTTCGCGGGCCCCATCGTCGCCATGGTGGCCGCCCTGGCGCTCCTGACGCTGGCATCGCGCATCGCACCTCGCGCAGCCGCGGGCGTCGGCACGGCAGTCGTCGCCGCGCTGGCCGCCGCCACCTGGCGACAGACCGGAGTCTGGCACGACACGCGATCGCTCTGGACGCGCGCCATCGCCGTGGACGAACGGTCGGCGTTCGCGCAGAACAGCCTCGCGGGCCTCCTGCTCGAGGACGACAGCGTCCCGGCCGCGATCGACCATTTTACACGCGCGCTGGCCGCCGAGCCCGACTACCCGCAGGCGCACAACGGCCTCGGCATTGCGCTCGGCCGGCTGGGCCGGACCGACGAGGCGATCGCGCACTTCCAGCGCGCGCTCGCCGTCGATCCCGGCTATGACGAGCCGGCCGGCAATTGGGGCGTCCTCCTCGCACGCTCAGGAGACGTGCCTGGAGCGATCGTGCGATTCGAGCAGGCGCTGGCGATCAATCCGCACGACGCCGATATCCGCGTGAACCTCGGCAACGCCTACGTGCGCATCGGCCGCTTTGACGACGCGATCGCACAGTACCGCGAGGCGGTGCACATCCGGCCGGATGACGCCGACGCGCACTACAACTGGGGCGTTGCCCTCGCGCAGCAATCGAAGCTTGACGACGCGGTGGCGGAGTTCGAGGCCGCGCTCAGGGCGCGCCCCGACCACGCGGATGCCCGCGAAGCGCTCGGCCGGGCACAGCGGTTGCTGCGGGCGGCAGGGCCGCCGGACGACTACGCCGCGGACGCCCTCTCGGTGACGACCCGGACTTCGTTGTCGGCCACCTGAAGGAACCCGCCGTCAACCGTGAACGTCTTGCCGTCGCCGAGGCGCAGCACGCCCTTGCCGAGCACGGTGACCATCGCCGCATGCCCGGCGAGGATGCCGACCTCCCCGTCGAACGCGGGCGCGATGACGGAGTTGGCCTCGCCCTCGAAGAGGACGGCTTCCGGAGAGATGACCGAGACTCTCATTACGCCATCTTCTTCGCGTTTTCCACCACGTCGTCGATGCCGCCGGCCATGAAGAACGCCTGCTCCGGCAGGTGGTCGAACTCGCCCTGCGTGAGCCGCTCGAACGACGAGATGGTCTCGTCGAGCTTCACGTACTTGCCCGGAATGCCCGTGAACTGCTCGGCCACCGAGAACGGCTGCGACATGAAGCGCTGGATGCGACGCGCACGACCGACGACCTTCTTGTCCTCTTCGCCGAGCTCTTCCATGCCGAGGATGGCGATGATGTCCTGGAGCTCCTTGTAGCGCTGCAGGATACGCTGCACGGCGGTCGCCGCGGCGTAGTGCCGGGCGCCGACGTACTGCGGGTCGAGGATGCGCGAGCTGGAGTCGAGCGGATCGACGGCCGGGTAGATGCCGAGCTCGGTGATCTTACGCGAGAGCACGACCTGCGCGTCGAGGTGGGCGAAGGCAGTGGCTGGCGCCGGGTCCGTGAGGTCGTCGGCGGGCACGTAGATGGCCTGCACCGACGTGATCGAGCCGTTGCGGGTGGAGGTGATGCGCTCCTGCAGGTCGCCCATCTCCGTGGCGAGCGTCGGCTGGTAGCCCATCGCGCTCGGCATGCGCCCGAGCAGCGCGGACACTTCCGAGCCGGCCTGCGTGAAACGGAAGATGTTGTCGATGAAGACGAGCACGTCCGCGTTTTCCTTGTCGCGGAAGTACTCGGCCACGGTGAGGCCCGAGAGGCCCACGCGCAGGCGCGCGCCCGGCGGCTCGTTCATCTGGCCGTAGATCAAGGCGACCTTGTCGAGCACGCCCGATTCCTTCATCTCGAGATAGAGGTCGTTGCCCTCGCGCGTGCGTTCACCCACGCCGCAGAACACTGACTTGCCGCCGTGGCCCTTGGCCACGTTGTTGATCAGCTCCATGATGACGACGGTCTTGCCGACGCCGGCGCCGCCGAAGAGGCCGATCTTGCCGCCCTTCACGAACGGGGCGATGAGGTCCACGACCTTGATGCCCGTCTCGAAGACTTCCGTCTTGGGCTCGAGGTTGACGAAGTCCGGCCGCTTGCGGTGGATCGGCCAGCGCTCGGCGCTGGCGGGAATCTCCGCGCCATTGTCCACCGGCTGGCCCAGCACGTTCAGGATCCGGCCAAGCGCCGGGGCGCCGACCGGTACCGCAATGGCCGAGCCCGTGTCGATCGCGTCCATCCCGCGAACGATGCCGTCACTCGTGCTCATGCACACCGCGCGCACCTGGTTGCGGCCGATGTGCTGCTGCACTTCGGCCGTCACCTTGATGGCCTGCCCGGCGTCGGTCTTTCCCCGGATTTCGAGCGCGTTGTAGATCTCCGGCAGGTGGTCGGTCGCGAACTCGACGTCGAGCACCGGGCCGATGATCTGGACAATCTTGCCGGTGTTGGTCGTAGGGGCGGTTGCGGTGGTCATAGGGGGCAGAAGGCAGATGGCAGAAGGCAGATAGCAGATGGCAGATCGCAGATGGCAGCGTGCTAGTCGAGGGCGGCCGCGCCGCCGACGATCTCGGCGATTTCCTGCGTGATGTTCGCCTGGCGCGCGCGGTTGTACGTGCGGCGCAGTACCGTGAGCATTTCGCCGGCGTTGTCCGTGGCGTTCTTCATGGCCGTGCGCTGCGTGCTGTAGAAGCCCGCGAACGTCTCCACGAGCGCGCGATAGACGGCATTGCGGACGTACGCCGGCAGGAGGTCGCTGAGAATGTCCGCGGCCGACGGATACAGCAGGTAGTCCCGGGCGCCGGCCTGCGCCGCCGGCGGCGTCACCGGCAGGATCTTTACGGTGGTCGCCGGCGACGACACCACCGACTTGAAGTTCGCGTGCACGAGGTACACCGCGTCGATCTCGCCAGCGGCGAACGCGGTCATCGGCGCGTCCACGAGCGATGCCGCATCGGTGGCCGTCGGCCGGTCGCCGATGTCCGTCCGCTGCGCGACCATCGCCCGCCCGACATACCGGAAGTAGCCGATGCCCTTGCGGCCCATCACATGCAGGTCCACCTGGGTGCCCGCCTGCTCGAGGCGCGCCACGAGCAGCCGCGCCTCACGGATCAGGTTCGAGTTGAACGCACCGGCCAGCCCGCGGTTCGCCGTCATCACGATCACCGCCGCGCGTCGTTCGGCCTCGGGCTGGCGCAGCAACGGGAAATCCGTCGCCAGCTCCGGGCTGTACAGCCGCGCGATCACGTCGGACAGCGCATTGGCGTACGGACGTGCGGCAATTACCCGGTCCACGGCGCGCTTCATCTTCGACGTCGCCACCATCTCGAGCGTGCGCGTGATCTTCCGCGTGTTCTCGGTCGTCTTGATGCGACCGACGAGTTCCCGGCCCTTCGCCATTTACGCGGCCTTCTTGTACTGCTCGATCGCGCGCTTGAGTTCCGCCTCGGTGTCCTTCGAGATCGCCTTCTCCGTGCGGATCTTCTCGCCCACCTGCGGGAACTGCGTCTTCATGAACGCGTGGAAGCCCTTCTCCCACTCGCGCACCTTCGCGGTGTCCACGTCATCGAGGAGGCCGTTGGTCACGGCGTAGATGATCATCGCCTGGTGCTCGAACGGCATGGGCTCGTACTGGCCCTGCTTCAGCACCTCCACCGTGCGGGCCCCGCGGTCGAGCTGGCGCTTGGTGGCCGCATCGAGGTCGCTGGCGAACGCCGCGAACGCCTCGAGTTCACGATACTGCGCGAGGTCGAGCCTGAGGCGGCCGGCCACGCTCTTCATCGCTTTCGTCTGCGCCGATCCGCCCACGCGCGAGACCGAGATGCCGACGTTCACCGCGGGACGGACGCCGGAGTAGAACAGGTCAGACTCGAGGAAGATCTGCCCGTCCGTGATCGAGATGACGTTCGTCGGGATGTACGCCGATACGTCACCGGCCTGGGTCTCGATCACCGGCAGCGCCGTCAGCGAGCCGCCCGGCTTCAGGATGGTCTTGCCGTCCACGACCTTCGGGTCGCTGGACAGCTTGGCCGCCCGCTCGAGCAGGCGTGAGTGGAGGTAGAACACGTCGCCCGGGAACGCCTCGCGGCCCGGCGGGCGGCGGAGCACCAGCGACAGCTGACGGTACGCGGCCGCCTGCTTGGACAGGTCGTCGTACACGGCGAGCGTCGCCTTGCCCTCGTTGTACATGAAGTACTCGGCGAACGCGGCGCCCGAGTACGGCGCGATGTACTGCATCGGGGCCGGGTCCGACGCCGTCGCGGCCACCACGATGGTGTACTCCATCGCGCCGCTCGCCTTGAGGCGCTCCACGACCGCCGCCACGGTGGACGCCTTCTGGCCGATGGCGACATACACGCAGATGACGCCCGTGCCCTTCTGGTTGATGATCGTGTCGATCGCGATCGCCGTCTTGCCCGTGCCGCGGTCGCCGATGATCAGCTCGCGCTGGCCGCGGCCGATCGGGATCATCGAGTCGATCGCCTTGATGCCCGTCTGCAGCGGCTCCTTCACGGGCTCGCGCACGATGATCCCAGGCGCCTCGCTCTCCACCTTGCGGGTGAGCTTCGCGTGAATCGGGCCGTTGCCGTCGATCGGCCGGCCGAGCGGGTCCACCACCCGGCCGACGAGCTCCGGCCCCACGGGCACCTCGAGCACGCGCGCGGTGCGGCGCACCTCGTCCCCCTCCTTGAGCTGGAGGTAGTCGCCGAGCACGACCGCGCCGATGTTGTCCTCTTCAAGGTTCAGCGCGAGCGCCGTGATCTTCTGCCCGGTCTCGGAGCTGGTGACCTCGAGCATCTCGCCGGCCATGGCCTTCATCAGTCCGTAGATGCGGGCGATGCCGTCCTTGACCTCGAGGACCGTCCCGACCTCCTCGACGTCCAGCGTGTTCAGGTCGGCTGCTTCGATCTCCCGGAGCAGGATGTCCTTGATTTCACCGGGACGGAGCGAGGTGGAGGTAGCCATGATTCTGGTCGAAAACCGAGTGATGAATCGGGGGTGAACTGCGCTTGTGAAAAATATCACAAGCCCTGTTGATTGCAAGCATCAAGGGTCGCCAATCCGGCGCGTCCGCGCCAGATCAGGATCGGATCCCCCGGATTGCAGGTGATCCCCCTGATCCGATCCTGTCAGTTGCCGCTCCGTGGCCGACACGCGGATCTATCCCCGGCTCCGCCCCCGGCCCTGCTGGAATCGCTCGATGATGTCGCCGGCCCGCAGGCGCGCGAGTGACGCGGCGCGCGTGCCACACACCCGCTCGGCCGTGCCCGCCAGGTGCGACGCCGAGGCGAACTGCAGCACCTGCGCCACGTCGGCCGCGTCGTAGCCCGGGCACTTCGACAGCTCCGCGGCGGCGATCACGCGCACCAGGTCGATCACGCGCTTCAGGTTCGGCGCGCCACCGGTGGCGAAGCTCCGGCTCAGGTGTTCGCGCGTGACGCCGAGCGCCCGGGCCAGGAGGTCGGTCCGCACGGGCCGGCCGCCACGCTCCACGATCCACCGCCACGCGCGGCGCTGCACCACCGACGAGAGGCCGAGGGCCTCCCGAGCCGGCCCGAGTGCGGCGGCGAACCGCGTCGTGAACGCCTGCGGCGCCACGAGATCGCGCAGCACGGCATCGTCGATTCCCTCGGCCAGGATGTCGGCGAAGTCGAGCGTCGCGCACCGGGCCACTGCCGGCGCGTCAGCGAAGCGAAACGGACCGACACCGAAGAATGGCGAGCACGGGTACTCCGGCGCGCAGGCCGCCGCGGCCCAGGTGTCGTCGGTGGGGCTGCCGATGTCCACCACCACGATGTCCACGAGGGTCCGCATGAAGGCGCGCTTGAGCTCCAAGGCCGTGCGGCAGATGCGGAGGCGGCCCTTGCGCCTGGGAAACGCCCGGCGCAGCAGCTCGCGCGTGCGCTCGCGCGGCGCGTACGCCATGACGGTGGGCACCGCCTCGACCGGCGCACTTGCCGTCCGCGCGGGCATGGCTCAGGCCCGGGCCGGGGCGCCGGCGACCGCCGCACGCGCCGCGTCGAGGACGTCGCGGGCGTTCTCATACGTCAGCATCCGCCTGGCGTCAGCCGGCGTCGCCCACCGGCACGTCGTGATGCCCTCCGTGCGCTGCGGCCGCGTCCGCGCCTGCTCCGTGGACATGGCGAAAAAATGGCACGTCTTGCGGATGCGTGTGCCGCGCGACCGGAACGACCACTCGATGGTCCCAGCCGGCGCCACGATCTCGGCGGCATCCACCGCAGTTTCCTCCGCCACTTCGCGCAGGGCGGTCGCGGCCGGATCTTCGCCGCGCTCGACATGCCCCTTCGGGAACCCCCAGTTGCCGTGCGCGTCACGAATGAGCAGCACGAGGAGTCGCGCGCCATCACGCCGGAACACCACCCCGCCCGCCGACGTCTCGCGACGCACGCGGGCCTCGGCCGTCACGCCGTCACCTCGGGCAGCGGCGTCGCGCGGCCCTCGATGAACTGGCGGACGACCGGGTCCGTGGTGGCACGGATCTCGTCGGGCGTGCCCACCTGGCGGACCTTGCCCTCGTACAGCATCGCGATGCGCGTCCCCACGGTCCACGCGGTGCGGAGGTCGTGCGTGATCACCACGCTTGTCACGCCAAGCTGTTTCTGCATCCGGAGCATCAGCTCGTCGATGACGGCCGACGTGACGGGATCGAGGCCGGTGGTCGGCTCGTCGTACAGCAGGTACTTGGGCCGGAGCGCGATCGCGCGCGCGACGCCGACCCGCTTCCGCATGCCGCCCGAGAGGTCACTCGGCATGGTGTCCGTGACGTCGGGGAGATCCACCAGGTCGAGCGCCTCGTGCACGCGATCCTGGATCTGCGATTCGGTCATTTCCTGGCGCTTGCGCAGGCCCATCGCGACGTTCTCGCCGACGGTGAGCGAGTCGAACAGGGCGGCGAACTGGAAGACGTACCCGATCCGCGAGCGCAGGTCATACAGGTCGCGTCGCGACAGCTTTGGCACTTCCAGCCCATCGACGACCACGTTGCCCGAGTCGGGCTGCAGCAGGCCGACGATATGCTTGATGGCGACGCTCTTGCCGGTGCCGGAGTAGCCGAGCAGGACGACGATGTCGCCTTCGCGCACCTCGAGGGAGAAGCCGGTGAGCACCGGCTTCGTGCCGAAGGCCTTGTAGACGTTGTCGAGCCGGATCATGGCCCGATGAATATAGATGGCAGATGGCGGGTGGCAGACGGCAGATGATTGCTATCTGTCATCCGCCATCTGGCATCTGCCGTTTGCGATCTGCGCCCTGCCTAGGCGGCGAACGAGCCCAGCGCGCGCCCGACCTCGCCCTCGCGGAGGCGCTTCAGCGCGCGATCGCGAAGCTGGCGCACGCGCTCGCGGGTGACGCCGAGCATCGAGCCGATCTCCTCGAGCGTGTGCTCGCGGCCGCCCTCGAGCCCGAAGTAGAGCCGGAGCACCTTGGCGTCGCGCGGCGGGAGCGTGTTGAGGGCCGCCTCGATCTCGTCGTTGAGGAAGCGGTTCATCGCCTCCTCCTCGGTGTCGGGCATCTCGTCGGCAACGAAGCGCTCGATGAGGGAGCGATCGCCATCGGGATCCATGGGGGCATCGAGGCGCACGTCGCCCGTATTGAGCGCGGCGAGCGACTGCACGACGTCCACCGAGAGGCCGGTGAGCTGGGCGAGCTCTTCGGGCGTGGGCTCACGGCGGAGCTTCTGCCGGAGGATCTCGGACGCCTTGATGATGCGCGAGAGGTCGGCGGTGCGGTTGAGCGGCACGCGGACCGTGCGTCCCTGGCGCGCGAGCGACGACAGGATCGCCTGGCGGATCCACCAGACGGCGTAGGAGATGAACTTCACGCCCTGGTCGGGATCGAACTTGCGGGCGGCCGTGAGCAGGCCGACGTTGCCCTCACCGATCAGGTCGATGAGTGGCAGGCCGCGGTTCTGGTACTTCTTGGCGACCGAGATGACGAAGCGCAGGTTGCGCTTGACGAGTTCTTGGAGGGCGTCGGCGTCGCCCGCGCGAATCTTGCGGGCGATGTCGATCTCCTCGAGCGTGTGCTCGCGGCCGCCCTCGAGCCCGAAGTAGAGCCGGAGCACC
>CAZKYG010000252.1:0-12191 GCA_964556915.1 uncultured Gemmatimonas sp.
GGGGTGGCCGTCATCACCAGCGTGTGCGGGGGCTGGCCGGCCTTGGCGCGCAGGGCGTCGCGCTGTTCGACGCCGAACCGGTGCTGTTCGTCCACGACGGCGAGCCCGAGCCGGCCGAACGCCACGCTCTCCTGCACCAGCGCGTGCGTGCCAATCGCGAGCACGGACTCGGTGCTCGCGAGGCGCGTGGCCGCGGCGCGGCGCGCCTTCGCGCCAAGTGAACCGGTCACGATCACCGGCGAGATGCCGAGCGGCGCCAGCAGGCGCGTCATCGTGTCCGCGTGCTGCTCGGCGAGCAGCTCGGTCGGCGCCATCACCGCCGCCTGGTAGTCGTTCTCCATGGCGAGCAGGCAGGCGAACAACGCGACCACGGTCTTGCCGCTGCCGACGTCGCCCTGGAGCAGGCGGTGCATGCGCTCGCCGCTCGTCATGTCGCGCACGATCTCGCGCGTGGCGCGCACCTGGGCCGAGGTCAGCTCGAACGGCAGCGCCGCCTTGAGCTTCGTGGTGAGGTCGCGGCGGTTCTCGAACGTGATGCCGACGCGGGCCGTCCGCGCGAGCGCGCGCGCGCGCAGGTGGAGGATCTGGACGAACAGCAGCTCCTCGAAGGCAAGCCGGCTGCGCCCGCGCATCGCCTCGTCGAGCGTCGCCGGCCGGTGCACCATGCGCAGCGCCTCGGGAAGCGCGGGCACGCTCACGCGCTTCAGCAGTGCGGCGGGCAGGTACTCCTCGACGAGCGGCAGGTACGTGTCGAGGTGCTTGTCGATCAGGAACCGCACCTGCTTGAACGACATGCCCTCGGTGGCCGGGTACACCGCCAGCACGCGACCCGTCGCGTCCTCGCCGGCGCCCAGGTTGATCGTCTCGCGCGGCGCGAACTGGCGGCCGTGGAAGAAGCGCACGGACCCGGCGAGGAGGAGCGCGTCGCCCGCCTTGATGGAGCGGTCCAGGAACGGCTGACCCGGCCACGCGCACTCGATCATGCCGCTGGCGTCCTTGATCACCGCCTGGAAGACGCGCAGGCCCTTTCGGGTGGGGATGATGCCCTTCGAGACGACGCGCCCCATGATCGTGGCGTCGTCGCCCACCCGGAGCCGGTTCACCGGCGAGATGGTGCTCGCATCTTCATAGCGGTGCGGGATGTGGAAGAGCAGGTCGCGCACCGTGAAGACGCCGAGTCGTCGCAGCGCATCGGCGCGATTCGGGCCCACGCCCTGCAGGTACATCGCCTGCATGTCGAGCGTGCGGCGCGGCGCGGGAGTCATCCCGGGAAAAGTCCGCCCGCGAATGCGTCGGCGTCAAACGCCTCGAGGTCGTCCACGCCCTCACCGGTGCCGACGAACTTCACGGGGACGTCGATCGCCTCGTGCACCGCCACGACAACGCCGCCCTTCGCCGAACCGTCGAGCTTGTTCAGCACGAGCCCCGTGACGGGTACGGCGGCGGCGAACACGCGCGCCTGCGCCACGGCGTTCTGCCCGATGGTGGCGTCGAGCACGAGCAGCGCCTCGTGCGGCGCGCCCGGCAACCGCTTGTCGATCACCCGGAACACCTTGCGCAGTTCGTCCATGAGGGCGTCGCTGGTATGGAGCCGCCCCGCCGTGTCGATGACGACGACATCGGCCCCGCGCGCGAGGCCGGCATCGATCGCCCCCCACGCCACGGACGCCGGGTCGGCGCCCGCCGTGGCCCCGACGAACGCGACGCCGGCGCGGTCGGCCCACACCCGCAGCTGGTCAATGGCGCCGGCGCGGAACGTGTCGCCGGCCGCGACCACGACCGACCGCCCCTCGCGCCTCAGGCGCGCAGCGAGTTTGCCGATGAACGTGGTCTTCCCCGCGCCATTGACCCCGAGGACGACGTACACGGTGGGCGGTGACGCGGCGCGCGCGAGCGCGGGATCGCTCCGGCCGGCGCGCAGCGCGTTCGCCACGCCCGTTGCGAGCGCGCGCTCGAAGTCCGCGGTCGTGCGAATCGTGCCACGTTCGCCCTGGCGGCGCACGTCGTCCACGAGCCGGGCGGTCACGGCCGGGCCGAAGTCCGACGTGATCAGCGTCTCCTCGAGCCGATCGAGGCTCGCGGCGTCCACGCCGCCCGTGGCGATCACGCGGACGTCGGTGAGCGCGAGGCGCTTGAGGCGGCCCCAAAACCCGCGCGGCCGGTTCATGCGGAAGGCGGATGAGCGGCGGGAGCGCGCACGCCGGTCAGCGCAGACCGACCTTGCGGCGCAAAATCCACTCGGCGCACACGGCCGTGAGCGCGAGGGCGAAGAGCCACCAGGCGGTACGCGCGCCCGGGGCCCGTCCCGCGCTCTGGCCGGACCCGATGGCCCCGGCATGCACGGTCGGGCGCCTCGGCACCCACTCGTTGGACACGTTCACGGCCAGCATGCCGTCGTTACCGCCGACCTTCGTGCTGTACACGCCCGGGGCGAGCGGCGCTGTTTCGGTGACGTTCGACGCGCCGGAGAACTGCAGCACGAGCGAATCGGCCTTCGGCGCACCTCGCCGTTGCACCACGGCCACGACCGTCGAATCCTTCATGCCCCCGCGCCGCCAGCGTACCGGCTCGCCGGCACGCACGTACGGCGCCGAAGGCCGCGGGCCGCGCAGATCGACCGTCGAGCCCGCAAGCCAGTCGAAGACCGACCCCCAGAACGAGACGAAGGTGTCGGCGCTGCGGCCGCCCCGGAACCGCCACCGCCACATGCCTGCCGCGGGCACCACCACCGTACGCGACGGCGACGTCGTTCCGGCAACCACGCGGCGCTCGTCGAGTCGCCGCCCGCGTTTCGCTGTGAGGCCGACCCACTCGGCGCCGGCCGGGGCATCGCCCACCTCGATCGGCGGCAGCGAATCCCACGGGAGCGCCGCGAAGGTGGCCATCAGCGGCGAAGGAGGCGCCGATACGGGATAGTACTCGTCGCCGCGCGGCGCCGGCGGAACGATGAGGCCGAGCGCGCCCCGCGCATAACTGCGCGGGGCACCGAACACCGCCGTGTCGCCGTGCAGGATGATGATCGGCGCCTCGGCGAGCGACCGCCGGATCTCGTCCTCGGCGACCGGCGCGAGCGTACCGTCCACCCGCCACTGGCCGGGCGCGAGCCGGAAGTACCCCCGCGTGGGCACCGCAAGCGTGCCGCGCAGCACCTCGAGCGCGTAGCGGGCATCGAAGTCGGGCGCCGTGGACACGAACACCGCCGATGCGCCGGCCGCCACGTCCAGCACCGCCATCAGGGTGTCGTTGCGGGCGAGCCGGTCGCCGGCGCTCGCGACCGTGGCGCGGAGCAGGCGCTCCCCCGCGCGCGGGCCGACGCCCACGCGCCAGCGAACTTCGCGCTCGGCGAACGCGGCCATCGAATCCACGGCCTGCGTGCCGGCCGAAACGCCGTCGATCGTCAGTTCTGCGCGTCCCGCCCCCGCCCCCCCGCTCCCCGCGGACACGACGGCCACCACGTCCACGGTGTCGCCCGTGACCGCGCTCCCCGGCAGCGCGAGCGACCCGACCGCCGCGTCACGCGTGCTGCCGGCGTCCACGACGACCACGGCCGAGCCGCCGGGCAGCTCCTCCAGGCGCTCCGGATCGTCGATCCGCCCGTCGGTCACGAGCACCGCGGCGCGTCCTGCACCGAGGGACCGTTCCACGAGGGGGCCAATGCGTGAGGCGATGTCGGCCGGGGCGGCGGGCGGCGGCCCCGCGCGCACGCTGTCCCCCACGAGCAACGTCGTGTCGCCACCCACGGAGTCGGCGGCCGCCACGGCACGCTTCCACGGGGTCGAGTCGCCCGCGGCGAGCCAGCTCGCGGAGGCGTCGAGCGCCACGTACGGACGCGTTGTGCGGCTGCAGCCGACCGGCGCGTCAAGCAGCAGGGCCGCCACCGCGGTGCCCGTTACGGCGCGCAACACCAGCGGCCGACGCGCATGCAGGGCGCCACCGAGGCGGTACTGCGCGTAGGCAAAGGCGCCACCGGCAGCGATGGCGATGAACCAGAGGAGCACGGGAGACGTGTGGGGAGAAACGAGCAGACGCTAAACGATAGACGATAGACGACAGACGAAAACTACGCGGCGGCACCGGAAACCGATGCCGCCGCTCTGCCATCTGCCCACAGCCAGCCGTTTCAGTCCATCTGGCGCCGGATGAACGTCGGGATCTCGAGGTCGTCGAGGTCCGGCTGCTGACGGCGTTCCGGGGCCGGCGTCGCCCGGCGCATGGCCGGCACGGCACTGCCGCCCGCGGCGCCGCCCGGCAGGCCACCAGGGTATGCGCTGCCGATCACGGGGCGCGGGCGCGCGCCGTCGATCGGGATGACCGGCGTCCCGCCGCTCTGCGATCGCGCGGCATGCGTTCCCGAGGCCCCCGCCGGACGCGCGCCGGTCTGGGCCCGGCCGAAGCCCGTGGCGACGACCGTGACGCGGATCTCGCCCTGCATCGACGGCTCCTGCACGGCACCGAAGATGATCTCGGCGTCGTCGCCCGCGGCGTCGTGGATGACGTCGGCGATCGCGGTCACCTCGCCCAGGGTGAGGTCCGGCCCGCCGGTGACGTTGAGGAGCACGCCGGTCGCGCCGGCGATCTGCACGTTGTCGAGGAGGGGGCTGCTGATGGCCTCGCGAGCGGCGGCCATGGCGCGGTCATCGCCGCGCCCGATGCCGGTGCCCATGAGCGCGGCGCCACCGTCCTTCATCACGGTGCGCACGTCGGCGTAGTCCACGTTGATCATGCCGACGCCGGAAATGATGTTCGAGATGCCGCTCGTCGCGTGCAGGAGCACCTCGTCGGCCTTCTTGAGGGCGTCCTGGAAGGGGATGTTCTTCCCCACCACGGCCAGGAGCCGCTCGTTGGGCACGACGATCATCGTGTCCACGTGCTTGCTCATCTCGATGATGCCTTCCTCGGCCTGGCGGATGCGCTTGCGGCCTTCGAACAGGAACGGCTTGGTGACGATGCCCACCGTCAGCGCACCGGCCTCGCGCGCCAGCTCGCAGACGATCGGCGCGGCGCCCGTTCCCGTGCCACCGCCCATGCCGCACGTGACGAACACGAGGTCGGCGTTGGAGAGGGCGCGGCCCACGTCGTCGCGATTCTCGTCGATCGCCTGGCGCCCGATCTCGGGCCTGGCGCCGGCACCGAGGCCACGCGTGAGCTTCTTCCCGATCTGGATCTTGACGTCGGACTTCGAGTTGAGGAGCGCCTGCGCGTCGGTGTTGACGGAAATGAACTCGACGCCGCTGAGGCTCTCGTCGATCATGCGGTTGACGGCATTGCCGCCACCACCGCCGACCCCGACCACCTTCATGCGTGCGCTTTGCGCCGGGGAATCCTCAAACTCGAAGATGGACATGTGGATCAGATGTCAGAGGGCGGGTGGCAGAAGGCAGCGAACCGAAGGAGACAAATGATAGCGAAGGCCCGGAGCTTGCGACACCGCGCGGAACCCGCGCGTCGGGACACCCGCCGTCATCATACTTGACGAGCGACTGGCGCAAAGGCAAAGCGCCCGAATGCGGAGACTTTTCCACATCGAGCGCGACTGCCAAAGGGTTGTGACCCCCTGCCAGCCATCGGTCAGAAAAAGTCCTGCAGCCACGTCTTCACGCGCTGCGCGAGCTTGTCGACCGACGGCGCCGAGCCCGCCATGGACAGGCGACGACTCTTCGAGGTCGCGCCGCCCAAGGCCACGCGGTGCGCGCCGTACTGCACGAGGCCAACGACCGTCGAAAAGCGAGCCTGTGCAACGTTGTCCGCCAGGCCGCCGAGGAACTCGCCCGGCACGCCGATGCGCGCGCCGGCGCCGAACACGTCGCTGGCCAGTTCGGCGGTGCCCGGCTGCGCCGCCGCGCCGCCCGTCACCACGACGCCGGCCGCCAGCTTCTTGATGTACCCGGCCTTCTCGACATCGCGGGAGACCATCTCGAAGATCTCTGACGTGCGCTGGTGCATGATGTGCGCCAGCAGCTCGCGCGGAATCTGGCGTTCGCCCTGCGCCACCGTGCCCGGCAGGGCGATCACGTCGGCGCGGTCCACCATGGGCTCGTACACACAGCCGTACTTCTCCTTGAGCGCTTCGGCGTCGGCCTGGGTGACGCCGAGCCCGTGGACGATGTCGCTGGTCACGTTCAGCCCGCCGAGGCCGACCGTCCCCAGGTGGCGGATCTTGCCCTCATGAAAGACGGCAACGTCGGTCGTTCCGGCGCCCATCTCGACGAGGCAGACGCCGAGTTCCTTTTCGTCGTCGGTGAGCACGGCGAGCGCGGAGGCCAGGGGCTCGAGCACCAGCTCGCCCACCTTGTAGCCCGCCCGTTCCACCGCCTTGCGGAGGTTCATCGCCGGGCTGGAGCCGATCGTGACGAGGTACATCTCCGTCTCGAGCCGCGTGCCGATCATGCCGATCGGATCACGCACGCCGATGTTCTTGTCCACCGCGTATTCCTGCGGGATGGCGTGGATCAGCTCGCGATCCTGCGGAATCGGCTGTGCGCGCGCGACCGCGTTGGCGCGGTCCACGTCGGCGCGCGTGATCTCCGCCCCCGTCACGGACGCGATCCCCGTGGAGGTCATGGCCTGCACGTGCTCGCCGGCGATTCCGGCGTACACCGTGGTGACGCGGGCGCCGGCCATGCGTTCGGCGTCCTCGAGCGCCTTCTTGATGCAGCGCGTGGATTCCTCGATGTCGGCCACCACGTTGCGGCGGAGCCCGGTGGTGCGGGCCTGCCCCACCCCGAGGATGTTCACCGTGGGGTGCTTGGGCAGGTCGCCCACCACTTCGGCGATCACGGCCGTGGTCTTGGCGGATCCGATGTCGAGTCCAGCAACGAGCGTGTCGGAGGTCATGGGAGTCTGGCGACCACCTGGTCGCGGTACCGCAGGTCGATCTCGGCGGCGCCCACATGCCTTCGCGCGAGGTCCGCCTCGACCGGGATGATGTCGAACAACCGGTCCATCGTGAGGTCCGGCAGCGCAAGCACTACGCGCGCGGCCGGTTCCGTGAAGTGTATCGCGATGCTCCCGTCCGGCGCGCGCCGCACGTCGCCGATCCGCGCGAAGACCGCCGGCAGCTGACCGCGGATCTCGCCGAGCAGGCGCAGGGCGAGCGCGTCGCGCCCGCGCAGCACCGGAAGATCCACGTCCACCGCGGTCGGGTCGATCCGAAGCGTCTGCCCCGCCGCGTCCACCGCCACCAGGCCCGACGCGCCCGGGACGAGCGCGACGGGCATGTTCTCCGTCACGTGCACGACGAGCGTGCCGGGCAGCCGCCGGCCGACGTGAACGTCACGCACGGACGGCAACCGTCGCACACGCGCCTCGAGCGGCCCGGCGTCGTCCCAGATGGACGCTGTCGAGTCCACTCCCATTCGCGAAACGATCTCATCGGGATTGGCGTAA
Organism: uncultured Gemmatimonas sp.; assembly: GCA_964556915.1. GTDB lineage: Bacteria > Gemmatimonadota > Gemmatimonadetes > Gemmatimonadales > Gemmatimonadaceae > Fen-1231. The sequence continues at coordinate 7,387 of CAZKYG010000252.1, forward strand.
CGGGCGCCCACCACCTCCACGCGTCGCACGCGGAAGAAATCGAGGCGGCCGAGGGCGGCGCGATACCAGAATGGCGCGCTCACCGCCGCCAGGATGATGGCGAGCACTCCCACGCGCCGGATCCACCGGGGGCGCGGGCCCGTTTCCGTCACGCCTCCTCCTCGCGGGCCCGCAGGAGCGTCAACAGTTCCGGCCCCGTCGTCGTGATGTCGCCGGCGCCAATCGTGATCACGACGTCGCCGCTCCGCACGGACTTCGCGAGGGCCGCGGCGAGGTCGGCGCGGGCGCCCGTCCACACGGGCCGGTGGCCGGCGGCCGCCATCGGACCGGCGATCAGCGCGCTCGTGACGCCGGCAATGGGTTGCTCGCGGGCGGGATAGATGTCGGCGAGCCAGACGGCGTCGGCACCGGCGAGCGCGGCGGCGAAATCGCGGGCGAAGTCGCGCGTCCGCGTGAACAGGTGCGGCTGGAAGGCGGCGACGATGCGCCGCCCGGGGAACGCCTCCCGCGCCGCGGCCAACGTAGCGCGGATCTCGGTCGGATGGTGCGCGTAGTCGTCCACGACGGATACACCCGCCGCCTCACCGACCCGTTCGAACCGCCGTTCGACGCCGCGGAAGTTCGCGAGCCCGCGCGCGAGCGCCTCGACCGCCGCGCCCCAGGCCCCGACGCCCACCGCGATGGCCGCCAGCGCGTTGCGCACGTTGTGCAGGCCCGGCACGGCGAGGGTCACCGGGCCCAGGCGCTTGCCGTCGTACACGACGTCGAACGCCACGCCGCCGTCCGCGGGCCGAATGTCGCGCGCCACCATGCGAGCGTCCGGGCTCGTGATGCCGTAGCGAACCACCTCGGCCGTCGCCGGCGACGGCAGCAGGTTCGCCCAGTGGTCGTCGGCGCAGATGGCGAGCCAGCGTGCGCGCCGCGCGAAGGTGGCGAAGGTGGCGCGGATGTCGGCGAGGTCGCGGTAGATGTCGAGGTGGTCGGCCTCGATGTTCGTCACCACCGCCACCTGCGGGTCGAGGGCGAGGAACGACCGGTCGTACTCGTCGGCCTCCACCACGAACACCCGATCGGCGCCTGCGCTGAGATTGCCGCCCCAGGCGCGCACCCGCGCGCCGACGACGCCGGTGGCGTCCACGCCCGCCCCCTTGAGCGCCTCCGTGGTCATGACGGTGGTCGTGGACTTGCCATGCGTACCCGCCACCGCCACGAGCCGCTCGCCGCCGGCGGTCGCCTCCGCGAGGGCCTCCGCCCGACGGATCACCGGAATCCCCAGCTCCCGCGCCCGGGCGATTTCGGGATGGTCCTTCGGCACGGCCGACGTCACGACGAGCGCCCGGTGCCCCGCCACGTGCGCCGGATCGTGCCCTCGCCGGACGTCGACGCCGAGCCCCGCCAAGTCGGGCGTGGCGCCGGAGTGGTCGCACCCCGTGACCCGCGCGCCGCGACGCACGCACAGCTCGGCCAGCGCGCTCATCCCCGCGCCAGCGATGCCCATGAAGTGCACGGGCCGCGTGTCCGTCGGGTCAATCAGCGGCATTCGCCATGAGTCGGAGGATGTGGCCCGCGATCTCGTCCGCGGCAAACGGCCGCGCGCGGGCGAGCGCGCCCCGCGCGAGCGATGCGAGGCGCGCCGGGTCGGCGAGCAGCGCATCCACCTCGCGCGCAAGGCGCTCGGGCGTCAGCTCGGCCTGCGGCATGTGGATCGCCGCGCCGGCCCGCGCGAGCGCTTTCGCGTTCGACGTCTGGTGGTCGTGCGCGGCCGTGGGGAGCGGACAGATGAACGACGGAATCCCCCAGGCGCAGAGCTCGGACGTGCTCATCATGCCGCCGCGCGACAGCGCGATGTCCGCGGCAGCGTAGGCCTCGGCCATCGGCGAGACATAGGGCACGACGCGCACGTCGGGCCGGTCCATGCCACGGTACAGGTCGTACTGCGCCTTGCCGGTCACCCAGAGCACGCACAGCGCCGGCGGCAGGCCCCGCTCGATGTAGCCGAGCGTCGCGACGTTGATCGCCCGCGCGCCCTGGCTCGCGCCGAACACGAGCAGCACGCGCGCGGAGGCCGGAAACCCCCAGCGCGCGCGCGCTGCCGCCGCGGCCGGGTGGATGTCGGGCGGCGGCTCGATCGGGTTTCCCGTCACGTGGTACGTGCACCGGCCGTGCGGCAGGAGCGCCTCGGCTTCCGGGAAGCCGAGGTAGGCCTCCGTGCTGAACCGCGCAAAGAGGCGCGCGGTGGCACCGGGGTGGCTGTCGCCGATGTGCTGCACGATCGGCACGCCGTGGGCGGCCGCCCACGCGAGCGCGACGGCGCTCGCATACCCGCCCGTGCCGACGACGAGGTCGGGATGGAGTTGCGCGGCCACGCGCCCGATGTCGCGCCATGCCGTGGCGCCGCCCACGAGCGTTCGCCAGTTGCGCCACACGCCGCTGCGATACAGGGGATGCGCGTCCACCAGCGTAAACGGGAAGCCGGTGGTGGGGAGCACGTCGCGCTCGATGCCGCGGTGCGCACCGATGAAGTGCGCGCGAACGGCCGGCTCCCGGCGACGCAACGCGCGGGCGATGGCGAGCGCCGGATAGAGGTGCCCGCCGGTGCCGCCGCCCGCGAAGAGGACGTTCACGGCCGGAACGGTCAGCGGCGACGCGCGGCCAGCGGGTCGGTCGCGCCGGCGCCGACGATGCGCTCCCGCCGGCTCCCGATGTTCACCAGGATGCCCGTCGTGAGCATGGACAGGATCAGGTTCGAGCGTCCGTAGGAGATGAATGGCAGGGTCAGGCCGGTGGTCGGCAGGAGCCCGATCACGACGCCGATATGCAGGTAGGCCGTCACGAGCAGCGTCACCGTGAGGCCGATGCCGAGCAGCTGCTGGAACTCCGTCTCCGCCTTCTTCGCGATGCGGAACCCGAGCCAGCCCCACGCCGCGAACAGCAGGATGATCACGGCCATCCCGACGAAGCCCCACTCCTCGCCGATGCTCGCGCCGATGAAGTCGTCGTACGAGAGCGGCAGGTATCCGTTCTGCTGGCGTCCCTCGCCGAAGCCCACGCCGAAGAGGCCGCCGGAGCCCACGGCGATCAGGGACTGCTTGAGCTGGTAGTTCACCGTTGCGTGCGCCGCGCCGGCGGCGTCGGCGAAGCCGAGGAGCCGCTCCATTACATACTGGAGCTTCTGCGCCTTCTCCCAGATGACGGGCACGCTGAGCATGCCGAGCAGCACGAAGTGCCCGATGCGGCCGCCGGCGGCGAACACGATCACGCCCATCTGCAGGCCGAAGAAGAGCACCACCGAGAGGTCGGGCTCGAGTACGGCGGTCACGCACAGCGCCCCGATCACGACGGCGATGGGCAGCATGCCCTTCGTGAACCGGCGCATCTTGTCGCCCTTCTTCACGACGAGCATCGCCGTCCACACGACCACGGCGAGCTTGGCGAACTCCGATGGCTGGATGGACCCGCCGAACAGGTACCGACGGGCGCCGAGAATCGGCGGCGCGATGGCGCGCGTGAACGGCAGCACGGTGAGCAGCATGGCGGCCATCGCGAGCGCCATGAGGTGCCACGCGTACTGCCGCCAGCGCTCCGCGTCGGTCTTGGCGGCAACGGCGAACGCCAGCGTCCCGGCCGCGACGCCGGTGAGTTGCTTGAGGAGGAAGAACGCGCTGCCCTTCTGGATGTTCATCGCCGTGAACGCGCTCGCGCTGTACAGCGTCGCGAGGCCAAAGGCGAGCAGCACGGCGGTGACCAGCATCAGGGCCCGCGCCTCGACATCGATGCGCCACCGCGTGCGCTCTTGGACGAGCGCGCGCGCGGTGGCCGTGGGTGCGACCGGCGCGGCGGTTCCCGCCCCGCCCGGCATCGGGATTGACGTCACGCCTCGCCCCTGGCCAGGCGGCGGAAGGCGGCGCCGCGTTCTTCATAATTTCGGAACATGTCGAAGCTGGAACAGGCTGGAGACAGGAGCACGGCGTCGCCGGGCCGCGCCGCAGCGCGCGCCCGCGCGATCACCTCCTCGAAAGACGACCCGAGGCGCTCGACCGCCACGTCGCGTCCCGCGGCGGCGAGGTCGGCGGCGATCTGCTCGCCGGCCTCGCCGTACGCGATGACCAGCCGGGCGTGGCGCGCGAGGGATCCGGCGAGCGACGCGTACGACTCGCCCTTGTGGCGGCCGCCCATGAGCACCACCGTCGGCCGCGTCATCCCGTCGATCGCCACGCGCGCCGACGCCACGTTGGTGGCCTTGGAATCGTTGATCCACACCACGCCGTGGGCGTCCGCCACCACCTCGAGGCGATTGGGGAGCGCCTGGAACGACCGCAGGCCCTGCCGGATCGCGTCGCGCGCGGGCGCCGTCGCGAATGCCGGATCGGCGCTCACCACCGCGAGCGCCGCCGCGAGGGCGTTCGCGACGTTGTGCCGCCCGATGAGCGGCAGTGCGTCGAGCGGCATGAGGGGCTCGCCAAGCAGGCGAATCGCCCCGTGGGCGTCGTCGAGCATCGCATCCACGTCGAGGCCGCTGACCGAGAAGTGGCGATGCAGGCCCTTCACGCGCGCCGTGCGCCGCATCACCTCGACGTCGTCGGCATTCAGCACCCAGACCGACGCCGGCGTGGCGTTCGCGAACAGGCGGTCCTTGTCCGCGTAGTAGTCGTCCAGCGACGCGTACCGATCCAGGTGGTCAGGCGAGAGGTTGGTGAGCACGCCCACGACCGGGGCGAGGGACGCCGTGTCGTGCAGCTGGAACGACGACACCTCGAGCGCGACCCATGCCGGCGGCCGGGGCTGGAGCGCCAGCTCGCCGAGGG